>CAYMZV010000043.1:0-20527 GCA_964394965.1 uncultured Chryseobacterium sp.
TGAACGGTCCCACGCGCAAACCTGCATGCTGCGATTTTTTCTGCGAATGAATCCGTTTCGGAAAATCTCCGGAAAAACTTCCGATCGTCAAAAAACGCTCTCCGCCTTTTGCAATGAAAGTGTCGCACACCATCACCCATCCTTCATTGCTCGTGATGTAATGGTCTTCATCGGCATTGACATGCAAATCATTTTCATACATCGTCATCGACGTGTGCGATTTCGAATCCAGTTTTTCCTTCGACACAATTGCGCCGAAATGATTCGAACAAAAATTGCTTTTCCGGTCGAGCGCAACATAATATCTTACGCAATATACTTTTCCCGAATCAAGCGGCCTGTTCAATTTGCATTCAATGTATTCCGCATAAGTGTCCTTGTAAAAGAGCCAACTCACCAAACCGTTTTTGGCAATTCCGGTAATGATTCCCATCCTGCCGCTTCCGGTGCGTGCGGTTTTTGTCTTGAATCCCTGCAGATTCGATCGATCGGAATTCAAATAGTCGGGAGTGCCGGATGTCGGTGCAAACCAACTTTGTGCAAGAATCGCCGCGTAATCGTCATTGTACAATAGCGAATCCTTTTGCCAATCCGCATAATGATTCCAATTGAAAACATTTATCACGGGAGCATTGTCATCCGCTTCAAACGATGGATTCGGAACCAGGTTGACTTGTGCGCCGACGAATGCCGGAAGGAAAAAAAATGAAACGGAAACAACACATCTTTTGAAAAAATGATTTTGCAGGAAAAAGATGAAGGCACGAAGACTATCAAAGAAAAAAAAATTTCCTACAATTAAAACCTTGGTGTTTTTGTGCCTTGGTGGCATGACAATGGAATTGGTAAGTCTTTATCAGACAACAATTATGCCTACTTCATTTTTCCCATCATTTCTGAAAATCTTGCATCAGTCTGAAGTGAAGTGAAGTTGGCGTCGTTGAGTAAACGTGTTCGATCATTGAATCCGAGTTCAACCGCTTTATCCAATGACGCAATTGCATAATCGGGCAAATTTATTTTCATGTACAGCACTGCGCGCATATACGCCCACTCTGAATTTGTTGGGTCAACAATGGAATAAACGGTAATCAGTTTTTCCGCTGCATGTAAATTGTTCGCCTGCATCGCCTGGTTGACATACGAATAACACATGAGACTTGTATACCCGCGCAAACGCTCACGCATGAATTTTTCCGCTCCGGAATTTTTTGTTTCAAAATAACTGTCGGCATTTGTTTTCCACCAGATTGTGTCCTGTTGCATGATTGCGCTGCCGAGCTCCTGTTGCATTTTCGTTTCATCCTGTTCCGCTTTCGCCCATGCCGCCTCATCCGATTTGATGCATGCATCAGTGATTGCGCGCGTGTGATCCGATTTCCATCCACCCAAGGGTTCGCTGCAACGTTTGCCGGTTTGACGAAGTGCATCGGCAATCGAACAACTTGTATTCATGATCGAATCCGATTGATAGGTGATCAGGATGCAGAGTTCTTTCGCCATTGCGGAATCTGTTGCTGTGTTTTTTGTATTCGGATGATAGATGGTTGCAATCAGCATCGCATCTTCCATCATGTTCGTTGGAGCCCATTCATGTTTTCCATCAAACACCAAAAGTTCATGCGGTGAAGTATTGGTCGGTTGGCGATCAGCAAAATTTTTCATCTCGAGATAATTCATGTCGCCCAATCCCGCCAATCCAACGAAAACTTTTCCTGTCAATATTCCTTGTGGTGCTGCTGAATTGCAAATCACGCCTTTCACATCCTGTCTTCCCGCTGTCATGTATGCCGCAACACGCGAGCCGCCGGAAAATCCGCACAACAGAATCTGATTTTCATCCACCGGCAAAATGGCTTTCGCTTCATCAATCAACTCATTCCCGATTTTCACGGTTTGATCCATCTCCATTCCATTCTTCGAAGTGTTGGAAGCCACAAAAATATAACCCCACTTTTCCGCAATCGATTTGTAATTGTTCAAGGGAAGATGGCCATTCGCATGCGCATCAAAAAAAACGATGAGCGGATATTTTTTCAACGGATTGTAATTCGAGGGAACATAAACCGTGTAGGAATTTCCCGGATCGCTCACGACAAATAAATCGGTGAGATCGCCCTTTTTCAATTCGGGCAATGCCACCTGTTGCTGGGGAAGGCTATCCTGTTGTGGCTTTGAGGAATTTCCGGATGAACAGGAAAAAATCAGGACGAAGAGAGAAATCGGAAGGAAGAATTTCATTGGGTAAAGATAAGGCGATTCAAAGATTCAAAAATTCAGGTATCCAAAGAATTTTCCTTCGATATTCGATGTTCGATATTGAGTGTTCAATATTCAAACCTGCCAATGAATTCTTATCTTCGAATACTGCTTTCCAATATGAAATTTCTCTCGCCGATTTTAATTTTCCTTTTTGCAATTTTCATTTCCTCCTGTGGAAATGATTCGAAAAAAAATTCCTCAAAAGCTGTTTTCACATGGGAAGTTCCCACTCCGAATTGTTATTGGACAAATTATGTTGATCCGATGATCGGCACAGGTGGACATGGACATACTTTTCCTGGAGCGACTGCGCCTTTCGGAATGGTGCAGTTGAGTCCGGATACGCGCGTGGATGGAAGTTGGGATGGTTGTTCCGGTTATCATTATTCCGACTCGATCATTTATGGATTTTCGCACACGCATTTGAGTGGAACAGGCTGCAGCGACTATGGTGATATTTTATTCATGCCGGGAACAGGAAAAATAATTTTCAATAATGGTGCGGATGAAAAGGAAGGTTACCGTTCAGGATTTTCACATAAAAATGAAAAGGCGGAAGCGGGATATTATTCTGTTGTGCTCGATAATTCAAAAACAAAAGTGGAACTCACTGCATCGCCGAGAGTGGGTGTTCACCGTTACACATTTGCAAATGACGACGAAAATTGGATTCTACTCGATCTCGAACACCGTGATGAAGTGATTGATTCGCATGTTGAAATTGTGAATGACCATACGATCCAAGGTTACCGTTTTTCAAAAGCATGGGCGAATGACCAGCGTGTTTATTTCTATGCGGAATTTTCCAAAAGTTTTTCAGGAACACATTTTGAAGACAATTCACAGTCGAAAGAAATGGGCGGGAAAAATGTCAAAGTCGCCTTTTCATTTGCCAATGGAAAAAGTGAACCGGTCATTTTGAAAGTTGCGCTTTCCGCCGTGAGTTGTGAGAATGCAAAGTTGAATATGCAAACGGAAGTTCCCGATTTCAATTTTGATGACGTTCACAAAAAAGTGGTTGACCAATGGAACAATGAATTGGGAAAAATTGAAGTGAAAGGCGATGATGAGAATAAAAAGAAAATATTTTACACCGCACTCTATCACTGTTTCATTGCGCCGAATTTATATTGTGATGTGAATGGCGATTACCGTGGACGAGACATGCAAATCCATCGCGACACGATTCATCCGCAGTACACCGTTTTTTCATTGTGGGATACGTATCGCGCATTGAATCCCCTTTTTACGATCATCCAACAGAAACGCACGAACGATTTCATCAACACCTTCATCAAGCAAGCGCAGGAAGGCGGCATGTTGCCCGTATGGGAATTGTCGGCCAATGAAACGAATTGCATGATCGGTTATCATTCCGTTCCCGTCATGGTGGATGCATGGATGAAAGGGATAAAGGATTTTGATACCGTCACCGCATACGAAGCCATGAAAAATTCTGCAATTCAGGGAACGCGCGGATTGGATGCGTATAAAAAATTCGGATTCATTCCTGCGGAAGGCGAAAGCGAATCGGTTTCGAAAACGCTGGAATATGCATACGATGATTGGTGCATTGCACTCGCTGCAAAACGCATGAGGAATGAGGAAGATGTAAAAACATTTACACGTCGCGCGCAAAGCTGGAGAAATTTGTACGACCGTCAAACCGGATTTTTCCGTCCGCGATTGAATAATTCTTTCATCGAGCCTTTTGATCCTTTCGAAGTGAATTTCCATTATACGGAAGCGAATGCATGGCAATATTCTCTCGCTGTTCCACAGGACATTCCGGGATTGATCGAAGCGCATGGCGGTGATCAAAAATTCACAGCATTTCTCGATTCGCTTTTTTCAGCCTCATCCAAAACCTCAGGACGCGACCAATCGGATATTTCCGGAATGATCGGGCAATATGCGCAGGGAAATGAACCGAGTCATCACATGGCGTGGTTGTATTCTTATTGCGGTCATCCGCAAAAAACATCTTCGTGTGTGAGTTATATCTTGAATAATCTATACAAAACCGGACCGGCTGGTTTGTGCGGCAATGAGGATTGCGGACAAATGAGTGCATGGTATGTGATGGGTGCGATGGGAATTTATTCCGTCACTCCCGGATCCGATGAATATGTTTTGTGTCCGCCGCAATTTGCGGAAGTTGATTTGCATCTGGAAAACGGAAAAACATTTGTGTTGAAGACAAACGCAAATGCACCCTTGCAATACATCACATCGGCAACGTTGAATGGGGATACCTTGAATGACTGCTACATCCATCAATCCGATATCATGAAGGGCGGTAAGTTGTGGATGAATATCGAGTACACAAAATTTCCAGATGAAATTGTTTGGGGAACAAAACCGGAATTCCGTCCGGGAATAAAATTTGATTCGAGTTTGATTGTTCCTACTGTTCCTTTGGTAAATTTTGCCCATGATGAGTCACTTTCCACTTCAAGCCCTGGATCGATGAGGACTTTTTCCGGTAAGATGATTATTGATATGGAATACTTAGCTGGAAATAAATATTTCACAAGTATCAATAATGGACCTTTTGAAGAAAGAACAGTGCTTTTTGAAATAAACGAAAACAGCAAAATAAAAGCCTTTGCAAAAAGCAAGGATGGGAATTGTAGCGACACGATTTCTTTTTCCTATACAAAAATTCCTGGCGGAAGGTCGATTCATCTCAATACGCAATACGCCAATCAATATGCGGCCAATGGAAATAATGCACTCATTGACGGAATCCGTGGATCGGAAAATTTCCGCACAGGTGATTGGCAGGGTTATGAGGGAAAAGATTTGGATGCGGTTGTTGATCTCGGTTCGGCAAAAGACATTTCACACATTGCGATCGGATTTTTGCAGGACCAAGGCGCGTGGATTTTCATGCCGAGCGAAGTTGATTTTTATTCCTCGATGGATGGAAAGAATTTCACGCAACTCGGTACGGACAAAAACACCATCACCCAAAATCACGACGGTCCCATTCTCCACGATTTTTATGTTGATGCAAATACAAAAGCGCGTTACATAAAAATTGTCGGAAAGAATATCGGCACTTGCCCAAGTTGGCATCCCGGAAAAGGAAACCCCGCTTGGATCTTTGCTGATGAAATTCAAATTTTAACCAAGTAAAGAAGGTACGAATTACGAAAATGAATCGGGAATATTTATTCGTACACATTTGCAATTCGTAGATCCGTACAATTCGTAATCCGTACCCTTTGAAAACTAGCCATCAAAAACAAACTCACCATGAATAGGAAAAACTTTCTTCGCAACAGCGCCATGTTCGCAGCATTCTCGGCAGTCGGAACTTCTGCTTTTGCGGGTGGCGGTAAAAAAACAAAACCGCAACCGAAAGTGAATCCCAACAGTTCGAAAGGTGGACCGGTCGTCATTTCCACTTGGAATCATGGAATGGCTGCGAATGAAGAGGCGATGAAAACGCTATTGGCCGGAGGAAGCCTGGTTGACACCGTGGAGAAAGGCGTGATGGTTGTTGAGGCCGATAAAAACAATACGAGTGTTGGTCTCGGTGGATTTCCCGATCGCGAAGGAATCGTTACGCTTGATGCGTCGATCATGGATGAAAAGGGAAATGCGGGATCGGTTGCTTTTGTGCAGGGTATCGAACACCCAATTTCATTGGCGCGTGCGGTCATGGAAAAAACTCCGCATGTGATGATTGTCGGAAGCGGTGCGGAACTTTTTGCAAAGTCGTTGGGGATTGCACAACTTCCAAATGCGTTGAACGACGTGCAGAAAAAAGCGTGGCAGGATTGGTTGAAGGCGCAGAATTATAAACCCATCATCAACATTGAAAATCACGACACGATCGGTTTGTTGGCGATGGATGTGAATGGAAATGTTGCCGGCAGTTGCACCACGAGCGGACTCGCCTGGAAAATGCACGGACGGGTGGGTGATTCACCGGTGATCGGTGCTGGATTATTTGTCGACAGTGAAGTGGGCGGTGCAGCGTGCACAGGTTTGGGAGAAACGGTTTTGCGTACGCTTGCCTCGCACCTTGCGGTGGAAAAAATGCGTGAAGGTGCCACTCCGCAAGAAGCCTGTGAAGCCGCCATCAATCGCATTGTGCAGAAACATTCCAACTACAGGGATTTCCAGGTTGGAATCATTGCCATCAATAAATCGGGAGAGCATGGTGCGTATGGATTGGTGAAGGGTTTCAATTACGCATTGCACCAGCATGGGGTGAATAAATTATTCGATGCGGATTATTTTGTAAAAGACGATGAGAAAAAATAGTGCGATTCATTCTTGAATGGAAAAAGTATTCAATCGTCGGTTGTTTTTTTTCTTGCTGATATTTTTTCAGCAAACGGTTTTTGCGCAACAGCATAAGATAGATTCGCTTCTCGATTTTCTCAATCAGACGTTGGAAGACACAACGAAAATCAGAACATTGAATCGACTGGAAACGCAATACAGCAATGAGGGCGATTACGATAAGGCGATAGCAACAGCCGACAGTGCCAAGAAATTCGGTGAGAGGTATCTGACCATATCGCATTCGGACAAGGAAAGGAAAATAGTGATGTTGGAAATGGGAAAAGCGTATTGCAATGTCGGTGTGATTTTCAGTAACCGTGAGAATTTTCCAGTGTCGCTTGAAAACTATTTTGCGGGATTGGATTTGTTTGAGGCCATTGAAAAGGAAAACCCCAATGACAAAAATGCTAAAAATGGAATTGCTGCCGCATATAACAGTATCGGCAATGTTTACACGAATCTTTATGAAAATGACAAGGCACTCGATTATTATTTCAAGGCGTTGAAATTTTCGCAGGAGACAAATGATAAAGCCGGTTTGGCGAAGTGCATGAATAATATCGGTGTTGTGTATAATAATATGCATAAATATCCCGAGGCAAAAGAACAGTTTTTGAATTCATTGAATGTCAAGTTGGAACTTCTGGAAAAGGAGAAGGCCAATGGAAATGCAACAGCCATCCGTTCCGATGAAAAGGGGGTTACGTTTGCCTACAACAATATCGGAAATGTGTACATGCGCGAGGGGGAAGCTGCACTCGATGCAAAAAGATGGGATTCCGTTTCCAATAAATTCACTTTGGCATTGCAGTATTATTCCCAAGCCTTGAAAATCAGGCAGGAGATAAAAGATGATAAGGGCATTGCGATTTCAATTGGGGATATCGGAGATGTATATGCGCGTGAAGGCGATTCGGCTTCCTTCAGGGGAAATAAAAACTTGGCGTTCGGGTTTTCAAAAAAAGCGTTGGACTATCATCTCCGTGCATTCACCATTGCGAAAAACAAGGGATTCCGTGATGTTGAACGTGACAACAGTGAATCGATTGCCGATGAATATGAAGGCATTCATCAACCGGACAGTGCCTTGAAATATTACAGGCATTTTATCGCCCTGCGTGACACTTTGTTGAGTCAGGAAAATACCCGCAAATCGGTGGAAACGGAAATGAATTTTCAATTCGACAAAAAATCCGCCATTGAAAAAGTGGAGCAGGCAAAAAAAGATGCAATAGCCGAATCCGATAAGCGAAGGGAAAACACCGTACTGATGTTTGTGGTTGGAGGTCTGTTGTTGGTCATCGTATTTTCCGGATTCCTGTTCAATCGCTTCCGCGTTACACAAAGTCAAAAAACAATTATAGAACAACAAAAAACTGTGGTGGAAGAAAAACAAAAGGAAATATTGGACAGCATTCGTTATGCAAAGAGAATTCAGCAATCGCTTTTGCCGCCTGAAAAATATATCGATCGAACACTGGAACGCTTGAGAAAAACGAAAAATGATTCATGAAATGAAAAGGGAAGTCTGCGCAGGAATTGACATTGGAGGAACCAATACCGAAATCGGTCTCGTCGATAAAATGGGAGAGATTTTGTTTTCGGAAAGATTATCAACACGTGCTTATCCTGCACCTGAGGGATTTGTAAAGGATGCTGCGAAATTATTGCGCGAAGGGGTTTCAAAAACAAAAACCGAATTGCTCGGAATAGGAATGGGAGCGCCGAGTGCAAATTATTATTCAGGAAGCATTGAATTCGCACCGAACATGCCGTGGGAAGGAGTTGTTCCGCTCGCAAAAATGTTGTCGGATGAAATGGGTGTGGATTGCAAATTGACGAATGACGCAAATGCCGCTGCATTGGGAGAATTGCTTTTCGGCGATGCGAAATTCCTCCGTGATTTTGTTGTCGTGACTTTGGGAACGGGTTTGGGAAGCGGTTTTGTGGTGAACGGGGAAGTGTTGTACGGACATGATGGATTTGCAGGCGAACTCGGACATGTGATCATTGAACAGAACGGACGGCTTTGCGGTTGCGGCAGGAAAGGCTGTCTTGAAACGTATGTTTCCGCAACGGGAATTGAGAAAACCGCCAATGAGTTTCTCAAATTCGCTGATCACCTGAGCATTTTGAAGGAAATTCCAGCTGGTAAAATCGAAAGCAAACACATTACGGATGCTGCAGCAAAAGGGGATCTTGTAGCCAAAAACATTATCGGGTATACTGCGGACAAGTTGGGTTTTGCGTTGGCGAACATGATTACGATTACAAGTCCATCACATATTTTTCTTTATGGCGGATTGGCAAAAGCCGGTGACCTTTTATTGAATCCGACGAAATATTGTCTGAACGAATATATTTTGCGCAACTATAAGGGGAAGGTGGAATTGAAATTATCGGCATTGCCGGATAATGCGGCTGTGTTGGGTGCCGCCGCTCTGGGTTGGAAAGAAGCAGAGCGATAAAAAATCATCCGAACAAAGTCTGTTCCTCTTCGATGAATTTGCACGAAGGAAGTTTTGTCCCTAAAACGGCATTGAATTTTTTCACCGCATGATTTACGAGATGCGGCATTTTTCCATGGGTCGGACTGTGAATGAAAAAATAAATTGTTTCCAATCCATCTTCTTTCCAGATTTTCAATTGTTCCGCCCAAGCATCGATACGCGGAAAATCTGTCGGATGAAGATCGTTTGCAGTGAACCGGATGAATGCGGTTGTGGTCGTCAGTCGCATGTGCAGTACGTCGCGCCTGCCTGCTGTGTCTGTGATGACAGTTCCTGTTTCGTGTTCTTCAAGAAAGGAAAATATTTCGGACAACAATTCCTTTTCCGTAAACCATTTTTCATTCCTGAATTCAACCGCCAGTTTCATGTCGGCTGGAAAATCGCCAATGAATTTTTTCAATGCATTTGCATTTTCCGGTTCGAACCAAGGAGGGAGTTGGAGAAAAAAAGTGCCTAGTTTGTTTTCCAAAGGTTGCATCACTTCGCAAAACGCATAGGTGAGATCATGGACATTGCTCAACTGACGGGTGTGTGAAATCTCTTTCGGTATTTTCGGACAAAAGCAAAAATGTGGAGGGGTTGCGTTTTTCCAACTCGCCACAGTTATCGGAGATGGAATCCGGTAATAGGTTGTATTCAACTCGATGCAATTGAATTGGCGTGAATAGTGAAACAGCAAATCACGGTCTTTTGCATCTTTCGGATAAATGGTTCCGAGCCATTCCTTTTCTCCCCATACCGGACAGCCGACAAACAACTGGAATTTTTCCCCTGACGATTTGCTGTTCAGCAGGATTTTGGTTGCAGGTAAATCTTTCGGCAATGAAAAATCTACATGATCGATAGAAGGGAGACGGCCGAAATCCAAAGGGAATGTTTTGGGTAAAAATAGTGCTCGGATGGCTCGAAGTCAAGTGTCAATGTTGAATTTCCATGCGATCACACTATCTTTGTTTAAACAAAACACCGCCATGAAAAAAATCATTTTCTCATCCATTGTCGCGATTGCTTTTCTCACTTCTTGTGGAAACACAAAAACATCAGGAGGAAAAACAGATAGTATGGCGACTCCCGCCCAAACAGGAACAACACCGGCTAATTCCGGATCTCAAATTGCAGGTGTGAAATACCAATGCCCAATGCAATGCGAAGGGACAAAAACTTACGACAAACCCGGAAAATGTCCACAATGCGGAATGGAAATGAAAGAGGTGAAATAAAAAATTTCAAATAGAGGAAGATAAATTCCAAATGACAAATTGAAATGGCATTTGGAATTTGTTTTTTTGTTCCGGAAAGTCCATGCGAAGAATTATCAAGGGAATCGTCAATAGAACCTGGAAACCTTATGTGGAATGGTATCTGCGTGCACCGAGGAATTTCAAGTACGGAAACATTTCCGTTGAAATAATTCCCGGGGTTTTTCATCCGGGATTTTTCTTCAGTACAAAACTGCTCCTCTCCTTTTTGGGAAAACAGGATTTTTCCGGTAAAAATTTCCTGGAAATGGGATGCGGATCGGGATTGGTGAGCATTGTTGCCGCAAAAAAAAATGCGAAGGTTACTGCGGTTGATATTTTTCCGGAAGCGGTTTCCTGCACAATGAAAAACGCTGGAAAAAATGATGTAACGATTTCCGTGATCGAATCGGATCTTTTCAAATCCATTCCTTCACAGCAGTTTGACATTATCGCTGTCAATCCGCCGTACTATAAAAAAACGCCTTCCGCTCCCGATCAATTCGCTTGGTATTGCGGAGAACAATTGGAATACTTCCATGATTTTTTCCAACAGGCGAAACATTTTGTCAACGCCAACTCGCAAATCATCATGGTGCTTTCCGACGAATGCGATATTGATGGAATCCGTACCATCGCTGAGAAAAATGGATGGCGTTGGGAAATTGCGGTGAAGAGAAAAACGGCTTGGGAAACAGGTTTCATTTTTAACATTCGTCTTGCGAAAGATGAAATGAAGTAACTTGTGTCATCATGCTTTCGGTCAGTCCCAATTCAAATTCATCGAATCATCTCCATGCTTCCGCTGTGTCGGTTTTACACACGTTGATGTACTTTGATGTTTTCCGGCATCCACTGACAACCGATGAAATTCATCACAATTGCCAATGGCAATCGCTTTCGCTTACCGAAACCGCTTCCGCATTGGAAGAGTTGCAACAACTTGATCTTGTTTCCGAAGAAAACGGTTTTTGGTTCCTGAAAGGAAACAGTCATTTTGTGAAATTGCGGAATGAACGGCAGGAGCGAGCGCTTCATTTTCACCGCAAGGCAAAAAGATATTCCAACTTCATTTCGAAGTTTCCTTTTGTGCGCGGCGTTTGCATCAGTGGCTCCCTTTCAAAAGGGACGATGGATAAGGATGGTGACATTGATTATTTCATTCTTACGGAACCGAAACGTTTATGGATTGCCCGTACTTTTTTGGTGCTTTTCAAAAAAACATTCCTGCTCAATTCAAAAAAATATTTCTGTGTCAATTACTTTGTCGACACGGATCATCTTTCCATTCCGGACCGGAATTTATTCGTTGCAACGGAAATCTCATTTATCCGTCCAATGGTGAATGGGAAATTGTATGTTGATTTCATGGAAGAGAATCACTGGACGAAATTATTCTATCCGAACCGTGAAAAGCATTCCGTGAATGAAACGGCAGATCTTGCAAACGGTTTTGTCAAACGTAATGTCGAGAAAATGCTGAGCGGGAAATTTGGGGAATGGATGGACGAAAAATTCCTGCGACTGACCCTGAAACGCTGGGAAAAAAAATTTCCCCATTTGGAAAAGGCAAAATTCGATGTTGATTTTCGTTCGCGCCGCCATGTTTCCAAACATCATCCGCAAGGATTTCAGCACAAGGTTTCCACTGAAATGGAGAATCGCAGAAAACAGATTTTTGAAAATTCAGGAATTTCCGTTCCAGCCATGCGTTGGGAATGGATGAGAGATGTGAATGATTGACGAGTGAATTGAAACGGGAATCTTCCGATTAAAATAGAATCATGACAAGATTGAGTTTGCTTATGAAAGCCATTCGAAACAGTTCTTGCTGTCAAGAATGTATTGCTTGTTTTCTCATGTCTCATATCTCATATCTCAAGTCTCTTCCCCAAGCATGAAAATACTCTTCTCACATTCCTATTTCATGCATTTCGATCCCAAGCAATGGGAACTTGGACAGCCGTTTCCACCCTTGGGAACAATTCTCGCCGCTGCCGTTTTGCGTGAAGCGGAACATGAGGTTTTTCTTTTTGATTCGATGTTTGCGAATTCGTCCGAAGAAGTCATTCCGTTTTTTGAAAAAATGAATCCACAGGTTTTTGTCATCTATGACGATGGGTTCAATTATTTGACAAAAATGTGTTTGACGAATATGCGTGAGGCTGCTTTCCGAATGCAAAAGATCGCGAAAGAAAGGGGATGTACGGTAATTGTCAACAGCAGCGATTCAACCGATCATTTCGAAAAATACCTGGATAACGGTGCTGATTTTGTAATCAAGGGTGAAGGAGAAATGGCTTTGAAGGATTTGCTTCATGCGATTGGAAAAAATGAATCGGTTTCAACGATTGAAGGATTGGTTTACAGGAAAAACAATGTGACGATTCAAAATGCCAAACGGAATGTGATGAATGAATTGGATCTGCTGCCCGTTGCCGCTTGGGATTTGATTGAAATGGAAAAATACCGTTCGACGTGGATTTCACACAACGGATATTTTTCATTGAACATGGCTACGACGAGAGGTTGTCCGTTCAAATGCAATTGGTGTGCAAAACCGATTTACGGCAACCGTTACAATTCCCGTTCACCGGAAAAAGTGGTGGATGAATTGGTGATGCTGAAAGAAAAATTCAATTACGATCACATTTGGTTTTGCGATGACATTTTCGGATTGACACCGGGTTGGGTAAATCGTTTTGCGGAATTGATGGCAGCAAAAAAGTTGAAACTGCAATACAAAATCCAATCACGTGCCGATTTGCTGTTGCAGGAAAATTATGTGGCCGACCTTGCACGCTCGGGTTGCGAGACTGCGTGGATGGGTGCGGAAAGCGGATCGCAGAAAATCTTGGATGCGATGGAAAAGGGAACGACCATTGACCAAATCCGTGAAGCGACAAGATTATTGAAGCGCCATAAAATCAAGCCCGCTTTCTTTTTGCAATTCGGTTACCCCGGAGAAACCATTGACGATATCCAGTTGACGATTGAATTGCTGAATGAATTGTTGCCCGAAGACATTGGCATTTCGGTTTCCTATCCTTTGCCGGGAACGAAATTTTATGAGAACGTGAAGTCCGAATTGATTGAAAAACAGAATTGGGAACATTCCGATGAACTTGTCTTGATGTTCAGCAATACCTATTCTCCCGATTTTTACAAGCAGTTGCACAAGTATGTCCATCGCAATTACCGCAAGCACCAGGGATATGAAAGCCTGAAAAAAATATTTTTTTCACCGCAAAAAATCACGCGAAAGGATTTCCGTCGCGCTGCGGCCACTTTTTTTTATATCCCGGCTGTAATTTCAGAAAGAAAGCGTTTGAAAAAAATGGAACATGGGCGGAAGTGAAACGGCTTTTGACAATTATGCGCTTTCGTATGATGCCGATTTCACCCGCTCATCGGTGGGAACGCTTCAGCGCAGGCGTGTATGGAACTATCTGAAGAAAAAAATTTCGAATCAAACACATCCTGAAGTTCTGGAATTGAATTGTGGAACAGGCGAAGATGCTTTGTGGTTTTCCAAAAACGAATTTACGGTCACTGCAACTGACATTTCGGAGGAGATGGTCGGCGTGGCAAGCGAAAAATTGACCGGGACAAAAACAACTGTTTTTCAAAGCGAGATTCAAACCGTTTACGGAAAACTGAAAAATAAAAAATTCGATTTGATATTTTCCGATTTCGGTGGACTGAATTGCCTTTCACCGCAGGAATTGAAAACGGCCTCGCTGGAATTCCATGAGTTGCTCAATAAAGGTGGAAGAATGGTTTTGGTTGTCATGGGACGGAATTGCAAATGGGAACAATTTTATTTCAAAAGGAAAAAGGATTTGGGAAGCGCATTCAGGAGAAAATCAAAGGAAGGAATAGAAGCCATCATTTTCGATCAGAAATTCTCCACTTGGTATTATTCCCCGGATGAACTCGTTCATTATTTTTCAGAAAATTTTTCCGTGAATGCCATAAAGCCAATCGGAATCGCCCTTCCGCCATCGTACCTGAATAATTATTTCCGCAAACATCCTTTGCAATTGCAGGTGTTGGACTTTGCAGAGAAAATCCTGGGCAACATCTCATCCCTTTCCGACCGGGCCGATCATTATATCATTGATTTCACGAAGAAATAAAATACGAATTACTAATTCCATGAATTATGGAAAGCGGATAAATACGAATGGAAAAGTAGCCCGACTTTTAATGATTCAAAACATCGGCAGATTCGTAAATTCGTTCCGAGGGAGTTTTTCAAAATAATCCATTCCCTGTAAAATCTCTCAGCGATTGTCACTTTTACTCACACACGGCTATTTTTTGGAAGAGGATGAGAAGGAAAAGCTCATCATGAAGCCGTATGTTCCGTTGGGTATACTTTACATTTCCGCTTACCTCGAGGAAAATGGGATACACAATCAGATTTTCGATTCCACTTTTTCGTCTTTCGTAAAACTGCAACATCACTTGTTGGAATTTCGTCCCGATGTATTGGCGATTTATACAAACCTGATGACAAAGCTGAACGTTCTGCGGATAATGGAGTTTGTGAAAAATGACGAGAAATTGAAACACACAAAAATCATTCTCGGTGGACCAGAAGTCCGTAATCATGCGAAAGAATTCCTTTTGCATGGCGCTGATTTCATTGTGATTGGAGAAGGGGAGGAGACGATGCTGGAATTGGCGCAATACCATGAAAAAAAATCCGATCTCAAAATTTCCGATATAAAAGGGATTGCCTGGAAAAACGGAAAAGATGAAATCATTTTCAATGCCGAACGCGCACTTTTAAAATCGATTGACCAACTTCCATTTCCAAACCGGAAAAAAATAAACCTCCAGAACTATTTTGATGCGTGGAAAACTGCACACGGAAGTTCCACCATTTCCTTTTCCACCATGCGCGGATGTCCGTATACGTGCAAGTGGTGCAGCCGTGCCGTGTATGGCGGAACGTACAGGAGACGAAGTGCGAAATTGGTGGTGGATGAAATACGCGAAATGCAAAAACAATATCGCTTCGATAATATTTGGTTTGTCGATGATGTTTTTACAATCAGTCATAAATGGCTGAAGGAATTTGTCGACGAAATCGAGAGACAGAATGTGAAAATCGCTTACGAAATCATTACCCGTTCCGATCGGTTGAATGCTGAAGTGATTGACTTGTTGGTGAGGAGCGGGTGTTTCCGCGTGTGGATTGGGGCGGAAAGCGGATCACAAAATGTCATTGACAAAATGGACCGTCGCGTTGATGTGAATAATGTGCGCGAGATGATTCAGTTGTCGCGGAAAAAAGGACTTCAGGCGGGAACGTTCATCATGCTTGGTTATCCCGGAGAAACACAACGTGACATCAGGGAAACCGTCCGTCATCTTTCCGAATCTGCGCCCGATCATTATACCATTACGCTTGCCTATCCGATCAAGGGAACTCCATTGTATGAAGAGACGGAAACCAAATTCATTCACTCTCCCGATTGGGGAATTTCAACGGACCGTGACATTGATTTCAGCAGAACGTATTCTAGACGCTATTATGATTTTGCCTTGCGCTACGTTTACAATGAAGTTGAATACAGGAAGAAAATCCGTCAGCGTGAATTTGGAAAACTTCCCTTGCTGAAATTGAAATCCCTCGCAGCACAAAGTGGAATGTTGTTGCATCGATTCATGAAGTAGCGGGAAACGAATTGCTGATCCATAAAAAAAGTCCTCCCGATTTCTCGGAAGGACGATATCGAGGATGTGAATTATCCTTACTTGTTTTTCGGTTTTGAAGCTGCCGCAGGTGCTGCTGTCGATTGAACAGAAGTTTGTGCAGGCGCGTGTCTTTTTTGCATCGGTGTCGATGCAGGTGTTGACTTGGATGCCGAAGAAGTTGGTGAGGCGGTTGATGTAGTAGAAGTGGTTGTGCTGGTTTGGGCAGGTTGTGCCGTTGTAGCCGCTTGCGGTTGTGCCGTAGTAGTTGACGCCGCTTGTGGTTGTGCTGTTGTTGCAGCGGATTGTGGTTGTACGGCTGCACTTGGTCGTGGTGTTGGAGTGCGCGGAGTGGATGTTTGTGCGCTCATTCCAATTGAAAAAAGAGCTGTGCAGGCGATGATGAAACCTAACTTTTTCATGGTAGTTTTTTTAGTTGTTTTAACAATTGTCTCGCAATATTAATGCCAAATTCGGGTGATTGGAAGTAAGCTTAACTTTGTATTCATAAAAATCTCTAAAATCGATGCGCAGCTGGTTGACGAAAACCGTTTTGCTTTTATCGCTTGTGAGTTTGCTGAATGATGTGGCGGGGGAATTGCTTTACCCGATTGTCCCTTTGTTCATGGCGAGCATCGGTTATGGTGCATTCTGGATCGGATTGCTGGAAGGTTTTGCGGAAGCGACGGCGGGATTGACGAAAGGATGGTTCGGGGAATGGTCGGACCGTAAGGGAGTGCGGTTGCCGTTTGTACGTGTCGGCTATTTTTTGAGTGCGATTTGCAAACCGTTCCTTCCGCTTTTCGGAAATGCACCTTGGGCTTTTTTCATGCGTACGGGCGATCGTTTGGGAAAAGGAATACGGACAGGTGCGCGTGATGCCATGCTTGCCGATGAAACCGATACAAACATGCGCGGAAAAGTTTTCGGATTCCATCGTGCAATGGATACAACAGGTGCGGTTTTGGGTCCGGCCCTTGCCTTGATCTGGCTGTCGTTCCACAAGGGCGAAAATTATAAATACCTTTTTTATTATGCCTTGATTCCCGGATTGGTCGCTGTGCTTTTGCTTTTCCTCATTTCGGAAAAACGGAAAACACAGAAAAGCAAATTGCCCCCGTCACCATTTTCATCTTTTGGATACTGGAAAAAATCCTCATCGGAATACCGCAAACTTGTTTCTGGAATTCTATTGGTTACATTTTTCAACTCATCCGACATGTTTTTATTGCTGTTGATCAAAATGGATTTTGTGAAAGGTGTTTATTTTTTCGATCATTTCATCAGCAGTGATATGTTGGTTGTCGGGTTTTATATTTTTTACAATATTTTTTATGCGGCAATTTCCTATCCGGCCGGAGTGTTGTCCGACAGATTCGGTCCGAAAAAAATGTTGGTTCTTGGCTATTCCTGTTTGGCACTTGCCTATCTCATGATCGCCTTATTGACAATGGGAGTGATCCACGGAATTCCTGTTGTTGTTTTCGCTTTCGCCGTTAATGGAATTTATTCTGCGTGTACGGATGGTGTTTCAAAAGCTTGGATCAGCATGGTGTGTGGCAAGAGTGAAAAAGGAATTGCATTGGGATTGTTTGCGGGATTCACGAGCATTGCAACTCTAATGGCGAGTGTCATTGCAGGAATCATGTGGACGATTTGGGGACCGATTCCTGTTTTTACCATTCCGGCAATTGCTGCATTGTTAGCCGTACTTTATTTATCTTTTGCAACGCATTCACCTTCCAAAGTCACGGCAGAAAAACCTAATTGAGATTTTCATGAAACAATACATTCTTTTCTTCGGCATCTTTTTTCTCGCTTCCTGTTCGGGCGATGATTCAAAAAATTCCTTGCCGAAAGATTCGCTCTCCTCGAAAGATTCGTTGAAACGCGTGCTGATGGAAAATCTGCCTTCGCCTGCGGATTTCAAGCAATTCGAATGGATGTATTCGGGATTCATGGATGCCGCTACGGGAGGAGGCGATACGAAATTCGATGTTTTCATCCACCCGAAATTCGGCTTGTGGATCATCCATTCCGAAGGTGCAGCGCCACAATTCACACACGTGATGAAAATCAACGAGTACCTGAATTCAAAGGGACTGGAAATAATCCCGATTGACAGGGAAAGCATGATGACCGCTCCAAAAGATGAAGCGTTGCCGGTGGTGGATTGCAACAGCAAGGATTTTTATTCCAAGCCGGGATGTTATACGCAACAGCAAAATGTTTTTGCCGAAGAGAAAATCTGGAAATATGCAGGATTGAATCCGGATGAGGAAAAAGATGTCGAGCAACTGGCAAAGACAATCACACGGACGGTTGTGAACACTGAAAATTACCGTTACTATTTTTCATTGATTGATGGGGCATGGTACCTGACATTCATTGATGTTCGAAAGCCCTGCGAGGCATAAAAAAACCCGGAAAATTCCGGGTTCAATTTTTCAATGTCCTTTTCCACTGTTGGGAACCGAGTCCTGTTTGTTTTTGTGCTCGTGTTTTTCCTTTTCCTCATTTTTACGGGCTTGCCATTTTGCATATTGATCGGGAGTGAGGATGGCTTTCAATCCATTGTCATAATCCGTATCGATTTTCATTTTTGCCGCATCGTTCGCCGCTTTGTCTTTTGATCCTTTGGCCTTCAGTGCATCCAATTGCTGTTCGCGCACGAGTGAAAGGTCATGAACTTTAGTGGCAGTTGCCCAATCCAAATCCAAGAATTTGGTCATGTGCAATGTCATGTCCGTTGCACGCTCTTCGGGTGTTTTGGGAACTTTGTTGGCAGTAGTGTCCTGTTTTGGTTTGCCACCATTGGGTGTTTGCGAAAATGCGCAAGACGCCGATCCAGCCAGCAGCAATACGATAAAAAATATTTTTTTCATGATTGAAGGGAATTGATTGAAGGGCGGTATTGAGATGCAAAGATTGAAAAAAGGTTTTGGATAATGTCATTAGAAAAAATTTAATTTTCAATGAAGCATCCGTGTTACAGGGATTTTTTTCCAGCTGCCAGCGCTTTTGTCACCAGCGCAAATTTTTTCCTTTTCGTTTCTTCCTGCTTCACTTTCGTGATGTGATGAATCATTTCCTTCCTGAAAGTGTGGGCAAGGCTGTCGAAGAAAATCTTCGCCTTTTTGTTTTTCGAAAACCATTGCTGCAATTCGGGTGGAATCTCCAATTCATTCTTGACCACTTTTTTTCCGGCTCCATTCAGTTTCACGGCTTCCTTCACGTAATCCAGCAGCTTTTTTTCATTCACCTCCTTCATCGACGTGAACTTGATCATGCGGTTATGTGCATTGTCAAATCCATCGTTGAACAATTTGTGTTTGTCTTTCATCTCCGATCCCCGATAAAAAACAAACGAGGAATGTTTTTTGAATCCCCATACTCCGCAAACCATTCCGTTCTTCTGGAAACACGGTCCCCATTTCCAGGTTTCCTCAATGGAAGGTTCGGCTTTGTGGATGATGGCGCGCAACGTATTCACGATCTCCTGCGTGTGCGGAGGAAATTTTGCGAAGGCGATGTCGATTTTTTTTGTGGCGGAAGAATTTGACATGAACTATTTTTTGATGGATCGAATGAATAAGAATGATTACCGTCGAACAATGAACTTTCCTGTCGACAGGATTTTTTCATCCCCAAGAATCCGGTAGAAATACATTCCTTCCGATAAATCGGCAACTGAAAATTCCACTTTGTTATCGCCATCCATATTTTTGGTGGAAACGATTCTTCCGAGTTGATCTGAAATGATGATTTCATCTTTTTGATTTCCGGAATTGGTTTCAAAGAAAATGGTTTGTGCAGCCGGATTCGGATACACACTTATCGGATCGGCAGAATTGTTTTCGTCAATTCCAGTAGTGCAGGAAGTGTTGAACACCATGCTCCAACTGTCATTCGCAGCAATATTTGCGACCATCATGCAATCATAAGTTCCAGGTCCGACAGGAAAGGCGCCGCTAGGACCATTGGCAAAAGATGCTGAAAGTGGAGGAGTGGCTTGCTGATTGGAGCTTCCGAATTGCGCAAAACCATTTACACCGATGTGAGCAGTATCTGTCATGCTGTACGTCACACTTGTAACGAGACAACCCGCAGGAATGGTTATTTGAAAACGGTCTTGTCCATCGCTCGGCGTGTTCAACGTTCCTGCAATTGTAATGCTCGGTCCGCTTACAGTAAACGCAGGTCCGCTTCCTGTATTCGGAAGGTCAGATCCTTCGGTATAGCTCTGTGCAAATATGGAATGGCAGAACAGGAATGGCAGTGAGAGGAAAAGTAGATTTGTTTTCATGGCCGTAATTGGTTTATACTGCAATTTACGAAAACAGGCTATTGCTTTTTGGTTATGTTGATTTTCGGTAGTGGGTCAGTTTCAATTTTCAGCTTTATACTTACTATCGTGAATCTCTTTTAAAATCCGGGCAATTCGCGTAATCCGAGGCTATATAATAAGTGCCGCTGATTACGCGAATTGCGCGGATTAAAAATGAATGG
>CAYMZV010000044.1:0-20036 GCA_964394965.1 uncultured Chryseobacterium sp.
GAATCACCATCAACCTGAACAGGCCGATCACAATCAAAACGGAAAACCAAATGCCAATCGCCTTGTAACTCAAATCGATGTGCATTTTCAGCGGATTGAGATGATCGTCGAAATGCACAAGCGTTCCGGGATATTTTATTCCTAAAATAAAAGCGGCCGACAACATCAGTCCACCCAATAATAACCAACCCGGAAAAATTTCTTCGCGATACATCACAAAAATGAATGCGGCAAATACAAGTGCACATCCCGTTTCATTTTGCAAAAGCACAATGACAAGCACGGGCAATGCAATGATTCCGATCGACGCGAAAAATCCGGATTCTTTCTTCACACCCAACAACGTATGCATCCATCGTCCGATTGTGCCGAAAACCACTGTTCTGCCTATTGCCGAAAATGCATCACCTACTCTCGATCCCCCCTTGATCATTCCACTCAAGTATTTTGCAAGTGCCAATCCCGTTGTCCATTTCGCAAACTCAGCCGGTTGCAAACTGAGTGATCCGAATTTAAACCAGGAATGGCTTCCGCGAATATCCGTTCCGAGAAATGCGACGGCAATATTCAACAGGATGATTCCACCATACAAATAATAAGCGGTTGCGGTAAAAAAAGAGGCGTCGATAACGAGGATTGCAAATGCAAGAACGATTGATATGCCAATAAAAATCATCTGCTTGCTCTCCAATCTTCCCAGATCGAAAACATTGCTTTTCGCTTCGTCGTAGACAGCCGAATAGATATTCATCCAGCCCAACCCGACAAGAATCAAATAAATGACAACGGTAAACCAGTCAACATTATAAAATATACTGTCGCTTTTTTCACGCATTACCAGAAAGCAGGATTGGTTTTTTTAATTGTAGGATCCATGTGAATCAGATCGCCATTTTCCATTCGTTTTAAAATGACTTGACGTTCCGGTTCGGGAATTGATCCTTTCAGGTATTGTTCAACCATCAAACTTGCAATTGGTGCCGCCCACCATGCACCTTGTCCGGCATTTTCAACCAACACAGCCACACAGATTTTCGGATTGTTGCGCGGTGCAAAACATTCGAAGACCGAGTGATTGTCGCCGTGCGGGTTTTGCGCCGTTCCGGTTTTCCCGCACATTTCAATTCCTGGAATTGCTGAAGCACGCGCCGTTCCCGTAACCAATACATTTGCCATGCCTGAAATCACGCTTTCATACGCATCCTGATCTGTCACCAATGTGTAATGTTTCAAGCGCCATCTCTCCAATGGGTTGTTATTTCCAACTTTTCGGATAACGTGCGGCGTGTAATAATATCCGCGATTGGCAATTGCACAAACGACATTGCACATTTGCAAAGGGGTCAATCCCAATTCGGCCTGACCGATTCCAAGTGAAATCACATTCATCGTGTGCCAACCTTTTCCGAAAATCTTGTTGTACGTTTCCACAGTCGGAACATTCCCTTTTGAATCGAATGGAAGATCGGTTCCCAATTTTTGTCCCGGACCAAAACTCAAAATGTATCTTCTCCAATTTTCAAAAGCCTCTTGCGTATTGCCATGGAATTTCTCGTTGTCCATGATAGTCTTGAACACCCACGAGAAATAAGAATTGCAGGATTGGGAAATTGCGCCATCCAAATTCAAGGGACTTGGGTGCGCATGACAGCCGGGAACACCTTTATTCAGGGTAAAACCCGAATGGCAAGGATATAATGTTTGCGGTGTAAGCACTCCTTCCTGTTGACCGATCAATGCATCCATCAATTTGAAAGTGGAGCCAGGAGGATAATACGCCTGTGATGCACGATTGAGAAGCGGAACCCCGATTGTATCATTCGACAATAACGTATAGTTTTTCGAAAAGTCACGTCCCACAAATAAATTCGGATCGTAAGTAGGGCTGGTTACAAGTGCAAGGATTTCCCCCGTTGAAGGATCAATTGCCGCAATGCCTCCTTTTTTATTGACCATCAATTTTTCCCCGAGCAATTGCAAATCGGCATCGAGCGTGCAAACCAAATCGGATCCTGGAACAGATGCGGTATCATACATCCCATTCTTAAAACTTCCCTTGATGTTGTTGTGCACATCACGCATTTTAATCTGCACACCTTTTTTCCCCCGCAACGCCTCCTCGTACGCTTTTTCAATTCCGCTTTTCCCAATGTAATCGCCCGATTTGTAATAATCGCTTGTGTCAACCAAATCCTGATTCACTTCGCCGACATAACCCAACAGATGCGCAGCAATCGGATAAACATATTGCCGCACCGTACGCGCCTGCACGTAAAATCCATTGAATTTATAAAGACGTTCCTGGATTCTCGCATTCAATTCAGGCAACATTTGCGTTTCAAAAATGTACGTGCGGTAATCTCTTGCAGACTCTTTCAGGCTTCCGGAAAATTTTACCAGGCGTCGTTTGAATTCCGCAGTGTCAATGTTCAATATTTTGCAAAGCTCAAATGTGTCACAGCCTTTCAAGTCGCGCGGCACCACCATCAAATCATACGCAACCTGATTGACAACCAATTTTTTCCCATTGCGGTCATAAATGTTTCCACGCGGCGGATAATCGGTTACATAAAGAAATGCCTGATTGGCCGCATCGAGCTTGTATTTATCATCCACCACCTGAACATAAAAAAGTCGAATGATATACAGTATTGCGGCTAGTGCGGCAAATCCAATCAGAATCAAACGTCGCGCGGCTGGTGTCATGTTGTTTCCCTTGTTCTGTAAAAAAGAAATTGTGTGACAACGACAAGCAGCAAAGTTGCAGCTGAACTGACGAGCACGCGGAAAAATGTGGTGAAGAATTCACGGAAGCTGAACATCTCCAGATAAAATAAAATGAAGTGATGTGTGAAAATGATGATGGTCGCAAAAGTCAGGAACCAAACCCGTCCCATATCCTGAATCGTCGGTTGTGTCCCGAATTCATATCCGTCGCGCGGCGCCATGAAGCGTAAAACTTTCGGACGGATAAATCCGATGAAGGTGCAAGCGGCCATGTGCATGCCGATTGTTCCGTAAAAAATGTCAATGAAAAATCCCAACACGAAAGAAATCCCGAGTACCAACCAAGGGGGAGTTTCAAATGGCAATTGGATCAGGAATAAAATGTAGAGAAACGGATTGATGAACGGACCCGGCTCCACATTTTTCAAAATGAGTCCCTGCACACCGATGAGCAGTATGAAACGGATAATATGCCTGACAATTTCATTGACCATTTCCTACTCCCGAACTTTTTTTCAATTCATTCAATTCATCACGCATCAGGTTTTTTACGACAAAAGCGTGGCGAAGTTTTCTGAAATCGGTGGCGAGTTTTACATCAACCGTGTATGTTTTCTCTCCCGATTTCAATTCAAAAGACGAAACCGTTCCAACCGGCACACCTTCCGGAAACGCATCACCCAATCCACTGCTGATAAGCGTATCACCGTTTCTTATTTTCGAATATTGCGGCAAATCGGAAAGTCTGGCATGGCGGTAATCCGTTCCATCCCAAGTCAATTGTCCGAACGAACCATCCCTTTTTACACTTGCAGAAACCTTGATGTCTTTGTGCAGGATGGACATGACGACACAAAAATTATCCGACACTTGAATCACAATTCCCACCACACCTTCGGTGCCCACCACTCCCATGTCGGGCAAAACCCCTTGCAGTTTTCCGCGGTTGAGAATGATGTAATTGCTCCTGAGCGTAACGGTATTGTCAATGACATCGGCGGGGAGATATTCGTAACGCTGTTTGTAAACCGTATCGGAAAATGTTTTTGTCTTGGAAGTGTAAAATAAAAAAGATGAATTCTGCTGTGAAAGCTGTTGCGCCAATTTATCCTCCAGCATTTTATTTTGTTCTTTCAAATCGAGGTATTGTGTCAAATCGGTTTTCGCCTGGAAAATTGTCCCGGTAAACCAATTTGCGGAGGAGACAGCGCTTGTGTGCTGGAAATAATTGCGTTGCACCAAAAAATAAAGGGACAGGATTTCCAGCAGGAGAAAGAGTAGGAAAAAATAATGACGTACTAGGAAAACCGCGAGATTACGCATCGTTCAGTGCTCCAGACTGTTTTTTGTGGCTTCCCTTATTTGATAAGGAAAGGAAACTTGTCGATGTTCTTGAGCGCGATTCCTGTTCCGCGGGCAACTGCGCGTAACGGATCTTCGGCAACGTGAACAGGCAGTTTCGTTTTCAGTGAAATTCGTTTGTCGAGACCACGCAGCAATGAACCTCCACCAGCGAGATAAATACCGGTGCGGTAAATATCGGCGGAAAGTTCTGGCGGTGTCATCTCAAGTGCGTTGAGAATGGCTTCCTCGATTTTTGAAATCGATTTGTCCAATGCATGTGCAATCTCCACGTAAGAAACATAAATCTCTTTCGGAATCCCGGTCATCAAATCGCGACCATGAACAGGAAAATCAGGTGGGGGATTTTCAATTTCCGCCATTGCCGCACCCACTTCGATCTTGATTCGTTCAGCCGTTCTTTCACCGATGAGAATGTTGTGTTGGCGGCGCATGTATTCCTCAATGCTTCCCGTGAACTCATCACCCGCAATGCGAATTGATTTGTCACACACAATTCCCCCGAGTGCGATGACAGCGATTTCGGAAGTACCGCCACCGATGTCGATGATCATGTTTCCCATTGGTTCCTCGACATCAATGCCGATACCGATTGCAGCGGCCATCGGTTCATGGATGAGATAAACCTCTTTCGCACCCGCATGTTCGGCGGAGTCGCGCACGGCGCGTTTTTCAACTTCGGTAATTCCTGATGGGATACAAATCACCATTCGCAACGAAGGGGAAAAAAGTTTTCGTCCCGGATTGATCATCTTGATCATTCCACGGATCATGTGTTCCGCTGCGTGGAAATCTGCAATCACACCATCTTTCAGCGGACGGATTGTTTTTATGTTTTCGTGCGTTTTGCCATGCATCTGCATTGCCTGTTTTCCAACCGCAATGATTTTTCCCGATGCACGGTCAATTGCAACAATAGAAGGTTCGTCCACCACCACTTTGTCATTGTGAATGATAATCGTGTTGGCTGTTCCAAGATCGATTGCGATTTCCTGCGTGAAGAGATCAAAAATTCCCATAATTGATTAAAGATTACTGATTCCAGATTTGCAGATTCCAAATGCCGGATTCAAAAAAACAGAAGGGGAAATTGTCTCTTGAATTTTATTTTTTCCTGGATTTGACATTTGGTTCTTTTCTGGAATCAGATATTTATTTTTTGGAATCTGCTTTTACGTTGTTTGTTTTTTTCAATGTTTGAAATGCCTTGTTCCTGTGAAAACCATTGCCATGCCATGTGCATCACAATAAGCGATCGAATCCTTGTCCTTGATGGAACCGCCCGGTTGAATGACTGCATGGACTCCTTCGTTGCCCGCTATTTCCACACAATCCGGAAATGGGAAAAATGCATCCGACGCCATCACCGCTCCATGCAAATCAAAACCGAAGGCTTTTGCCTTTACGATCGCCTGCCTCAATGCATCCACACGCGAAGTCTGTCCGGTGCCACTCGCAAGCAGCTGTCGGTTTTTTGCAAAAACAATTGTGTTTGATTTGGTATGCTTGACCAATTTATTTGCGAAAACAAGATCATCGAATTCCTGTGGAGTCGGAACAGAAGTCGTCACCGTTTTCATATCCGTAATTTTTTCCGTCCGAAGGTCTTTCTCCTGTGTGATGACTCCGTTGAGCAAGGAACGGAACTGAGTCTTCGGGAGCGTTACCTGTTTTTGTACGAGTATGATCCTGTTTTGTTTCTGCTTGAGAATATCCAAAGCCGCCGCATCGTAAGACGGAGCGATGATCACTTCGAAAAAGATTTTCGTGATTTCAGTTGCAGCCGTTGCATCAATCGCACGGTTGCAAACGAGAATTCCACCGAAAGCCGAAACCGGATCAGCGGCGAGTGCGGCATTCCACGCTTCAAGCGCATTCGCACGTGAAGCAAGTCCGCAAGCGTTATTATGCTTGATGATGGCAAAAGTCGGTTCTTCAAAATCTGCAATCAAGGCAACTGCAGCATCGACATCGAGAAGGTTATTGTAGGAAAGTTCTTTCCCGGAAATCTGTTCGAACATCGCATCGAGATTACCGAAAAATTTTCCCTGCTGATGGGGATTCTCTCCATAACGGAGTGTACGTCCGCCATTTTCTGCGTGACGGAAAACCAATTCGGAATGGTCGGAATTGAACCAGTTGAAAATTGCAGTGTCGTAATTGGAGGAAACCGAAAATGCCTTTGTTGCGAATTTTTTCCTGTCGGCCAAATCGGAACTGCCGTTTTTCGAATTCAGCAATTCCAGCAAGGAAGGATAATCATTGCGCGAAGAAATGATGATAACGTCCGTGAAATTTTTTGCCGCTGCGCGGATAAGGGAAATTCCCCCGATGTCGATTTTCTCGATGATTTCCTTTTCAGGTGCGCCCGAAGCAACTGTCTGCTCGAAAGGATACAGGTCAACAACCACCAAATCGATTTCAGGAATATCATATTCCTCGAGTTGCGCGATATCGGAATCCAATTCGCGGCGGCCCAAAATCCCACCGAAAATTTTCGGATGGAGTGTTTTCACCCTTCCACCGAGAATGGACGGATACGAAGTGAGTTGTTCGACGGGAGTGACTTTTATTCCCAATTCCTCAATGAATGTTTGGGTGCCGCCCGTGCTGAAAAGTTTTACGCCAAGATCATTCAGCTTACGGATTACCGGTTCAAGTTGATCTTTGTAATAAACCGAAATCAGTGCGTTTTTAATTTTTTTTTGCATGGTGCAATGAAACTTCAGCGTAGTTGTGGCCGCTCATAAATACTCTGGAAAAAGTGAGTCAAAGCTAAGAGTTTTAGCCCCCTGAAAAACGATGGAAATCCTGTTTTTTTGCAATGTTGAAAAAGAATTCAAGGTGTTGATAAGTGCGATGAAGTTGGCCCTCATTTTCCGATGCTCGAAATTCGATTTTGCATCACAATGTTTGTGAATTTTTTGTTTCCCGATTGGGAAAACGGATAAGTGTTCGTTGATTTCCAATAAATGTGCAGGTAACCGTATTACTGTTGGAGTTCGCAGAATCAAATTGTATATTGCATTGGCAAACACTTCCCAATGAAAAAACTACTACTCTTCTCCATCCTGCTTTTTCCAGCACTTTTCCTGCATGCGCAAGTCACCCGCTTCTCGAAAACATTCGACATCTGGAACGAAGGCGCCATGAATAATTTCCAGCAAACGGCTGACGGCGGATATATCCTCAGCACCGATGCGATGCCCGAACAGGATACGGCTGTGATCCAACTCGGTTATGGCTACCTCGTCAAGATGGATGCGCTTGGCAATACGCAGTGGATAAAAAAATATCGGAAAACAAATTATTTCATCAAGGCTACTGATGGGAATTCGGTTTTCCAGACGAAGGACGGTGGATACATTATCGGAACGGTTTTGTACACCTCATCCAGCAATACCAACAATGTCAGTGGCAACAATTCGATTTACCTGATCAAAACCGATGCTTCCGGAAATTTCAGTTGGTCCAAAACCTATCCCGGAATTGGAAACAGCACTTGCTTTTGCATCAAACAGACCGTCGATTTCGGATACATTGTTTGCGGCACAACAACCGATACGGTCACCAATACTACCAAAAGCTATCTGCTGAAAACAGACATCGCAGGAAATGTACAGTGGGGAAAAACGTATGAGGAAATTTCTGCCGGACAAAACGGAAATGCCTATTGCGTCAATCAAACTTCGGATGGCGGATATGTGGTAACGGGAACCTCTTTTTCAGGAACTTTCCTCATGAAAACGGATGGCAATGGAAATATTGTCTGGAACCACAATATGGGTATGGCAGGTACCGATATTTTATATTGCGCGAACCAAACTTACGATGGAGGTTATGTCGCCTGCGGATACGGAGCTACGGGCTCGCATTGGGGAACCACATTGTTGAAATTGGATGGCAACGGAAATTCACAATGGGAAAAGGAATACGATTTGGCGAACTCCACCACAAGCAGCGATGAAGGATTTTCAGTGTGTGAAGTTCCAGGCGGATATGCCGTTTTATATTCGGTGAGTGATGGCTACAACGGTTTAATGAAGACCGATATTTCCGGCAATGTCCAATGGTCGAGAGTGGAAAGGAACATCAACACGTATTCACCTTCGGGCATTCAAAAAACAACCGACGGCGGATATGCCTTCTCTTCCGCAACCGACGGTACTGCATCGGCCTTTGGCGGATGCATCGTTGTAAAAACGGATAGCATGGGCCTTACCAATTGCACCGATTCGATTCAACCCTTGTCCGACACTGTTTATGCACCCATTTTCCAACAGGGTTTTATTGTTACAAGTGTTGCTCCGTCCTATACGGTCAATACCGTTTTTATAAATCCGTTGATTTCCGACAGTCTGCTTTGTCCAACACAAAATCAGGATGGGATTCCGAATTTCTCCAATGAAAATTCCGTTTCCGTTTTTCCGAATCCCACTTCGGGAAATATTTCCATTCAGATGAATTCAGTGCATGGAAATAAAATATCGATAGCTGTTTTTGATGTGCTGGGACAAAGTGTAATGGAAAAGGAAAACGACAATGTTTCCGGAATTTTTCAGCAAACGCTGGATTTGTCGGCAATGTCGGATGGGATTTATTTTGTAGCGATAAAAGTGGATGACAAAATAATCTCCACGAAAAAGATCGTGAAGGGAAATTGAGAATGAAAAAACTGCTGTTCCTTTTCACGTCATTCCTGTTTGCCTTTCTGCTGCAGGCTCAGGTTACACGTTTCGACAAGGTTTATAATATCTGGAATGAGTATGCAATGAATAATTTCCAGCAGACTGCCGATGGCGGTTATATTCTCAATACGGATTCTCCACCTGAACAGGACTCGGTTACCGATTTCGCAAAGGGATGCCTCATCAAGATGGATGCGCAGGGAAATACACAATGGATCAGGAGATACGCAAAAACAAATTATGCGATAAAATCTTCCGACGGTAATTCGGTTTTCCAAACAAAGGATGGCGGATACATTATCGGAACGGTTTTGTACACTTCATGGAATCCGCTCAATTTCACAGGGAATAATACTGCAATCTACCTGATCAAAACCGATGCTTCAGGAAATTTTGTCTGGTCAAAAACTTATCCGGGAATTGGATCGAGCATGTGCTATTGCGTAAAACAAACCGACGATTTCGGATACATTGTTTGTGGCGCCACAATGGATACAATTACATATCTCACAAAAACCTATCTTCTCAAAACCGACATTTCCGGTAATGTGCAATGGGGAAAAACGTATGAGGAAAGTGCAAGCGGACAAAGTGGCAATGCCTTCTGCGTCAATCAGACTTCCGATGGCGGTTATGTGGTAACGGGACAATCCTATTCGGGAACATTCATCATGAAAACGGATGGTAACGGAAATATCCTTTGGAACAACAATATGGGAATTGCAGGTGCCGATATTTTATACTGCGCAAAACAAACTTCCGATGGAGGATACATTGCAACCGGATACGGAGCGGCATCTTCACATAACGGAACAATACTTTTGAAATTGAACGGCAGCGGAAACATCCAATGGCAAAAAGAATACAATGTCACCAACACTTCCACCTCTTCCTACGACGAGGGATATTCAGTGGAGGAAGAACCGGGCGGGTATACGGTTTTGGATTTGAAGGATGATACTTACAACGGGTTGATGAAAACAGATGCGTCGGGAAATGTGCAATGGGCGACAACTTACCTGACCAATTCAAGTTATTCACCTTCATCACTTGAAAGAACAACTGACGGAGGGTACGCTTTCACTTCGATTTATTATGAATTCAACAGCGGAGTTGACATTGTAAAAACAGACAGTCTCGGAACGACAGCGTGCAGCAGCACCCCACAAACAATAATCGACACGGTTTATTCTCCCGTTACACATCCCGGTTTTATTGCTGCCAATGCTGCCTCGTCCTACGTCATCAATACCGTTTTTACCGGCGCAACGGTTGGCGACAGTCTGTTGTGCCCGACAAATGTTGACAATGGGATTGTGAATTTCCCCAATGAAAATTCCGTTTCCATTTTTCCGAACCCGACTTCGGGAAATATTTCAGTGCAGATGAATGCGCTGAGTGGAAATAAAATCTCGATTGATGTTTTCGATGTGCTTGGACAAAATGTGATGGAAAAAGAAAACGACAATGCTTCCGGAATTTTTCAGCAAATGCTGGACTTGTCGGCAATGTCGGATGGAATTTATTTTGTTGCGATAAAAGTGGATGACAAAATAATCTCTACGAAAAAAATCGTGAAGGGAAATTGAGAAACTGTTTTTCCGGAAGCGGAAACTTTATGGTACCGCAACTTCCGATTTCCTAGCCGGGATAGCAGCGGAAAGCCCGAAGTGTGTACGCAAGAGCGCCGACGGACTTGCAGCGGATAGCCCGACCGGAGAAACTTTATTGCATCCGGTGGTTCGCTCCTTATTGCCATTGGTAATTTCTCATCTGTAATTATTTTTCCCCTCCGAACTCCCGACTCCAAACTCCTGACTAACTTTGCGGCATGCTGTTTCTCACCCTTCTTCGTGAAAGCATTTTGTTTGCGCTGCACGCCTTGCGTGTGAACCGGTTGCGCACGACACTTTCGCTGTTGGGAATTACCGTCGGGATTTTTGCGATCATCGCCGTTTTTACAGCGGTGGATTCGATGGCGAATAAAATCAGGAACAGTGTGCAGTCGCTCGGGCAGAATGTGGTGTTCGTTCAGAAATGGCCTTGGGTTCCCGAAGGCGGAGAATATGCGTGGTGGAAATACATGAACCGTCCGGTTCCGAAAGTGTCGGAGCGCGAGGATCTGGAAAAAAGATTGGAGAATGTTTCTGCGGTTGTATACACGGCGAATTCCACTGCAACAATAAATTTCAAAACATCTTTCATTGAAAACGCTTCCATTGTTGCGACAACTTACCAATACAATCTTGTCAAGAATTTCGATCTTTCCGAAGGACGGTATTTTACGCCCGATGAATGTGAAACGGGAAGGGCTGTTGCGTTGATCGGAAGCAATATTGCGGATGGGATTTTTCACAGCGAGGATCCGATCGGACAGGAAATAAAATTTCTCGGGAAAAAAGTTACCGTGATCGGTGTTTTCAAGGCGGAAGGCGAAAGCATGATGGGAAATTCGAGCGACAATCAGGTGGTGATTCCATTGGATTTCGGCCGTACCATTTTTCAGGTGGAAAAAGATGAGGTGGATCCCTACATCATGGTGCGTGCGAAAGACAAGCAGAACATCGAGGATTTGAAAGATGAACTCACCGGAATCATACGCAGCGTTCACCGATTGAAACCCGAAGAGGAAAATGATTTTTCGTTGAATGAGGTGAGCGTGCTTGCCGCTCCACTGAATTCGCTTTTCGATGCGATCGGAACGGCGGGATGGATCATCGGTGCATTTTCAATTCTCGTTGGCGGATTCGGAATTGCGAACATCATGTTTGTGTCGGTGCGTGAACGGACCAGCCAAATCGGAATCCAGAAATCGTTGGGCGCAAAAGGTTGGTTTATCCTGATGCAGTTTCTTGCGGAGTCGGTCGTGTTGTGTTTGCTCGGTGGAATCATCGGATTGGTTCTCGATTGGATTTTGGTAATGGTCGCCAATCATTTCATTTCATTCGGATTCATCCTGTCGCTCAATAATATTTCACTCGGATTGACCATTTCAGTTTTGATCGGGATCATTTCCGGATTCATTCCGGCATATTCCGCAGCACAACTGGATCCGGTGGAAGCCATCCGTTCCAACTCTTAAAATCCGAATGATCGAATCTTCGGATAAAATTTTATGCCTTTAGCAATCAGAAAACGTCCGCGAATAATTTCCACACTTGCCGTGATCGGATTTATTTTTTCCGCTTGCCAGATCATTACCATTTCCGCTCCGTCCATCCGTGATGTTGCCGTTTGGTATCCGATCATTTATGGGATGATTGTTTCGTTGCGCTTCATTTCGCTTGTCGGTGTGTGGCACATGAAAAAATGGGGCGCAGAACTTTTCGCGTATTCGACCATCATAAAAATAATCACACAGGTGCTCGTGAATGATTTCGGGATGATGGGAAAAGTGGATGCATTTTTGTCGGTCGCATTCAGCATTGTGTTCATGTTTTATTACCGGAAAATGGCGAAGAATCTTTGAAGGGATTTTCGATTGTTGGAATAAGAAAACCGGATTTGGTTTCAATTCTGAAAATGTCAAGACGAGGCACAGCATTACTTTCCGCTTTTCTCACAAGCGTTATTATTGCCATTGGCGAAGAGGTGTTGTTTTGGAATGTTTCAAAAGATGATTTCGAGAATGCCGTTTTTGTCCGAATGAATTTGCTTGCGCTTTTATTTTTCTCTTTTATTTCCAATTGGGTTTTTGTCAATACGCTGGGAAGAACGCTGGATCGCAAGGAGAAATCAATCGGGTGGAATTACAGCTTGCTTTACACTTTGTTGTTTTCCATTTTCATTTTTCTCTTTTACATGATGAATGAAGCGCACTTCCAATCGGGAAAACCTTGGCCAAGACACCGATGAATTTCCGATTGTTGAAATAGTGTGAACGTGAAGTTTAAGATTGAAATCCATTCATTACAAGAAAGTAGCCAAGTCTTCACTTTCCGTTCATGCTGGTTTAACCGCAGTGGAATAGATTTGTCGGCATGCAAAACCCGCTCAGGATATTTTCCATTTTCATTTTATTTTTCCTTTTCACTTCTTGCGATCAAAATAAAACGGTACCGCATCCGTCCACTGTCAATCTGAAATTCAAGGGCAGTGAAACCATGCGTCCGCTGATGGATAATCTGTTGGATGCTTTTGCGGAAAAATTTCCTGGAATAAGCATCACGTACACCGGCGATGGCAGCAATGCGGGAATCCAGTCGTTACTCAACAATGATGCGGATGCAATCATGTTATCGCGAGCGCCGACGGCCGAGGAAATGGACGCACTGCAAAAAAACGGTGATGTCGAACTCCGCGAAGTCGCTTACGACGGAATCACCATTATCCTGAACCGCACGAATCATGTCGATCATTTGACAATGGAACAGTTGCGGGATATTTTTTCCGGCAAAATAAAAACATGGGGATTCGCCGGATTTGAGAACATTCCGATTTCCGTTTATGTGAGGAACCTGAATTCGGGCACTTATGTTTTTTTCAAGAACCATGTACTCGATTCCCTTGATTACGGTGTGGATGCCATACGCTGTGTTTCAAATGAGGATATTGTCCGCGGCGTAAAACACGATGAGGGTGCAATCGGATATATCGGAATGGATTTTGATCAGGGTGAAGTGAAAGCGATAGCACTTTCAGCCGATGGCGGTGAAAATTTCATTGACAACGGCAGACCAAACATCCACAACAAAAGATATCCGCTTACACGGCCGCTTTACATTGCCTATTACAAAAAGAACAAGGCGCAGATTTGGACTTTCGTTGATTACCTGTTTTCGGAAAAAGGTCAGGAAATAATCAACAACTCCGGATTCATTTCGCTGGATAAATAAAAAATGAATTGTGGATGTTTGATTGTTGATGTTCGATTGAAATTTTCTCTGGATTTTACTTTCAATCCAAAATCAAACATCAACAATCAAACATTTTTCGGAGAATTGGACTGCCGTCAAACTTTCATTCCCACCACAAGAATATCATCCACCTGCTCGAATTTGCCTTGCCATTCCTTCAATCTGTCGAGGAGAAAATCCTTTTGTGAAGCGAGTGGCTGTTTGCAAGTGTTGAGCAACAGTTCGCGGAAATTGCGCGTCATCAATTTCTTTCCTTTCTGCCCGCCAAACTGATCGGCATAACCGTCGGAGAAAAGATAAATGAGATCATCCTTTTCAAGTGCGAATTCATGATCCGGAAAAACAAAGTCATCCGCTGTTGTTCCCCCGATGGAAGTTTTTGCCGGCTTGCATTCGATTATCTTCCCATCGCGGATAATCCACAACGGGCGGTTCGCGCCGGCGTAAAAGACTTTCCTGAGGGTTGTATCAAAACACAACAACGCAATATCCATTCCGTCTTTCGAAAGCATATTCTGCTCGTGCTGGTGCAGCAGCGATTTCATGGCATGATTGAGCCGGGAAAGGATTTCGCCGGGCATTCCCGTATGGCTTTCCTGAATGGCAAGGCTGAGCTTGTCGGTACCGATCATGCTGATGAACGCACCCGGAACACCATGCCCCGTGCAATCCGCCACACCGAGAAAAACTTTTCCATCCTTGTGTGCGAGGCTGAAAAAATCGCCGCTCACGATATCTTTCGGAAGATTGAGCACAAAAGATTCGTTGAACACTTCGGAAAGCTGTGAAGGATCGGGCAACAGGCTTCGCTGGATATTTTTTGCATAATTGATACTGTCGCTGATTTCCTGATTTTTCAATTCGAGTTTATCGCGGATGCTGGAAATCATTTCCAGCGTGCGTTTCTTCACACGATTGTTCCGGAAAATCAACGTGGCAAGAATGATGAGCAGAAAAATCCCGAATGAAATTGCGTAAATGACAACTTTGCTCTTCGCCAATTGAGCCGATTGCAGGTTGTCTTTCACATTCAGCATTTCGATTTTCTGTTCCTGTTTGTCGGATTCATATTTTGCCTGCAGCTCATTGACTTGCTTGAGGTTGTTTTCATTGAGGATTTTCTCTTTCAGGTCGATGTATTTCTGCATGTATAGCAACGCGGGTTCAAACTGTTTCAATCCTTCATACGCTTCCGACACCGCCTGATAACCGTTCTTCATGAAAACATTGTCATGCGAACTGTCGGCAAGGTGACTTCCCCTCAAGCCAAAGTCCAATGACTTTTCAAAATCCTGCATGCCGAGATATGCATTGGAAATATTGATCAATGATCCCGCCATTCCCTTTATATCACGCAAACTGTCCTTGATATGATACGATTTCTCCAGCCACTCAATCGCTTCCGGATATTTTTTCATTTTCAAATACACCAGACCGATGTTGTTGTACGTATGCGACAATCCACCCGCATCATGCGTTTCCAGACGAATCGCAAGTGCACGCTGATGATATGCAATTGCCTCATCGAATTTTCCTGCATCCTTTTTGTAAGTCGCAAGATCATTGTATGCATTTGCCATTCCGGGTTTGTCATTGAGTTTTTGAAAAATCGTCAAACCCGAATTCGCATATTTCTCAGCCAGATCGGATTTTGTCATTTCAAAATAGAGCCATGAAATGCCGAGTGTCATGTCGCCAATCCAGGCGGAATCATGCATCGTGGTGGCCTTGTCGAGCGCAACGAAATAGAATTTCAAGGCTGTATCCAGCTCGCCGAATTTTTCATAGATACTGGCTTCGTCGGAATAACAATGAAAAAGTTTTCTGTCATTCTTCAGGCTGTCCGCAAGATGCTGCGCTTTTGAGAAATAATTTTTGGCGTCGGAAAAATTGTCCGTCAGGAATCCAAGCCTGAAGTAAATATTTATTTTCTGTGTATCGCGTGCTGTCGGGAGCAATGCTTTCAAACTGTCTTCCTTTCTTGAAGCAAATGCACTTATCCCGCAGAGCAGGAAAATGAGAGGGAGAATTATTTTGCGAAGACGATTCATCGTGTGTTACATGCAAATTTAGCAAAGCAAGCCAATGATTCCGAAAAGATTTTAAGTAACAGGAAGCAATGCATACGTGTTTCCGGGCGCCCATTTGCGTCTTTGCGCTGAAAACCGCGTCAAGAAAAAACCTCAGGGGATCAAAACCGGTTTCAAAACCACCAATGCTTCCTTCACCGATTTTACATTTTCAAAAGCCAGTGTCAGCTTGTTGTTCGCCTCTTTCATTTTCGCAGCACGCGGATTTGCCTGAATGAATTTCAGCACACGTGTGAATGCTTCCGACTGGTAATAGGCGGAATTCTTATTCTGGATGAAATAACCTGTCATCCTTCCATTTTTCAAAACCAATCTTTCGAAACCGATATCCATTCCCATCCATCGCAAACGAATCGTATCGATCAGTTCAATCACCTGATCCGGGATCGGTCCGAAACGGTCACGGAGATTTGTTTCGTAACGTGCGAGATCATCTTCGCTTTCGCTGTCATCCAATTGGCGGTAAAGCGAAAGCCGTTCGGTAATGTTGTCAATATATTCGTCGGGAATGAGGATTTCAAGATCGGTGTCAATCTGTGTGTCGCGCACATATACACCAACGTGCTTCGCGGATTTGTCATCTTTCCGCAATTCACGCAGTTGCTCCTCTTCCTTGAACAATTCCTTGAATTCCGTTTCTTTCAATTCACGAATGGCTTCATCCAGTATTTTCTGGTACATGTCGTAACCAATATCGGAAATGAAACCGCTTTGTTCTCCACCCAATAAATTTCCCGCACCGCGGATATCCAGATCGCGCAAGGCAATATGGAATCCGCTGCCGAGATCCGAAAATTCCTCGATCGCTTTCAACCTGCGTTGCGCTTCCGATGTCAACAGGTACATGGGTTGTGTTAAAAGATAACAGAACGCTTTTTTATTTGAACGGCCCACACGACCACGCATCTGGTGCAGATCGCTCAATCCGAAAAGATGAGCATCGTTGATGATGATCGTATTTGCATTGCTGATGTCGAGACCGGATTCGATAATGGTGGTGGAAACGAGCACATCGATATTTCCCTCAATGAATTCAACCATGACTTGTTCGAGTTTGTGCGCATCCATTTGTCCGTGTCCTACGCCTACGCGTGCATCAGGACAAAGCCGTTGAATCATCCCTGCGATTTCCAGAATATTCGCCACGCGATTGTGAACGAAAAAAACCTGTCCGCCGCGTTGGATTTCAAACATCACCGCATCGCGCACCAACTCTTCACTCATTGTATGCAATTCCGTTTGCACGGGAAAGCGGTTCGGTGGCGCCGTGTTGATGATGCTCAAGTCGCGCGCACTCATGAGCGAGAATTGCAGCGTGCGCGGAATCGGCGTTGCGGTAAGTGTGAGTGTATCGACATTTGTCTTGATCAATTTCAATTTGTCCTTCACACCCACTCCGAATTTTTGTTCCTCGTCAATCACCAGCAAACCGAGATCCTTGAATTTGACATCCTTTCCAACAATGCCATGCGTTCCAATCAACACATCGATTTCGCCCTTCGCCAATTTTTGCAGGATTTCCTTTTTCTCTTTTGCGGAACGGAAACGGTTGATGTAATCAATGTTCGCTGGAAAACCTTTCAGCCGTTCGGAAAATGTTTTGTAATGCTGGATGGCAAGAATGGTTGTAGGAACCAACACGGCAACCTGTTTCGAATCGCAAACCGCCTTGAAAGTTGCGCGAATGGCAACTTCCGTTTTTCCAAAACCGACATCACCGCAAACGAGACGGTCCATCGGATGCGGATTTTCCATGTCGCGTTTCACATCGTTGATCGCTTTCAGTTGGTCGGGCGTGTCTTCATAAATGAAAGACGCTTCCAATTCATTCTGCAAATAATTGTCGGGCGCAAACTGAAAACCTTCCTGCGATTTCCTTGCCGCATAAAGTTTGATGAGATCGAAAGCGATTTCCTTGACACGTGTTTTAGTTTTCTGTTTCAGATTCTGCCAAGCGGCGGAACCGATCTTGTCAATGCGCGGAACCTCTCCGTCTTTTCCCGCAAATTTTGAAATGCGGTGCAACGAATGAATGCTCACATACAACACGTCATTGTCGCGATACACCAGGCGAATCGCTTCCTGCAATTTTCCATTCGCCTCGATTTTTTCCAATCCCGCAAATCTTCCGACACCATGATCGATGTGCACCACATAATCTCCCGGATTCAATCCGCGCAATTCCTTTAGCGTGAGTGCTTCCTTTTTCCGTTGAAATCCATCACGCAGACGGAAACGGTGATAACGTTCAAACACCTGATGGTCGGTGAAGCAGGCAATCTTCAACGTGTGGTCGGTAAATCCTTCGTGAACGGAATGCACCAATGGAGAATAATCCAATTTCCTTCCGACATCCTCAAAAATATTATGCAGACGTTCCGCCTGCTTTGCGCTGTCGGTGAACACCACATTCCTATAACCGAGTGAAGAATTTTTCGCGAGTGCCTGCGTAATGAGGTCGAAATTTTTCTGATAGGACGGTTGTGGCGAAATCTTGAATTCCAATTCCTTCGCATCATTCAATACAAAACGGCTTCCGAATTCCACGAGACAAAAACGCAGGATTTCCCTGCGGAAAGTTTCGCCGTTGATGTATTGTTCTTCGGGTGTGAGATGCCGCACGGGAGAGTTTTCCGTTTCCGTGACAAATGCCTTTTGCACAAATTCGAATTCCTTTTCAATCAACCCTTCCGTTCCTTCCACATCGGAAATCCAGATAGCATTCGACGCACCGGAATTGTCATGCACAGCGGATAAAAAATAATCGAGGAAAGATTCGCGGTTTTCCACCAACAGTTTTCCCTGCACATTCGGAATGATGGTGAGCCAATCGAGATTTTTCACTGACAATTGTGTGAGTGTGTCGAAAGTGCGGATGGATTCCACTTCATCGCCAAAAAATTCTATGCGATAGGGATATTCATTCGCAAAAGAAAACACATCGACAATTCCTCCACGAACGGCAAACTGTCCGGCTTCATACACATAATCCTCGCGGTTGAAACCGTATTCGAAAAGCAAATCCGTAACGAAAGCGATTGAGATTTTTTCTCCGCGTTTCAATTGCAGCGTATTTTTTTCGAGCAATTGCCGTGTCACCACTTTTTCCGCAAGCGCGGCAGGATACGTGACCACCACCACTCTTTTTTCGCGGCGAATCCTGTCGAGCACTTCTGCACGCAACAGCACATTTGCATTATCCGTTTCTTCCAGTTGATACGCTTTGCGGTAAGAGGCGGGAAAAAAGAAAAGCGGGATGGTGGTCGACGGCAAATCATTGTCTGCAACATCGCTGATCAAGCCTTCGAGATCATTCAGGAAATAAGCGGCGGTTTCCTTATCGGGAAGAATGAATAAATGGGATTGGGACGTTTTTTTTATTGCGGCCGAGGCAATAAAAGCCCCTGCAGAACCGGCCATTCCCCGCAATTGAATTCTCGCCGTTTTTGTTCCGCCTAACTCCTGTATCAGTTCATTCGCTTGTGGCGAATTGTTCTCATACATCCCGATAATTTCGAGGATCGTCATGAGGCTGCGAAGATAAGGATAAGTGGCAGGTGACGGGAGACAAGTGACAGCTGCGAAAAAAATATTTCGGAATCACTTATTATTCGTCGCTTCCAATTCAGCAGGAAAAACTCATGATCCGAAATTGCAGAATAGTCCCAATCCTATGATGGGACAAATACCGGAAGTTCCGAGTTTGGGAGTGAATGGAGAAAGATAAGGCGACTTGATGACTCCCAGCCGATAGAAAAATCCAAAATTGCTTTTCGGAAATTTTTTCTTGTGGAATTTGAGAGACGTTTGCCCCTGCGCCATCAAACGAAATCCAACACCACCGTTGGTCAGGTTTTTATTATTGAGGGGAACAGCTGCCGATGCGCTGTCGTAAGGAGTGTAGGTAAATTTAAGTCCGGGCAAAAACACCAAATCGGCCGTTAACTGAAACAAGTGAGATCCTCCCATGTACGAATTCCCGTCCACTTCCATGAGCGCCCCTTTCGTAGCCACATAACCGAAACCAATGGCAACCTCCTCGGAGGAAAGTTTGTTGAGTGTATACATGCGGTCGTCGACATCCACAGTTGAATTAAGGACACCGAACTTATCATATCCAACTTCCGCATTGATTCCAAAGTGCAGATTCTTTACTGCCGGTATTTTCAAAACATATTTAGTTTCCATATTGCCATCCGAAAGTGTTCGGATTGAAATCGGCAAAGTGAAATCCTTGTCTTTGGAACCGAGGAAATAGGTTCCTCCAACAGTAAATCCTTCCAACCCCAGGCCAAGCCCCGTACTAAAACCAG
>CAYMZV010000045.1:0-19981 GCA_964394965.1 uncultured Chryseobacterium sp.
CACTCCGAATTACTCCATTCAAATCGGGGATTCCTCTCTTGATCAGATGAACGCTTTCCTGAAAAGGAACAGGTTCTCGAAAATTTTCATTCTCGTTGACGAAAATACATTGCGGAATTGCCTTCCCCAACTCATTGCCACTGTCGGAAAATTATCCGAAGCCGAAGTGATTGAATTGGAAAGCGGGGAAAAAAACAAGACGGTTGAAGTGTGTGTGAATGTGTGGCGTGTGCTCGGAGAATTGGGAGCCGACAGGAATTCGCTGCTGATCAATTTGGGTGGCGGCGTGATTACGGATTTGGGTGGATTCATTGCCTCCACTTTCAAGCGCGGAATCGCTTTTGTGAATGTGCCCACCACTTTGCTTTCGCAGATTGACGCTTCCTCGGGAGGGAAAACGGGTGTTGATCTTGATGGTTTGAAAAACGAGGTGGGTGTTTTTGCCAATCCGAAAGAGGTTTTTATTTTCCCCGGATTTCTCCGTTCACTTTCGCGGCGCGAAATGCTTTCCGGTTTTGCCGAAGCGTTCAAACACGGCCTGATTGCAGATGCATCCTACTGGGAAAAATTGAAAACGGTCAATCTTGCGGATGATGTTTCGTGGGATGAAATCATTTTGCGTTCGGTGCGGATAAAATCTGAAATTGTGGAGAGTGACCCGTTTGAAAACGGACGGAGGAAAATCCTGAATTTCGGTCACACGGTGGGGCATGCGCTGGAAACATTTTTTCTCGAGGGTGGTGAAACAACCCTGTTGCATGGCGAGGCGGTGGTGGTGGGAATGATTTGTGAAGCGTGGCTTTCGAATCAGCTCGGTGAATTGAGTGAAAACGAATTGGATGAAATCACGGCAACACTTTTGCAACATTACGGTCACGTCAACTTAACCGATATTTCCGATCATCGCCTGATTGAATTGATGCGCCACGATAAAAAAAACAAGAACGGTGTGATTCATTTTACGTTGCTGGAAACCATTGGAAAATCCGCCATCAACAAAACCGCTGTTGCAGCCGACATCATTGAAGCACTGAATTATTACCGTTATTCCGCCACAAAAAAATAAAACGCATGGAAAGCATCTCCCTGAAAATTCCGAGAGTATTGAAAGGCGAAGTCAAACTTCCGCTTTCCAAAAGTGAATGCAACCGCTTGCTTATTGTGCGTGCGATCACGGGAACGGATTATTGGATTCCTGAAATTTCAGATGCGGAAGACACTGTTTCACTTGGAAGAATCATTGGCGAATTGAAAAATCATGTGGATGGAAATACTTATGATGTCGGTCCTGCGGGAACATCCATGCGGTTCCTTTCGGCTTATCTCGCGGCAACTCCCGGTGTTTATTATCTCACCGGAACAGCGCGTATGAAAGAACGCCCGATTGGAATCTTGGTGAAAGCGTTGGAAGGATTGGGAGCCGATATCGAATTTTCGGAGAAGGAAGGATTTCCGCCATTGAAAATTTTCGGCGGAATGTTGCAAGGCGGCGAAATAGAAGTGGATGGAAGCGTGAGTTCGCAATTCATTTCTGCGTTGCTGATGATTGCACCGACGATGCACAATGGACTCGTCATTCATTTCAAGGGAAATATTGTTTCGCGTCCCTACATCGACATGACGATTCGCATTCTGGAAAGATTCGGCGTGTATCCGGTTTGGGATGGAAATTCATTGGCGGTGAGCAACCAGAAATACCTGATCGATGATCCCGCAAAACAATTCCATGTGGAAGCGGATTGGAGTGCGGCTTCCTATTGGTATGCGATGGTTGCCTTGGCGGAGGAAGCGGATATTTTCCTTCCCGGATTGCAAAAGGAAAGTTTGCAGGCGGATTCCGTTTGTGCATTGCTGTTCCCTTTTCTCGGCGTGACAACCACGTTCGAGGAAAAAGGAATTCGCCTGACGAAAAACGGTTACCGTCCGAATGCATTCGCTTTTGATTTTGATGATTGTCCGGATATTGTGCAGACGGTTGCTGTCACTGCAGCTGCGTTGAAAATCCCAACCTTGCTTTGCGGATTGAATACATTGCGACTGAAAGAAACCGATCGCATTGCCGCGTTGAAATCCGAGTTGGCGAAAATGGGAGTGAGTTGCGAAGAACCCGGACGCGGAATGCTGGAAGTGAAAAATTTCGACGGGAAATTGAATTCTCCGTTGGAAATAAAAACTTTTGAGGATCACCGAATGGCGATGTCATTCGCACCGCTAGCATTGAAACATCCGGGACTGCTGATTGAAAATCCGGATGTGGTGAAAAAAAGTTATCCTGGATTCTGGAATGAAATAAAAAAGCTGGGTGGCGAGATGAAATGAATTTTTCGATGTGCCAATTAGCCGACGCATATTTTATGAGTGAAAATTTACCTTTCAACACAACTGGACTTCATGAAAATGAAATCCAATCTTTTCTTGAAACCTTCAATCAGTTGAAGACGGCGTTTCAGGCTCAGCCCGATCATGATTTCAATTTCATTTTCAACGGGTTTGATTTATTCAATGAATATCTGGATGTGAATATCGGATTTGCAATTGATGTGAGTGAAGGCAAGGGCAATTCGCACATTACGTTTACGCAAGTGCAATATCAATATTTTACCGGAAAAGGCGGAAGACACCAAGCGGCGGAATATCAGTCGTGGGGTGTTGCAAAATTGAAAAAGGATTTTGGACATGTGCTGATCAAGCCGGAGAGTTTTCTTGACAAGCTGCAAGAATGGATTCAGCCGATGGAGCTTGACTTTGAAGATGATCCCGAATTCAGCAGGAAATTTTATGTCATGACCGATGAAAAGGAAAAAGCGGCATTGGCGATGGATTCCGATTTCAGAAAAGCGATTTTGGAAATCAGTGAAAGTGATTTTTTGATCGAGATACGCGACAGCCAACTTGTAATCGGCAACAGGAAAACAGTTGAACCGGAAAGCGCAACGGTTTTTGCAGGATTCCTGAATAGGATTTCCGCTGTTCATTGATTGACCGGAATAAATGAAAATGGAAAACAGCAAACCTTCATTGGTAAAACTCACATTCACCTTTCTCTACATTCTCATTTTCCCGGCGCTGATTCTTTTGCTTTCCGGCGATTGGTTGTGGGTCGAAGGTTGGATTTTCAGCGTGTGGTACATCGCACTTTGTTTCACCGCAATCATTTACCTGTACCGGAAAAATCCGGCGTTGCTCGAGGAACGTTACAAAAAACCGGGAAGCGGAAATCAGAAAGGTTGGGACAAATATGTTGTTTACGCTTTGGTGCTCGGTTTCACCGCTTGGATCGTCATCATGCCCTTGGATGCAAAACGGTTTGGATGGACAACGCATTATCCATTGGGAAAAAGGATTTTCGGTGGAATCTTATTGTTGCCTTCGTTTTTCTTTTTCATCCGCTCTTTCATGGATAATAGTTTCCTGTCGCCGTTGGTGAGAATTCAGGATGACCGGAAACAGAAAGTGGCTTCTACCGGCGTTTATGGGTTTGTGCGTCATCCCATGTACCTCGGTGCGGTATTCCTTTTTGTCGGAACGGCCTTGCTGTTGGGTTCCTGGCTCGGCGGAATGATCGGTTGGGCAATGGTATTGCTGTTGATGGCAAGAATAGTCGGTGAGGAAAAAATGTTGGCGAATGAATTGGAAGGGTACGAAGAATACAAAAAGAAAGTGAAGTGGAGATTGTTTCCGTTTGTTTGGTGAAAAGGATTAATGATGTGCAAATGAATGATTTTGTTCTGTCTTATCATCTGCGGAATCTGCGAGCCTCAAATTTCGCACGCAGATTCAAATGATTTCGCAGATCGATAATTGAATGGCATGCCGAATGAAAATAAGGTCGGGCGTGCCCTTGCAGGTCGGGCTTTCGGCAGTCGCTTTTTTGTAAAATAATTTCTGAAAATAACTTTTCGTAAAACAAAAAGAGCTCCAACAATGCCTCAATCCCTCACGCGGGGAAAATTTGGTTTGAGTGATTTGGTATATTAGAGCGAGAAACTTATGCCAAGTAACCACTCATAAAAGCAAAATGAAATTAATTGAACGCAGACAAATAATTGAAAATAATATTGGCCTATACAAAAGATTTGGAATCAAATAGATTGGTTTTTCGGGTGAAAAATTATTAATCATTAATCTGCTCCAAAGGAGTGCTTCGCACACATCATCAATCAATAAACATTCACCTCCCTCTCCAACATCACGCCAAATTTCCCCATCACACTTTCCAAAACTCTCGTCGACAAATCAAAAATTTCCTGTCCATTCGCATTTCCATAATTCACGAGTACGAGTGCTTGGTCCTTGTGCACGCCTGCATCACCGAAACGTTTTCCTTTCCATCCGCACTTTTCAATCAGCCATCCTGCAGCCAATTTGAAGTCATTTCCATTCGCATAAGAAACGATTTCAGGAAAATCCTTTTTCAGTTGCGCGTGTTTTTCCGCAGTCACCACTGGGTTCTTGAAAAAACTTCCTGCGTTGCCGATCACTTTCGGATCGGGCAATTTGCTGGAACGGATGTTGATCACCGCTTGCGAAATGGCGGCAATGGATAAATCTTTCGCATTCATTTTTTCCAACTCCTTTTCAATCGCGCCGTAACTCGTGTTGAACGTCGGATTTTTTTTCAGGCGGAAAGTCACACCGGTGATGAAGAATTTATTTTTCAATTCATGCTTGAAAACACTTTCACGGTAGCCGAAATGGCATTCGTCGGCGGAAAAAGTCTTGAAAACATTTTCATGAATGTGAAACGCCTCGAGTTCGTGAAACACATCTTTCAATTCCACTCCGTATGCGCCTATGTTCTGCATCGGACCTGCGCCCACACTTCCGGGAATGAGCGAAAGGTTTTCCACGCCCCCGCGATTGTTCCTGATGCAATCCAGAACAAATTGATGCCACACTTCTCCCGCGCCCGATCTCACATAAACAAAATCCGCATCCTCCTTCACCACTTCGAATCCATGCAATTCATTTTTCACCACCAACGCGTCCACATTTTTTGTGAAGAGAATGTTGCTTCCGCCACCGAGAATGAAATTGTCCGCCGATTTTATTTTTTTATCCGCATACAATTCCTGCAATTCCTCTTTCGTTTTCACCACTGTAAACCACCGTGCCGACACATTCATGCCGAAAGTGTTGAATGTTTGAAGGGAAATGTTTTCCTGAATGACCATCACTCAAAAGTAGTATGAAATACGAATTGGAACGAATCTACGAATCGATTTGGATATTGTTCGTAGTTCGTAGATTCGTATTTTGTCCGTAATTCGTATTTGAATGAAAAAGGTTGTCGTTTCAGTCATCAATGATTTGGTCACGGATCAGCGGGTGCACCGCACGTGTACGACATTGCATGAAATGGGATTTGATGTGCTGTTGGTGGGACGGAGGAAACACGACAGTCTCCCATTGGCGGAACGCAAATACAAAACGCACCGGATGAAATTGTCGGCGGAAAAGGGAATCTGGTTTTACATTTTTTTCCAGTGGCGACTTTATTTTTTCCTGAAAAGGCAACACGCCGATTTGTTCGTTGCAAACGATCTCGATACGTTGTGGCCGAATTACCGGGTGGCAAAACGGAAAAGAAAACCGCTTGTTTACGACACGCACGAAATTTTCACAGAAGTTCCTGAACTCGTGAACAGGAAATTCAAGCAGAAAATCTGGAAACGCCTCGAGAAAAAAATATTCCCCAAACTGAAATTCACTTTTACCGTCAACGATTCCATTGCCGATTGGTATGCGAATGCGTATGGGAACCGTCCACTGGTGGTGCGGAACATTCCGAACAAACATTCCGTTTCACGCCAACTCACCCGGAAAGAAGTTCATCTTCCCGAGAATAAAAAAATAATTCTCCTGCAGGGCGCGGGCATCAATGTGCACCGGGGCGCGGAAGAAGCGGTGGAGGCGATGAAATTTCTTGACGATGCGATTTTGCTGATCATAGGCAGTGGCGACGTGATTCATGTGCTGAAGGAAATGGTGGAGAAAAATCATCTCGACGAAAAGGTTTTATTCATTGGCAAACTTCCTCCCGATGAATTGCGTTCGTGGACACGCTTGGCCGATCTCGGTTTGACGTTGGACAAGGACACGAATATCAATTACCGTTTCAGTTTGCCGAACAAGATTTTCGATTATATCCATGCAGGGATTCCAGTGCTCGCTTCCGATCTGATTGAAGTGAAAAAAATTGTGGAACAGTACAACGTCGGCAAAGTCACGCCCGATCACGATCCGGCATCCATTGCAAGAATCATCCATGAAATGCTGACGAGCGATCAATATCCCGTTTGGAAAGAAAACGCTGTCAAGGCTGCGACGGAATTGAGTTGGGAAAAGGAAAGGGGGAATCTTGTGTCCGTATTCGAGCAATTCAAGTAGGTACGAATTACGAATCATTTTGAATCGATTCGCAGTTCGTAGATTCGCGTTTTTCATTCGTAATTCGTACCCGATCGTACCCAATCAATTCGTAGTTCGTAGATTCGCATTTTTATTCGCCATCCGTACCCGATCTTGACCAAGAAGATTCACATCATCAGTTTTGACGTTCCATTTCCACCGAATTATGGTGGGGTGATTGATGTATTTTATAAAATCAGGGCGTTGAAGGAATTGGGTGTCGGGGTTCATTTGCATTGTTTCAAATATGGTCGCGAGGAATCTTCGAAGCTCAATGAGATTTGTGTGTCGGTGAATTATTATGAGCGGAGGATGAGCAACAAACTTTTATTTTCTTCGGAACCATTCATCATTGCGTCGCGTCGCTCGGAAAAATTATTGGAGAATATTTCGCGCGATGAGTTTCCGATTCTGTTCGAAGGTTTGCATTGCTGCGCTTATTTGCCTTCGAAGGAATTATCAAAAAAGAAAAAAATTGTTCGCACACACAACATCGAACACGATTATTACCGCGGACTTGCGGATGTGGAAACGAAAATGATGAAGCGTTGGTATTTCCGGCGCGAAGCGAAAAAGTTGCAGCATTTCGAAAAGAACCTTTCACTTGCCGATGCGGTTCTTGCCATTTCCCCTGCCGATGCAAAATCACTTTCGTCGCGTTATGACAATGTGCATCATGTGATGGCTTTCCATCCGTATGAAAACGTGATTTCAAAAACGGGAAGAGGGAATTTCGCCTTGTATCATGGAAATCTGGAAGTTGGTGAGAATAACCAGGCGGCGCTTTTTTTGGTGAATGATGTTTTCAAAAATCTCGATATCCAATTGGTGATTGCGGGAAACAACCCTTCGGCGGAATTGAAAAAAAATGTTGCGGGAAAAAACAATATTGTGCTCAAGGCAAATATTCCCACAGCTGAAATCGATGAATTGATTGCGAATGCGCACGTGAATATCCTGCCGACTTTTCAGGCGACGGGAATAAAATTGAAATTGCTCGCAGCATTGTTTCAGGGAAGATTCTGTCTGGTGAATTCCCCGATGGTGGCTAATACGGGATTGGAATCGCTTTGTGTCATTGGTGAAACGGCTCCAGCCATGATTTCCCAATTGAAAAAATTGGTTGCGCAGGATTTTAATGGGGAAGAAATCGAGAGACGGAAAATATTGTTGGCGGAAAAATTCTCGAACAGGAAAAATGCGGAGAAGATTCTGGAATTGATTTGAGCCGCAGGTTTTCGCAGAATGCGCAGATTGGAATGCGCAGATTTTTTGCTAGGCGGATTGTGTAGCCAACGCGGAATCGATCACTTCTCCATTTTCACAGCGCAGGATTCTTGCAGGGAAATGTTCAACCACGTGCATGTCGTGTGTGGCGATGATGACAGCGGTTCCTGTTTTTGAAATGTCCATCAACAGGCTGATGATTCCTTCCGATGTTTCGGGATCCAGATTTCCGGTTGGCTCATCGGCGAGAATCACTTCGGGATTGTTGAGCAAAGCGCGTGCGATGGAAACGCGTTGCTGCTCGCCGCCTGAAAGTTCGTGCGGCATCTTGTGACTTTTCGTTGCAAGACCGACCTTATCCAAAACTTCCTGCGCACGTTGTTGCATTTCCTTTTTGTTTTTCCATTGTGTGGCGCGCATCACGAAAAACAGATTCTCATTCACCGAACGGTCATACAACAATTGGAAATCCTGAAACACGATTCCGATTTTCCTGCGGAGATAAGGGATTTCCCTGCGCCTGATCGTGTTCAAATCATAACCCGCAATGTGTGCATCGCCCTGTGCGAGCGGAATGTCGACGTAAAGCGTGCGCATGAGCGAACTTTTTCCGCTTCCGGTTTTTCCAACGAGATAAACGAATTCACCTTTGTCAACATGGAAATTCACATTGACGAGAATCATGTTGTGCTTTTGGAAAATCGAAACTTTTTCGAGACGGATGATGGAGTCGGCTGACATGTGTACAAACGTAATGGAAAAAGTGACAAGTGACAAGTGACCGGTGACAAGTGTAAGTGGCAAGTGATTTTCTGTTTAACATTTTTTATAGCACGCTTGTCGCCTGTCGTTTGCCTCCTGTCACTTCCCCAAATGCAATATCCATCAACAAGTTCACGTTAATAACTAAGCCATTCACCTTCCCACCTATCGAACTACCCGTACTAATTTTAAACGCTAAATCCAGTCGGGAATGTTCATTTGCAAATCGTGCCGTTTCCTTTTCGCTTTTATTTTTTTTCTGTCGCCTTTTTTCCTGAAAGCGCAACAGACGCAGATTTACGTGGACGCCGATGCGCAGTACCGTTCGGCATTGGATCTGTTTGAAAAGCAAAAATATTCGGAAGCGGAAGATGCATTCGACAAAATCGTTTCCACGTCGAAAGACAAGAACAATCTCTTCACGGTTGATGCGGAATATTATGCGGCGTTGTGTGCCATGGAATTATTCCACAAGGATGCGGAAACGCGCCTGAAGCAATTCCTTGCCGATTATCCGGAGTCGCCGAAATGCAGACAGGTTTATTTTCAGCTTGGCCGGTACAATTTCCGCAAGAAAGATTACAAGGATGCGCTCGTGTGGTTTCACCAAGTGGAAATTTATGATTTGCAAAAGGATGAGTTGTCGGAATATTATTTCAAGCGCGGTTATGCGCATTACGAATTGAATCAGGTGGATTCGGCAAAAACGGATTTTTTCGAAATCAAGGACGGTGATTCAAAATATTCTCCCGCAGCAAATTATTATTATTCGCACATTGCCTACACCGAAGGGAATTATGAAACCGCGTTGCAGGGATTCCAGAAATTGTCGGGCGATGAAACTTTCGGATCGGTTGTTCCCTATTACATCGCGCAGATTTATTTTTTCCAGAAACGTTATGCCGATGTCATTTCCTATGCGCCGCCGTTGCTCGATTCCGCCAAACGCGCTCCAGAAATCGCACAACTGATCGGTGCCTCCTATTACCGCTTGGGAAAATACAGGGACGCGATTCCATTCCTTGAAAAACATCACGCTGGTTCGAATACATTCACGCGCGATGATGCATACGAACTCGGATACGCGTATTACAAATCGGACAGCTGCGCGCATGCGGTGGAATTTTTCCAGCAGGCGATTTCCGATTCTTCCGACGCACTTGCACAGAATTCCTGGTATCATCTGGCAGATTGTTTCTTGAAAACGAATGACAAGTTGCAAGCGAGAAATTCCTTCTTGAAAGCGGCCGGAATGAAATTCGATCCGGTGATCCGCGAAGATGCATTGTTCAATTCCGCACGGCTCAGTTATGAATTGGATTTTTCGCCGTTCAACGAGGCGATTGTTTCACTCAATGAATACCTGAAGGAATTCCCGAATACACCGCGTCACGATGAAGCTTACACGTTATTGACGAATGTTTACCTGAGTTCGAAAAAATACAAGGAAGCGTTGGCGTCGCTCGAACAGTTGAAGGTGATGACCTTGGTGATGGAACCGACGTACCAGAAAATCGCTTTCAATTATGGAATCGATTTGTACAATCAGAAAGATTACGACGGTGCGATGGCGAATTTCAACAAGGCATTGATTTATCCCATGAACCGTGAATTGAATTCGCAGGCGCATTATTGGCAGGCGGAATGCTGGTATGCGAATGCGGGTGCAAAAAAGGATACGACACTTTATCAAAAGGCGATTGATGAATACCAGAGTTTTCAGGTCACTCCCGGTGCAACCATCCTTCCGAACTACAACACGGCGAATTACAACATCGGCTATTGTTATTTCCTCATGCAGAAAATGACGCAGGCGATGATCGCTTTCCGGAAATACATTGCGAATAAATCGGCGAGTGATTCCGACGACAAGGTTTTCGATGCGTATCTGAGAATGGGCGACGGTTATTTCAGCATGAAGGATTATGTGAACTCCGCGGATTTTTACGGCAAGGCGCAATCCGTGCAAACGAAAGACGATCACCTCAAGGATTATGCAATGTACCAGCAGGCGCTTGCATTGGGTTACCAAGGGAAAAAACAGGAGAAGGCCGATCTGCTGAAAAAATTCCACGAGACATTTCCGAAATCGGAATACCTGTCCAAATCGCGTTATGCGGAAGCGCGGACGTTGCACGATTTGCGTTCGTACGATCAGGCGCTGGATGCATACACGAGTTTGTACAATGATTATCCGACGGGCGATTATGCAGTGCCTTGCCTGAAAAACATGGGATTGATTTACCGTGCGAAAAATGATCCCGACGATGCGATGACCCAATTCAAGAAAGCGGTTTCGCTGGTGAAAAATGCAAAAGGTTCCGATTACGCGGATTTGTTGCGCGAGATAAAAGAGATTTATGTGGGCAAAGGCCAGCTCGACCAATGGGAAGCTTATGCCACTTCCATCGGTTATTCCGAAACACAATCCGTTGCGGATTCCACCACTTATGTGGTTGCGGAAAAATTCTACAGCGATGGGAATTGTACGGATGCGATGAAGGAATTCAACAAATACATTTCGAAATATCCGGCGGGAATTTACATCACGGAAATAAATTTCATGCGTGCGGAATGTTCGTACAAGAACAATGACTTGAATACTGCGCTTGGAAGTTACATTGCCGTCTTGGACAAGGGCGAATCGAAATACACGGAGAGATGCTTGATCCAGACGTCAGTCATTTATTACAAACAGAAAGATTATCCGGATGCGACGAAAATGTATTTGCGCTTGGAAAATGAATCCACCAATCAGGATGTCCAGAACAATGCGCGGATCAATCTGATGGGTTGTTATGTGTTCCAGAACAATCTGGATTCAGCGTCATTGTACGCAGCGAAAGTTGTTACCATTCTCCGTCTCACCAATGACATTTACGGTCAGGCGCATTACCTGCTTGGAAAATCCGCCATTGCAAAAAACGATAAAACCACAGCGGAAAAGGAATTCAAGGATTGCGAAAAGGCGGTTCCGAATACGAAGTATGCAGCTGAAGCGCGTTATGAATTGTGTTGGATGCAATACGACAGCAAGCAATACAAGCCGGCGGAAAAAGCGTTGCTGAAAGAGATCAACGATTACGCGGGATTTTCGGAGTGGAGTGGAAAGGGATGGCTGTTGCTTGCGGATGATTATCTCGCGATGAAAGATACTTTCCAGGCGAAATTCGTTTTGAAGAATTACATCGACAACGGTGATGTTCCGGAATTGCAAAAAGAGGCACAGGCGAAATTGGATGCGATAGAGGCGGCGCAAAAACCGGGAACACAGAAAAAGGAGGAAGACATTGTGGTGCCGATGGGTGGAAGTTCGAATGACAATAAATTGTACGACAACGAACCGGTAAAGCAGGGAGGTGGCCAATGAAAAAATTGATTTTCATTTCGACATTGTTTTTCGCCTGCGTGAATATTCATGCGCAAACGGGATTTTCCATTACCGCAACCGGAGATGCGCAGCCGATCATTCTGGACAACATCCAGAAAATAAATGATCCGGCAAAGACAAAAGACACTGTACTTCCATCGCCGTCATTCACCTATAATCTTCAGCCGAAACGTTTCCAGACCACCGTTCAGCTCGACACGATCCATGCAGCGAAAATCTCGAGTGAGCCATTGACGAAATTGTATCAAACGTATGCGCGCATGGGAGTTGGAAATTATTCCACATTCATGGCGGAATTTTCTGTGGCGAGTTTGCGTTCCAAAACGGGAGCGTACGGTGTGCATGTCAAACATTTTTCCGCCGGCACAGGGCCGAAAGATGTCGCGGGAAAAAATTCGGGATTCTCGGATGAGGATGTGAACATTTATGGAAAACGTTTTTTGAAACGCTACACACTTTACGGTGGATTGGATTACAGTCACGACCTGTTGTACAATTATGGAAGTGTTCCAACGGTGAATGAATTCGATCAGGCTTCTACACGGCAGCATTTCAGTTATTATTCCGCGAACGGTGAAGTGAAAAGCCATTACGCCGATTCGAATGCAGTGAATCACAAGGAAACGCTGCGTTATTACCATCTTGCCGACCGTTACAAATCGACGGAGGACAATATCCTGTTGGGAGCAACAGCAGGCCGTTATATCATTTCCGGATATCTCAGTGGCGATTTTGCGGTGGATTACAATCACAATGTCGGTGCCCATGACACAATCAACAGCACGATCCTGAAATTCCAACCGATGTTCACCTCGCATACGAAAAAATTCAACGCGGCGATCGGTGTCAACATCAGTGTCGATATCGGTTCCACTACACAGACACATCCTTATCCGCAGGCAAGTTTCAGTTACGACATCATCAATCACATCATCGTTCCTTATATCACACTCGGCGGTTATCTCGAGCGGAACAGTTACCGCAGTTTGTCGCTGGTCAATCCGTTTCTCATTACCACAACCGGAGCTTCATTGCTGAACACGAGCCATAAATATATCTTGACAGGAGGTTTGCGGGGAAGCTTGAGTCCGGAAATTGTTTATGATGTTCACGCTTCGCAGGAAGAAGCGGTCAACGCGCCGTTTTTTGTGAACACCACTTTTGCACAGGATGTTTTCCAGAATAAATTTTCAGTCGTGTATGACAACGTTACGATCACGAATCTTCACGGACAAATCGGCTGGCAGCATTTCGAGAAAATAAGATTGGTTGCAACAGGCGATTATTACCATTACATGATGACGAATGAATTGCATCCGTGGCACACACCGACCTTGCGTTTGAGTTTGCTCGGCGAATACAATCTCGCCGACAAGATAGTGGCGCGTGCCGATATTTATTACCTGAACGGCCAATACGCGAAAATACAGGGAGCCAATGGCGTTACAACAACGGTAAACATGAAAGGTTTAGTGGATGTGAATATCGGGTTGGAGTACCGTTACACGAAATACCTTTCTGCGTTCATCAATTTCAACAATATCGCAGCGCAGCGTTATGAGCGATGGTATGCGTACCCAACGCAGAAATTCAACCTCATGGGAGGATTGACTTACACATTCTGATTTCCGATCGGGATTTCGGGCGATTATCGATTTGGATCGGTTGCGGCACTATTTATCGAATGATTTTACATTTTCAAAAAAGCCCCCGCATCCGTTAAGGCTTTTACCATTATGTCGGCAGTATCTGTTCTATTCCAATCGCGTTGCAATTCGCAAGCCAGCTGAACAAGGGAAATGAGTTTTGCTCCGGCTTGTTCAACCCTTCTCAACGCAATTTCATGGGCAATGATTGATGTTCCTCCAACGGCATCTACAATCGGATAAACTTCATATCCTTCCCGTAAAGCATCCAATGTCGGAAATGCAAGACAGGCTTCCGTCCAAAGCGCAGCCATGATAATTTTTTTTCTTCCCGTGATTTTAACTGCATTGTAAAATTCAACATCCTCCCAGGCATTGATGGTTGTTCTGTCGTAAGAAGGAATTCCTTCCAAAACTTTTGCAAGTCGCGGAATGGTCGATTTATTTTTTCCGTTTGCAACATTTACCGTCGAAAGCACAATGGGTATTTCAAACCCTTTTGCCAAGTCAGCAACAGAAACAATCCGATTGATCAATTGCTCCCGCAACATTGAGTTGATGGAATTCACCTGTGTCGGCTGATAATCGATGATGACCAATACTGAGTTTTGCGGTGTGATCAAATGATCGTCTTTTTGATTGCGGATGGGTGAGTTGCTCATTGGTTTTTGTATTGGATCGGTTTGATTAAAATTAAACCAAATCCCTTTTGATGCGAATTTTCAGATGAAGCCGGCTTTGTTCGAACAAACTTTCCGTCATTTTTCATGTCAAAAAAAGAGCGTTTTTTGCCTCCACTTTTTCACCCATTTTTTATTAACACGATTGTTCATAAAAACACCCGTTTTTCAAGTGATTTTCCCAATAAAAACGCGCTTAAATCGTTATCTTTGTACTGCTAAAAAAACAGGTAAAAATCTCCCCAAAAAAAGTATGGAAGAAATTGTAAAAGATGTGCCGCAGAATGATTATTCGGCCGACAGCATTACAGTGCTCGAAGGGCTCGAAGCAGTTAGAAAAAGACCATCCATGTATATCGGTGATACCGGTATAAGGGGTCTTCACCATCTCGTTTATGAAGTCGTTGATAATTCGATCGATGAAGCGCTCGCGGGTCATTGCAAAATGATCAACGTTACCATTCATACCGACAATTCCATTTCCGTAAAAGATGATGGCCGTGGAATTCCTGTTGACCTGCACGTGAAGGAAAACCGTTCTGCATTGGAGGTTGTCATGACCGTGTTGCACGCGGGCGGGAAATTCGATAAGGATTCCTACAAGGTTTCAGGCGGATTGCATGGCGTCGGTGTATCCTGTGTGAATGCGCTTTCCTCCCATTTGAAAGTAACCGTTCGACGCAATGGAAAAAAATATGAGCAGGAATACAACATTGGCAAACCATTGTATCCGGTAAGGGAAGTTGGCGACAGCACTGAACACGGAACTGAAACCCATTTCAAGCCGGACATGACAATTTTCAGTTCCGGAGAATACAATTACGATACACTTGCTTCGCGCATGCGCGAGTTGTCCTTTTTGAATAAAGGGGTGAGCATTACATTGAGTGATGAGCGCAAAAAAAATGAGGACGGAACTTTTGAAACCGAAACTTTTTATTCCGAACGCGGACTCCGTGAGTTTGTGGAATATCTTGATGCGAATCGCGAGAAATTGAGCGATGAAGTGATTTACATGGAGGGCGAAAGGAATGGAATGCCGGTTGAAGTGGCGATGCAATACAATACTTCCTTCAGCGAAAACCTGCATTCGTACGTGAATAACATCAACACGCACGAGGGCGGAACACACGTTGCCGGTTTCCGTCGCGGATTGACACGCACCTTGAAAACATACGCTGAAAAAACAGGATTGTTTTCCAAATTGAAATTCGAAATTGCGGGAGATGATTTCCGTGAAGGACTCACTGCAGTCATTTCCGTAAAAGTGCAGGAGCCTCAATTCGAGGGACAGACAAAAACCAAATTGGGAAACAGTGAAGTTGACGGCGCGGTTTCTTCTGCAGTAAGTGAAATGCTTTCGAATTATCTCGAAGAGCATCCGAAGCAAGCACGCATGATTGTCGACAAGGTAATCCTGGCGGCAACTGCCCGTCACGCTGCGCGCAAGGCACGCGAGTTGGTGCAACGCAAGGGTGCGCTCACAGGCGGTGGACTTCCGGGGAAATTGGCTGACTGTGCGGAGAGTGATGCAAGCAAATGCGAATTGTTTTTGGTTGAGGGGGATTCAGCTGGTGGAACCGCCAAACAGGGCAGAAACAGGGCGTTTCAGGCGATCCTTCCATTGCGCGGAAAAATCCTCAACGTAGAGAAAGCGATGGAACATAAAATTTACGACAACGAGGAAATCAAGAATATTTTCACGGCACTCGGTGTTTTCCGCGGTACATCGGAAGATGAACGCGCACTCAATCTGGATAAATTGCGTTACCACAAAATCGTCATCATGTGCGATGCCGATGTCGATGGATCACATATCACGACTTTGATTCTCACTTTCTTTTTCCGCCACATGAAAGAATTGGTGGAGCAGGGAAGGATTTTCATTGCAGCACCTCCACTTTATCTCGTGAAAAAAGGGAAAGAGGAGCGTTACTGCTGGACAGAGGAGGAACGGAATAAATATGTGAAGGAATTGGCCGGCGATGGAAAAGAAAGTTCAGTCGGCATTCAGCGTTACAAAGGTCTCGGGGAAATGAACGCGGAACAATTGTGGCAGACCACGATGAATCCTGAAAAACGTACGCTCCGTTTGGTGACCATTGATTCAGCCGCCGAAGCGGATCGCATTTTCTCGATGTTGATGGGTGATGATGTTCCTCCACGCAGGGAATTCATTGAGAAAAATGCAAAGTACGCGCGAGTGGATGCGTAAAAAAGTGGCTGCAGAAAAGTAGTTGCAGTAGCACGAAATGAAAATTGAAAAAAGAGTCGGCTTATTTTCAGTCGACTCTTTTTTGTTTGGTGAAGTGTGGAATTCAATAATGTGTGTAATCGAATTTTATATCGGTAATCGGAATTCTTTTTTGGACGGGAATATGTTTCACTTCCGAAAGCAAACCTTGTGAATCGTATATTCTTATGATGCGGTAAGTCAGTTTGCCTTTTTTGTTTGCCGGCATGTACGTTGTCATGTTGTTTTTCCCATTGTAACGTGTTGAATAAATCCTGAAATCCGGATCTCTTCGATTGTAATAATCGGAACAGGTGACATGATTCAAACTGTCATAACGATCAACGATTGTCAGGATGATTTTCCCTTTTTCATTGTAAAATGTACAGCTATCTACACGACGAATCGTATCGCGATGAATTGTTTTGTGATTGTAGTCATCAGTAAATTCATCATCCCAGTGACTTCGGTGATCACGATTGATGAGTTTGTGTGTATGGATAATGGTGTCGTGTCCTGAAATTCTTTTTTCAATCAGGACGGAATCTCCTTCAATGTCGTGAATGACACGATAGCTTTGGTAATAATCGCAGGTTACGAAGTGAGGCGGCTGACTTACAACAATCATACTGTCAATCAAACTGTCATTTTGATGGAATAATGTGCGTGTTAATTGCCCATCAGGATTATAAAAATATTCTGCATGGCTTGAATAGTTGCTCTTGTCCAAGGGAACAGAATATGTTTTCAGGATTATATTTCCGTTTTGATCATATTGATGCATTTCCAAAACGGCAGTGTCAAGAGCAGTTGAATCCCGATGCGAACTGAATCCGGAAGGGTAGCGGCTGAAATAAGTTGTAATTTTTTGCACCTTGATTTTATTCGCTTTGGCAGCATCTGCAGTAAGAAACTGATCATAGTAATCCTGGGCGAAAAAATGGAGTGGAATAAAAAAAAGAAGGAATAGAAAAAAGTGTTTCATGTCGCAGCAATTATTGGCATAACGTAAAAAAAAGGAAAAGATACGTGCTGCATTATATGATTTCGCTTCAAAAAAGAAACCCCATCATTTCTGACAGGGCTTCCGTTGATGTTCTAACCTGATTTTATTTATGGGGAGCGGTTCCGCCTTGAACTTTTGCAGGAGCTGCAACAGCAGGTTGTTCCACTTGTTGTGTTTGCGCTGGAGTATTCGGAAGACGGTGAACGCCTGCAGGCAAACGGAGCGATTGTATTTTTGAAACCACATTTCCATTTGCATCTTTTGCATCGGCGCGATTACCGGTGAGACTCCAGGAAAAACTCACGTTTGATGTTCCTCCATTCAACTCAATCACATCAAAACCGTTTGCAGTTTTATTTGTTACGTAAACACCTTTGCAATCCCCTTCGAGTTGAATGAATACGCGAAGTGGTTTTCCCTCATCAGGATTCACATAAAGATTGTGTGCCATGATCGGATCAATGTCAATGTGCGCTTTACCATTTACCAAAGTTCCTGTGCCGTAGTCCTGCAAAAGAACTTCCGGCGCTTCTGTGCAATAAATAATATGCGGATCTCCATTCTGGTCTGCAATCTGTCCGGATTTAACAGCAGTCAATCCCGCGATGAATGCGTAATCGGTTCCTGCATTTCTTCCGGCAACAAAAATGTAAGAATCGGTTCCGGGCAAATAATCAAAATATCCACCCCATTTTCCATTGGTATTTATTGCAGCGGCAGTACTTGCATATCCGATTACACCAAAATTTTCTCCATTTCCAACTACTCCGGCACCGGTTCCCAATGGTGTTGCAATATTGGTGATGTTGTTACCGCCTGCCAATAAACCGAATCCGGTTGCCGCAGTTGTTCCGATGCTATAAAGTCCAGCGCCTGTTCCGTTTGCAGCAACACCGGTTCCACTTGCCAAGACTGTTCCTGCGGCAATATTATTTCCAATTCCCAATACACCGGTTCCAGTTGCATTTTGATTGGCACCACGAACACCTGTTACAAGTGCACCATTTGCAGAACCGTATACACCGGTTCCTGAAGTCGAAATTCCGAATACACCAACACCATTTGTTGCATTGGCTCCATAGACTCCTACACCGGTAGAAGTATTTTGTCCGAGTATGCCTTGTCCAGTTCCCGTGTTTTCACCATACATACCTGCGAATGCACCGGTACTGTATGCGTTGATTGGAAAATCTGTTTGTCCTGCAACCGAATTTGTTGTTCCTGCATAACCGCTTCCATAAACAGAAAATAAATCGCCTGACTGAACGGTTGTGGCATTGAAAACCGCTTGTGGCGTTGTGAGGAAACGCATTCTTTCATTTGTAGCAGCCACACCATTTGTCTTGATGCACCAGGCATTGGCATCATTTGTTCCAATGTAATTTGTTCCAACGGTTGTTCCGGTATTTCCAGTTGTCAGCCAAGCACCTGAAGCGGAAGTTATTGGTCCACCCGAACCAGCAGTACCATTGACGGTAATTGTACCGTTTGCATTTATTGTAACTGTTGAAAGTGTCCATGTTGGACCTGTAGGACCCGTTGCACCGGCAGGACCTGCAACACCATTTGGACCTGTTGGACCTGCGGGTCCTGCTGCACCGTTAGGACCTGTTGGACCGGCAGGACCAGCAACTCCTGTTGCGCCAGCCGCACCATTTGCTCCTGTTGGACCGGCAGGACCAGCAACTCCAGTTGCACCAGCAGCACCTGTAGGGCCTGTTGGACCAACGCCAAAACCAGTCGGACCAGTTGGTCCTGTTACTCCATTAATACCGTTCGTTCCATTTGTTCCAGCCGGACCAGTAGCTCCAACAGCACCGGCTGGACCAGCTACACCAGTGGCACCTTGACAATCCAAAGCATTCCAAAGACCGTCACCATTAATATCTTCTGCAGGATCATTGAGACCATTGCCATTCAAATCCCAACAATGAATTCCGGTTGGACCAGTCGGTCCTGTTGGTCCAGTGGTGGATGATGAAGTACACATATTTTGCCACGAGGAAGTGGCAGCTATATAATAGAAAAAACAATCGAAGTTGGTGTCATAAACGAGGAGGCCATTTGCAGGCGTAGCGATTGCTGTGCGTTGTGCTGTTGACATTCTGGGAACAAGAACACCTTGTGTGGTTGATTGCATTTCCAGAATGGAAGAAGCATTGGGTGTAATTGTTCCAATACCGACATTATCGGTTTGTGCAAATAATCCAATCGAAAGAATGGATGTAGCTGCGAGGGAAAAATATTTTTTCATTTGAAAATTTGATTGGCAATTATTCAGAATGACATTGCAACAAATATAATTCAATGGCAGAACAAAAAAAACCGTCCTGATGTGGGACGGTTTTTATAATTGAAAATCCTGGGAAGTTATTTTTTCTTGACAGGAGGTGTAGCGGGAGTTGAGGAAGCGCTAACCTGAGCGGGTTCTTTAGGAGATTTACTCACTTGGGCTTGTGCACTCATTGCTTTTGCAAAACGCTCGGATGAATATGGAACAGGAGTACCGTCGGCCATAACATCATCAGCACGGTTTGCAGTAATTTGATAAGTGAATGTGACATTTGCTGTTCCTCCATTCAATTCAATTACATCAAAGCCGTTCGCAGTTTTGTTGGTAACATA
>CAYMZV010000046.1:0-19964 GCA_964394965.1 uncultured Chryseobacterium sp.
TGGAAAGTTACACTCTTCCACAGGGAGATATTTAATAGGCAGAATGTTGTACGGCAAATTAGTTCAATGAACGGGTTGTCATTCTTAACTAAAAATGTCAACTTTGGCAACCTTTAATCAATACAAGCCACGATGTACAAATACATCATTCCCGTTTCCCTCATCTGCGTTTTTTTTGCTTGCGGCCATCAGAAACATGCGACCACAAACAACAATCCGAAAGCCCACGCAACACATTGGGTGCAGAATGATGCGCAGGTGGATACAACACTCAATGCCGAATCGCGACCGGATTACAATCCTTCTGCGGAACGCGTGACGGATTTGCTCAACACAAAAATGGAGGTGCGTTTTGACTGGAAGAAACGCTACATGTATGGAAAGGCAACCATTTCAGCGCGACCATATTTTTATCCGACCTCCACTTTGGAATTGGATGCACGCGGCATGCAAATCAATCGCATCGCAATGCTTGCGCGTGGTGCGAACAACAGCGAAATCTTTTTGGCCGATACCACGAATCTCAAATATGATTACGACGGGAAAAAAATAAGAATAAATCTCGGACGCGAATACACACGCAATGAGAATTACACCGTGTTCATCGACTACATTGCCAAACCCGAAGAGCTCACGGATCTTGCAGGAAGCGCGGCCATCTCCGACAACAAGGGTTTGTATTTCATCAATCCCGATGCCGCACAAAGCGATTCCATCTTGCATCCGAAACAGATCTGGACACAGGGAGAAACACAGGCGAATTGTGTGTGGATGCCGACGATCGACCGCCCGAACGAAAGAATGACTTCTGAAATTTACATTACCACCGAAAACAAATACGTCACACTTTCGAACGGACTTTTATACGACAAGAAAATGAATGCCGATGGTACACGGACCGATCATTGGAGAATGGATTTGCCGAGCGCACCTTATCTCGTGATGTTTGCTGTCGGACAATTTTCCATTGTAAAAGACAAATGGAAAGACAAGGAAGTTTCTTATTACGTGGAACCGCAATTTGCAAAATATGCGGAACAGACATTCGGAAAAACGCCTGACATGATCGATTTCTTTTCGAAAAAATTGGGCGTTGATTTTGCCTGGTCGAAATATTCACAGATATGCGTGCGCGATTATGTGTCGGGTGCGATGGAAAATACAACGGCAACATTGCATTCCGATTATTTGCAAAAAGATGATCGCGAATACCTGGATGGAACATTCGAAGATTATATTTCACACGAACTGTTTCACCAATGGTTCGGCGATCTGGTCACGTGTGAATCGTGGTCGAATCTTCCACTCAATGAATCGTTCGCGACGTACGGGGAATATCTGTGGGATGAACACGAACACGGAAAAGAGGAAGCCGATTACGGGAGTTATGTTTCCCTGCATAAATATTTGCGTGAGTCGGCAGCGGGTCACAGATCGGAAATGTTTCCGGGAAAACGCGAACCGCTCATCCGTTTTTATTACACGGATCGCGAGGATATGTTTGACGGACATTCTTACGACAAGGGTGGACAGGTTTTGAATCTGCTGCGGCAATATGTGGGTGATGATGCGTTTTTCGCCTCGTTGAAATTATATCTCACCAATAAAATGTTTTCGTCGGGTGAAATAGATGATTTGCGTTTGGCATTCGAACAGACCACCGGAAAAGACATGCATTGGTTTTTCAATGAATGGTTCATGGAACGCGGCCATCCGGAATTGGACATCACTTACAATTATGACGATGCGACAAAAAAGGAAAGGGTCATCATCAAACAAACGCAAGACAGAACCGACGGCACTCCGATTTTCCGGATTCCGTTGAGCGTGGATATTTATAACGGAGGAAAAGTGGACCGTCAGGAAATCCTCGTGAAATCATTGTGCGACACATTCAGTTTTCCCTATGTGATGAAACCGGATTTTGTAAATGTGGATGCACAAAAAACATTGCCGTGTTATAAGGTCGATCATCACACGGCAGATGAGTGGGCATTCCTTTTCAACAATTCAAAATTGTATGTCGATCGAGTGGAAGCGATAAATAATTTGGCTCCGAAACCGCTTGACAACTCCGTGGCAAATGGCAACACGAATCCATTGCCACAACAGATCATCACCAAGGCGCTCGACGATGAGTTTTGGGCCATCCGGAATTTGGCTTGCAGAAAAATCGGGCAATGCGCAGGAAAAGTGAAAGACAAACTGATTGCACTCAGCAAGAATGATCCGAAGTCGGATGTGCGCGCTTCTGCATTGGTTGCCCTGTCGGAAGGTGCAGATGAAAACGATCTCAAGGATGTCGATCTCGCTGCGCTCAATGACAAATCGTATCTGGTGGTGGGAACTGCGTTGACGGCATTGGTGAAACATTATCCCGAAGTCGGTTTTGCGGAATGTGCGAAAAGGGAAAATGATCCTGCGCGCTCCATGAAACTTGCGGTGGGACAGGCATACGCATTGGGAGGAACGGAAGCGCAACAGCCCTGGTTCGAAAAAACAATGACCACTTTATTCGGCCAGCACCAAATGGAATTCATTCAGCAATACGGTGCGTTGCTTCGCCGGTGCAGCAAGGAAACGGTCGACAAGGCGCTCCCCGCTCTGGAAAACTTGTATCATAACACAACTTCTCCCGGGACATTGCAATACATCAAGGGAACACTTCGCGACGTTGAAAGATTCTACCAGCAGAAATCCGCCGACACCCAGAAAAAAATCGACGACCTGAAATCGGTGAAGAACAACGCGACCGGATTGCAAAAACTCGAAGCCGACAAAGCGGAATACGACGCCATCGCCAATGACATAGATGCGGTGGTGAAACGGTTGAAGTGATGAATGATGTGCAGATGAATGATTGATAATTGAAAAATTCAGGGCGGACATCCCTCATTATTAATCATTCATCTGCACATCAGTAATTATTTTTCCTGATACCCCTCATCAACCAAAAGATTTCCCCCCATCGCAGCGCCCGTTGCCAATTCATCACATCTTTCATTGAGCGGATTTTCGGCGTGGCCTTTCACCCAATGGAATTTGACATGATGCTTTTCATAAATATCGAGAAACCGCATCCACAGGTCGGCATTCTTTTTCCCGTGAAAATTTTTCTTTTCCCAACCGAACACCCATTTTTTTTCCACACTGTCCACCACATATTTTGAATCCGAATAAACCGTTACGTGACAACCTTCGCTTTTCAAACTTTCCAGTGCGACAATCACACTCAGCAATTCCATGCGGTTGTTTGTTGTTTTCAAAAATCCCTGAGACAATTCCTTGCGGTGGTTTCCCGAGAGCAAAACGATTCCATATCCTCCCGGACCCGGATTTCCACGTGATGAGCCGTCAGTGTAAATGGTAATGGTGTGTGACACAAATAAAAATTTTCTTGACGAAGGTAATGAGTTTGCCCTTCGACAATTTTAGTTGGTCGCCCGAAATCCGCAGACTTGTTTTATGATATTGGATGAATGATTTCAATCTGCGACACGGCAGGATGCGTATTCACAAAAAACTATGAAATGGGAGTGGGTATATCACCGGCGAGCAACATTTGCGGAACCTGCGTGAAGGCTGTGAACGGACCTGTTCCAGAAGGTCGGTCAAAAACAAAGACCATATCATAACGGTCTTGCGGCCATGGATTGGCAGGAATATTGAGACTTGTCAGTGGTGTATTGGTTTGCTTGAGCAACTCATTTACGATACTGTCGGGATTGGGATTTTTGGTGCTAACGGGTTTGAGAAGAATGTCCTGATGTTGCCATGCAATGAGAACGGTTCCTGAAGAAATCGGAAGAGCTAGAACGCTCGATACCATACTCGCGAAATCGGTATCCTCGAATGATATGTTGAGATTGGTTGCAGGCATTTGCATTCTTGCATATAATGCGGAGATGGTTTGATAGGGACGTTGGCTCGGCTCCTTCTGTTCAATGTTTCCGTTTGCCTGCGCCACCATCTTGAAAGCGGGACTTGCCGCATAAATATAGTCGGGCGCAGCGAGTTCAGCATTCTGAAAAATATTGTTGGAAGGATAGAACAGGCCAACCAAGGCGCCTGCCCGTTCCCAACCCATTGTAACGAGCGATTCCGCATCCGGTTCTCCGAACGGATTGATGCCGTTGTATTGCAGGCCGGTAACCACTGGATATAATCCTGGCTTTTCAGCATGTCGGATAATCATGACTTTTGTAACTCCCATGTTTTTTTGTTTTGTGTGAAAGGCAATTTACAAAAAGGCTTGATGTGAGGCATAACGTGTGGAAAATTATCGGAGTGAGGTTTCTCTTTTTTTCGCACTTCTGTTTAAGAGTGGCGCGCAAAAAAATTTCCCCGGTAAGGACAAGAAGAACGAATTCATTTATTCTCCAATGCGGCGATCTCGTGACAGGAGTGTATTTTTGTGCAGTGCGGTCGGCAGTGAAAGTTGTTGGCGTAACGAAAATCAGGGTGAAATAAAAAAATGTTTCGGACGGAAAAGATCATTTCCTTTTTGTTTTTCCTGTTGCTGAATGTCGGATTTCTTTTTTCCCAGAATGGGAATGGGGAATCCATCATGAAAATCAATTTCATTTACGGAGGGGAAAACATGTATGTTGGCAGTCCGTTCGAAGATGAGGACAATGGTTTTTGCGTAACGAAAGTCGAAGTGAACGGGATTTCAGATACCACAACAATCAAATCTTCCTCTTTCGAAATTGCATTGCGCGATTTCAATTTCAGTTTCAACGATTCGGTTCATGTCATCCTGCATCACCATTCCGGCTGCATTCCCAAAATCCTGAATCCCGAATGTTTGAATACACACTCCGAATCGTTCAGGAAAATATGGGTGGACACAATGGGAATCCTTCACTTCATTCCCGACTCAACGTTGGTTTTTGGAAAAAACTTTCTTGTTGCGCAATACCGCTGGAATAAATGGATAACGATTGGCGATCCGATTCCCGTTACACAAAAAAATGCGGGACAGGAATACAAAATGGATGTCAACAATTATTTATTCGGCGACACGGTTTGGTTTTGCATTTTTGTTCCCTTGCCCGACCTTGGCATCAGCAGCAAAAAAATCCGCTTCGTTTCCGATTATAAAAAACCGCCGATCGTTTTCGATTCGAGAAGCCAATGCAACCATGTTTCCTTTTCATCCGAAACACCATGGGAGCTTTTCGACAGCAATGGGAAATTCGAGATGAAGGGTTTCGGAAAAGAAATTGATTATTCCTTTTTGCCGGAGGAGCAGTATTTCACCATGAATTATGAGAATGTTTCGACTTTGTTGAAAGTGAACCGGTGCACAGATGAAAACGGGAATGAAACGGAAAAAGCGAAAGCATACCGGCCGATCATTTTGATTTATCCGAATTCCACTCCCAATGTTTTCAATATCTCAACCGGACAGGAATTCTACGGTTGTGCGTTGACGGTTGAGGTTTTCGATTTGAGCGGAAGATCCATTTTCACAGGAACCATTCAGGGAGCAACATCATTTGAAATTTCATTGGCCGATTTTTCGGACGGCGTTTATTTCCTTCGTTTGTCGAATGGGAATGAAATACTTTCCCATCGGAAAATTGCCATTCGTCATTAACTTTGGAAGGATAAGAAAACAATATGCTTGCCATCGGCGGATCAGTTACGCTTTATTATTTGCTTGTGTTCATCGAATTTGCGCTCGTGGCAGGCGAAACCGCATACTGGCTGTATTGCATGCAACGCGCGATGAATGCATGCCATTCCGTTTCACGCGCATCCGATCCTTCGTTTGTCTGGTTGACATTCATTCCGTTTTTCGGTTTCGTCTGGCAATTCATCGCCGTGAATAATTTGAGCGTTACGCTTCGTCAGGAATATCATCGGCGCGGTTGGGTGAGTCTTCAAAAAAATCCCACAATGGAATCAGGGATGCTCAGCGCAGTTGTCGTCTGCATCATTTTCCTTTTGCGGTTGTTTTTTTTCCTGCATCCGCTCATCAATTTCATTGGGGCGTTGGGAATCATATTTTTCATGTATCGCCATGCCGAACAGGTCAATTCCTATCGCGAAAGATTGGAAAAGGAACTGGATCCATCCATTGCGTTCGGACAACTTCCACTTGCCAATACCAATCACCCGTTTGCAAATTATGTTGATCCCTACCAACAATTCAACCGGCAATATTATCAGCAACAACCTCCGCAATACAATCCGCAGTACAATTATTCAAAGCCGCCGTCGGATTATGTGAATCATCAACCGGACAATTCACAACAACAACCGCCGGAAAAAAAGCAGGATGATTTGTCGCGATGGATGCCGAAGGAGAATAAGGAATAACCGCATGCTTCAGTACTTCGATTTTCCCGTTATAAATGACTTATGGAAATTGCTTTTCATCGGATGGGGAGTCGTCAATATTTTTTGGTGTTTGCAAATGCAAAAGGCGTTGGTGCAATTTTCCCGCAAGCATGAAATGCATCCGCCGAATGTTTGGCTCGTTTACATTCCGCTTTTCGGTTTTTTCTGGCAATTCATGGTCACGAAAGCGGTGGCGGATTCTCTCGGTGAAGAATATTTCACGAGGGGAATCATTCCCCGCGAAGCAAAACCCGGATATTCATCGGGCTTGAGTTCGAATATTTTATTCTGTTGCGCCATCATTCCCGCTTTCGGAGTGGCTGTTGCATTGTTCAGCATCATTCCGAGAATCATTCATCTCACCAAAATCAGGAATTATTGCGAAGAGCTTGAAAAAATTGCACAGGCGCAAATGAATTATGTGCAGCAACCGCAAACATTTTACCAAACCGAAACGGATTCAAATGCGGAAGAGGAATTGAAAAAAAACAATCCGGAAAGATTCATGCCGCCGAGAACACCCGAAGAGGAATATGAGCGGTGGAGGAAAAAGGAATGAATGATAATGTGCAGATTAATGATTGTTGGATGCATCAAACAAAAAATTCATTTCTGTTTTTATCTGATCTGCTTTATTTGCGTTCATGAAAACAAGAAATGATTTGCCGAAAGTTATTTACCGATTGACAAAAATCCCGTTGTGAGGCTTATCGTCATTTTTCAATCCCAACATGAATCAATGCGTCACCGGCATTTACAACAGGTTGATTGTTTATCCCAACAATGAATCCATTGGCAGGAGCGAAAAGCTGATGTTCGACTTCTCCATACGGATCGCAGATCATTCCGATTAGATCCCCCTTTAAAACGCGGGTTCCCGATTGTTTGGTCGTGTGGAAAAGTCCCGAACTTTTTGCGCGCACCCAGGAAGATTTTTTCAGGAAAACCGTCGGCGTATTTTTCACTTCCGATTTTATCATCTTGAAATGATTCAGCACACGCAAGCATCCGCTCAATCCTTCCGTCACACTTTCATAATCGAAACGGTGCGATTCGCCACCCTCAAAAACCAAAATCTGTTTTCCGAGTTTTGACGCAGCCTGCCGCAATGTGTTTTCGCGGAAAGGGGAATTCAAGACCAGCAACGGGGAAAATATTTTTCCGAGTTCAAGATTTTTCCTGTTGTCGAACATGCAACGGATTTGCGGATAATTTGAAATCTTGGAACCGCCTGTATGAAAATCAAATCCGAAATCTATTTGCGGAATGATCGTTGTCATCAAATCATGTGCGATCCTGCTGCCGAGCGAACCGTTTTTTGATCCGGGAAAACACCTGTTGAGATCGCGCCCATCCGGAAGATCGCGCGTACCTGCAATGAAGGAAATAATGTTGATCACCGGAATTGCAACGACACAACCGCGCTTGAGATTTTTCACATCATCGCGCTTGATCAATTGCCGCACGATTTCAATCCCGTTTATTTCATCGCCGTGCATGCCCGCAAGAAAAAGGATGGTAGGTCCCGGCTCTTTTCCATTGAAAACAAAAACGGGAATTTCAATGAGTGTATGTGTCGGCAGTTTGTAAATGTTCAACACCACTTGCGCGTGTTCGCCTGCCTTGATTGTCTGTCCTTGTATTTGGAAAGGTTTTCCCATGAATGAATTTTAAATTTTGAATGCTGAGTTCTGAATTGCCTTTAATTCAAAATTCAGAACCCAAAATCCAGAATTATTTAAATAGGCACATGAAATTCATTTCGCTCCACGTAAGAAATTATTTTTCCTGCGATATCTTCTCCCGTTGCGGCTTCAATTCCTTCGAGACCGGGAGAGGAATTCACTTCCATCACCAGCGGACCTTTCGATCCCTGCAACATGTCGACACCACCGATGGCGAGCCCCAATTTTTTTACGGCCTTGATTGCGGTCGCTTTTTCTTCGGCGGAAAGTTGAATCAACGTCGCTTTTCCTCCGCGATGCAAGTTGGAACGGAAATCGCCTTCCGCACCTTGTCGACGCATCGCACCAACAATTTGTCCGTCGACAATGAACACGCGGATGTCGGCGCCTTTCGCTTCCTTGATGAATTCCTGCACGAGAATATTCACTTCCACATCGAGAAATGCCTCGATGACGGATTTTGCTGAGTTGTGCGTTTCGGCAAGAATGACACCGATGCCTTGTGTGCCTTCCAATAATTTTATCACCACCGGAGCGCCGCCGACCTGTTTGATCACATCGTCAATGTCTTTCGGACTTGATGCAAAAGCCGTTTTCGGCATTCCGATTCCCGCTTTGGCCAAGAGCTGGAGGCTGCGCAATTTATCGCGCGAGCGAACAAGCGCTTGCGATTCCACTGTGGAAAAAACATGCATCTGTTCGAATTGCCGAACAACGGCGGAACCATAAAAAGTCACACTTGCACCAATGCGTGGAATGATTGCGTCGATGTTTTTGAGTTCTTCGCCTTTGTAGATGATGCGCGGTTTACTTTGTTCAATGACCAATACACATTTCTGATGATCGATCACCAACATCTCATGGCCGCGCTGTTCACCGGCTTCGACAATGCGTTTGGTGGAATAAAGATTTGCGTTACGTGAAAGGATGGCAATGCGCATAGGAATTATTTTGTTGTTGGCGAAAGTGCGTTCAATAAAGATACATCAACATTGAACCTGTTTTTCAGCAGGCGCCTTCCGATCAGGACGGGATAGCGCATGTTGGCACGGTCGGAAAGCGAGATGATGGAACGGATGGTGCGTGTGCCGATCTTGATTTTCGTGCGCACCACGTATCGCATTTCCTGTTGGCCGAAAGAACTCTTGATCAATTTTTCCTCGAAATTTTCAAAGCGGTGTTCGCGGTCATATTCAGGATGGGATTCATCGAGCAAACGGAAAAACAGAACCCCGTTTTCCACACGCACATGCTGGCAATGCAACGCGGATGTATTTGCACCCGTATCGATTTTTGCAACCAATCCGAATAAACCGAGTTCGGGAAAATCCACAATTTCCCTGCGGCCGATGGTCTGTTTCGGAAAAGCCTTTTTGTTTTTCATAAAAGTTTTTCCTCTTGGGGAAAATGGTTTTTTGAAAAATCCCCCTCTCCATTTTCAAGAGAGGGGGAATGGGAAAAAATCAGCGGGAATGATCCGGAGAGAATTTATTTCTTTTTCTGCTGCGACAAATCCTGCAAATCCATTTGTCCGATTGCCATCATCTGACGCATGGTTTTTTCCATTCCTTCGGTTGAACCGTCGAGGAAAATCACATTTCCTTTTCCATGCTCGGCAAAATTTTTCACCGCTTCCGTCCACATGCTGAAAAGAATCAACGATGCATCGAGATTGGAATCCGTCATCAGTTTTGCGGCTTGGCTCATACCTTTTGCAACCTCTTCGCGGAACAACGCAACACCTTGTCCACGCAATTGCGCCGCATCTTTTTCCGCTTGCGCCGCAATCTTGATTGCATTTCCTTCCGCTTCCGCAGCTTTTGTTTTTGTAATGAGCAATGCCTGCCCTTCGTTTTCAGCAGCGGCTTTTGAATTGTTCGCCGCAACCACTTTCGCCATCGAACGCATGACCTCTTCGTCAAACGTAATGTCATTCAACTGCAAATCGATGAGGTGATATCCCCATCCTTCGAGAATGACATCGAGCTGGTCTTTCACCGCTTCAACGATATCGCGACGCAAGGCAAGAACTTCCGATTGTTTTTTTGTTGCAACGAAAGCACGCACCGAACCTTCAATGGAACGAACAAGTGCCTGCATGAGATTCTGGTCATTGACAAATTTGAACGCAACATTCTGGATGGTCTGTTCATCCTGGTTCACCACCGCATAAAGCAGCATGGCCGTGAAATTCACATTCGCCTGGTCAATCGTCACCGCCTGGAAACCGAGTTCGGCGGAACGGTTCTGAATGGAAATGCGTTTGTAAACGCGCTCGACAAACGGAACCTTGAAATTCAAACCGGGACGCAGGACGCGATTGTATTTTCCGAAAATCGTAGTCACCCCAACCGTTCCCTGATTGATGGTGACAAAGGAAAGGATGATGACTAAAAACAGGAGGACACCGAGTACTATGAAAACTGGATTCATGATTTTGTTTTTTTAGTGAAATTGCAGAGGCTGTTTAGGAGGTGAAAGGTAGGAAAAAAGGGACGTGGGAGGAGAGACGCCGGACGAAAAATGAATGGGACATATAATTTAATGTGTGATTAACTTTGCCGCGTGAAAAAATCGGATTATCTCATCGTTGGGCAGGGAATTGTGGGAAGCGTGATGGCATTGACATTGATGCGTCAGGGGAAAAGCGTAATCGTAATTGACCAACCCCAACTTTCCTCGAGTTCGAAAATTGCAGCGGGCGTTTACAATCCGTTCAATTTCCGGCAGATGATGAATACATGGCGCGCGGTGGAAATGGTGAATGCGGCAAGGGATTTATATCGGTACGCGGAAAAGATTTCGCAGGAAAGGATTTTTTCGGAAAGGAAAATCCTGAAAATATTTACAAGTGCGGAGGAACGGAAATTATGGGAAAGGGCTTGCGATGAAAAGGAAAATTTATTTGCCGATGAAAAAATACTGGAAAATGATTTTGACAAAAGTATCATCGCTCCCTGGGGAATCGGAGTGGTGAATCAGGCGGGAAACATTGACGCAGGAATGCTGATTCATGGTGTTGCGGAAAAATTAAAAAGCGAGAATGCTTTTTTCGAAGAAAAATTCGAACACGGAAAATTGCAGTTGAGCGACGAAGGAATTGTTTATGACCAAAAAATTTCCGCGAGACAATTGGTTTTTTGTGAAGGCCATCTGAACACAAACAATCCGTGGTTCAAGTTTCTTCCCGTCAAGCCGGCGAAAGGACAATTGCTGCATGTGCGCATTCCCGGGCTCATGCTGACGGAAGTATTGAATCGCGGCGCTTATCTTTTGCCATTGGGGAATGAACAATTCATTCTCGGTTCCACTTTCGACAATGATGCGGTGGATGAGCTGCCGACAAAAATTGCGGAAGGGGATTTGCTTGCGCGACTGAAAAAATTCGTGAATGTTCCCGTGCAAGTGGAAAAACAATTTGCCGGAATTCGTCCTGCCGTTCAGGACCGTCGCCCCATCATTGGACGTCATCCGAAATTTCCGCAACTGTCCATCATCAATGGAATGGGAAGCAAGGCAGTGCTGTTTAGTCCGTGGCTTTCCGAAAAGTTGATTTCAAATATTGAAGAGGGAACCCCGATCGCAATAGAAATCAGGATTGAACGTTTTGTTTGAGGCGTTGTAATTTTTGTAAATTGGATTGTATTCACCGGCGACAATTTCTAAAAAGAAGCAGATGCGACAAAACGGAAACGATCATCAGGGGTTTTTCATGAAAAGGATTTTCACCGCGCGGATGGTTGTTGCGACAACTTTCCTGACGGTGATTTTTTTCGCGCTGTTTCCGCATTTCCATTTGGCACAGGCAGAACCTGCGATTGAAATTCAACCCGGAAGTTCCTACAACAGGAATTGGCGTCGTGTGGATTCACTTGCCGATGCCGGACTGTATCGATCGGCGGAAGAGTTGGCGGGATTGATTCTTGAAAAAGCGAAGAGGGAAAAAAATGATGGACAGATTGTAAAGGCGCTGATGTGCAAATTCAAGATGGGAGGCCGATACAAGGAACACAACGACGTGAGTTCGATTTATGAAATGGAAGCGGAATTGAAAAACGCAAAATTTCCGTTGACGGCAATCATGCATTCCATGTTGGGTGAAATGTATTGGAATTATTACAACCGAGATCAATATGAAATTCTCGCACGGACAAAAACACTGGATTTCGAAAACGATTCCATTGACACTTGGGATATCTCGAAGTTGGTGGACCATTCGATGAAAAATTATAAATGGTCGTTGGAAAATGCGGACAGCCTGAAAAAAATTCCTGTCGGATTGTTCGATGCGGTCATTGAAAAAGGCGATGCACCGAAAGAATTGCGTCCCACACTTTATGATTTCCTGGTTTACCGTGCCATCGGTTTTTTCAGTGGGGATGAACCGGCGATTACGCAGCCTGCAGATCATTTTGCGATTGACAAACAAGAATTTTTTTCGGACGCAAGGGATTTTGTCAAACAGGATATTAAAACGGCAACCGACGACACTGTTGCTTTCGGTTATTATGCGTTGAATTTATACCGGGAATGGCTTTCTTTTCATTTGAAAGACACTTCCGCATTGATCGCTGCCGACCGCGACCGTCTCCAATTCGTTTATAATTCATATTCGGGAAACGGCAATGACAGTTTATACGCCACATCACTTCGGAATCTTGCCGATCAATTTCCGAAAAGCAAATATTCGGCAGACGTCCTTTATCAGTTGGCGTTGTTTTATGACGGACTTGGAAGCGAGTATACGCCTTACACGAATGAAAAAGATCGCTGGAAGGAAAAAGAGGCGTTCGACCTTTGCAATACAATCATAAAAAAATTTCCTGGAACAAATGGCGAACACAACAGCAGGATCTTGAAAGCGGATATTGCCAAGCAGGATATTTCCTTCAACATTGAAAATGTTGCCATTCCCAATCAACCATTTCCCGGATTGGTGTCGGTGCAAAATGTGGACAGTGTTTTTTTCCGGATTGTAAAAATTCCCGAAGGCTCTTCCGCCGATGGTTTTTACGACGACAGTTGCATCAACCTTTACCTCAAGATGCCGATTGTTCAACAATGGCAAATAAAAATTCCGCTTGACGGGGATTACCAACAGCATTCGGCACAAATAAAATTTCCGGCACTCGCGGCGGGAAGTTATGTGGTGTTTGCCTCGAACAGAAAGGATTTTCCGGTTGACACTTCCATTTCTAAATTGGCTTATCAGCAGATCGATGTTTCTTCCATCAGTTACATGTACAGTGAAAATGATGATGGCGGAACGGAATTCCTGTTTGTAAACCGAGCGACAGGTGAACCGTTGACAGGAGCGAAAGTGCGGCGATGGGATAACAAATACAACAGGAAAAAAGACGAATCGGAATGGAAAGAGGGAAAAAAATATTCAACCGATAAAAATGGAGCCGTCAGTATTTCAGCGACAAAAAAGGAATCCAATGATTTTTATCTCGAGGTGGAATGGAAAGGGAATAAACTGAAAACGGAAACATTCGACAATTATTCCAATTATGAGGAAACGTATGCCGACAACAAGAATACGGAAACGGAAGTCAATACTTTTTTCTTCACCGACCGTTCCATTTACCGCCCGGGACAAACTGTTTTTTTCAAGGGAATCATGTTGGAGAAAGAGGGAACGCAAAGCCACATTATGACCAACAAGACAACAACGGTTTCTTTTTTGGATGTCAACGAACAGACAATAAAATCGCTTGACTTGGTGACCAATGATTTCGGTTCGTTCAGCGGATCATTTGTCATTCCGAACAATGGAGTGACAGGATATATGCACATCGAAAACGGAAGCGGTGAACAGTCGTTCAGTGTCGAAGAATACAAACGTCCGGAATTCGACATAACGTTCAATCAGGTGGCAGAACAAATCCGTCTCGGCGAAAAAATACAGATTGCAGGAACGGCAAAAACTTTTTCCGGCGCACCGCTCGATCAGGCAAGTGTAAAATTTTCCGTCAGCCGCAATTCCGATTATTATTACCGTCATTACTCCTCAGGTGGAAATGCAGAAATTGCAAGTGGCACAATCAATACAAATGATACGGGCGGATTTGTATTTTCATTCATGGCCCTTCCCGATCCTGCCGATCAGATTGCCGCCAATCGCAGATATGATTTTTCGATTTCAGTGGATGTAACGGATATTTCCGGTGAAACGCACAGTGCGGAAAAACAGATCAATATCAGCAACGAATCGTTGGGTATTTCCACTTCCATTACCGACGAGCTTGTGAAAGGAATCCCCGACTCCATTTATGTGACGACGGAAAATGCCGATTACTTTGACATTCCCTCCGATGTTGATTTTAAAATTTACAAGGTGCAACAGCCCACGCAAACATTTCGCGAAAGGAGATGGGAACGCCCCGACAAATTCATTTGTAAAAAAGACGAATGGGACAAATGGTTTCCGGAAGATATTTATGACAATGAAGATGACCAGACAACCTGGTTGCGACAGGAAATGGTTTTCGAAAAAAAATTCAATACGGGAAAAATTTCCCATTTCGGAGTGGATGGAAAAGACAATTGGAAAACGGGAACGTACGCTTACGAGGGAATTTCGCACGACAAATCGGGGAAGGAAATAAAGACCGAAGGGTATTTTACGATGACAGACCGAAAGGAAAAAAAGTTGGCGGTTCCGCAGGCGTGGACGAGTTTTCAATTCAATCCGGAAAATTTCCCTGCCGACAAAAACAACATCCGTTGTGGAACTTCACTCGATGGCGTGAATGTGTATTGTGAAATCGAACGGGATGAAAAAGTTTTTTCGCGCACGTGGATGAAAATGGACAATGAAACGAAAGACATACAGCTTCCCGATGCGCAACAGATCAAGGGCGATTATTATGTGCATTTTATCGTGGTGCACAATAACCGCGTTTACACTTCCGAACAATACATCAGCGCTCCGGTTGAAAATACGGACGATCTCGACATTACCTATGAAACATTCCGCGACAAATTGATTCCCGGCCAGCCGGAAGAATGGAAATTGAAAGTGAAAGGACCGAAAGGTGAAAAGGTGATGGCGGAAATGATGGCGGAAATGTATGATGAATCGCTCGATCAATTTGAAAGCCACGATTGGTATTTCAATCCTTTCGACGAACCCGAAATCGGGGAAAAGGAATGGAGCGGAAATGTTTCGGATGTTTCCGGCTCTTTGCTTTATTATTATTATGACCATGATGATGAAATCACCATCACACCGGAATACGATCGACTCAATTGGTATGGTTATTTGGGTGGATGGTATGACGGAAATTATTACGCGGACTATTCCGGAGAAAATCCGGACAGCACTTCTGTCGGTTCGATGAAATTGGATTCGCTGAGAAAAGCGGATGGATACGTTACGGTTGAGGATTCCGTTGCATATACCGAACCTTTCAGGGGAAATGTTTTTCATGCCTACGATGAACTTCGGGAATTGAAAGCGGCGCCCGGTGCAATCAGGAACAAAAGTGCAGGTGGCGATCCGGAATTCACGGAATTTTATTCGGTACATGCGGTTGACGCAAATGGAGCGACCAATGATGTTGCCATTTCCGGAAACACTACCGGATATGCTTACAATTGGTCGTTTGACGGAGGGAAATCGGGAGAAAACAGAATGGTGCGGATGGAAGACGGCACCAACCTTCCACTGAAAAATGTGAAGTCAAGAAAAAACCTGAACGAAACCGTTTTCTTTTATCCGCAATTGCAAACGGATTCGAGCGGATCCGTGATTATCAAATTCACGATGGGCGAAGCGTTGACGAAATGGAAATTCATGGCGTTCGCACACACGAAAGATTTGAAATATGGAATGACGGAAAGGGATGTGGTGACGCAAAAGGATTTGATGGTGATGCCGAATGCGCCGCGCTTTTTGCGCGAAGGCGATAAAATAACGTTCACCGCAAAAGTTGCCAATCTCGGCACGAACGATCTTTCCGGAAATGCACAATTGCAATTGTTCGACGCACTCACCATGGAACCGGTTGATGCGAAATTCTCCAATACAAAAGCGACCATTCCATTCACCACGAAAATCGGACAAAGCGCAGGGTTGAGTTGGGATTTGCAAATTCCCGAAGGGATCAATGCAATCGTTTACAAGGTGGTGGCGAGTGCGGGAAATTTTTCGGACGGAGAGGAAAATGCACTTCCCGTTTTGAGCAATCGCATGCTGGTGACCGAAACAATGCCGATTTCCATCCGTGGCGGACAAACAAAAAATTTCACGTTCGATAAATTGATCAACCAGAATAACGGCTCAACAACTTTGCGCAATGAAAAACTGACATTGGAATTCACTTCCAATCCGGCGTGGTATGCGGTTCAAGCTTTGCCGTACATGATGGAATATCCGTACGAATGTGCAGAACAGACGTTCGACAGGTTTTATGCAAACAGTCTTGCAACGGACATCGCCAATTCCAATCCGAAAATCCGGAATGTGTTTGATGCGTGGAAAAACAAATCGCCCGATGCATTTCTCGGCAGCCTGGAAAAAAATGATGACCTGAAAAATGTGGTGTTGACGGAAACGCCTTGGGTGCTCGATGCAAAAGATGAATCGGAACGCAAACGGCGCGTGGGACTTTTATTCGATGTCAATCACATGGCGGATGAAACGGGACGGGCGTCATCGAAATTGCATTTGATGCAAGCTGGTGACGGTGGCTGGCCCTGGTTCGAGGGAATGCCCGACGACAGATACATTACCCAATACATCATTTCCGGTTTCGGTCATTTGGAAAATCTGCAAGTGGGCAATGCACAGCAAATGGAAAATGATTCCGAAATGATTGCCAGTGGCGTTCGTTACATGGACAGGAACATGCGCAAGGATTATGAAAACATTTTGAAATATGACAAGCCGACAATGGATTTGGATCATCTCGATTACATGACGGTTCAATATTTATATGCGCGGAGTTTTTTCAGGAAAATGGATATGAATCCGATTGACACGGCAGCATTCGATTATTTTTTCGGTCAGGCAAAAAAATATTGGACGCACGAAAACCTGTACATGAAAGGGATGATTGCACTTGCCTTGTCGCGTTACGACGAGAAAAAAGTTTCGCACGACATTATGAAATCCATAAAGGAAACGGCTTTGCACAGTGATGAAATGGGAATGTACTGGAAAGAAAACAGCGGAGGGTTTTATTGGTACGAAGCGTCCGTTGAAACACAGTCGCTGTTGATTGAGGCATTCAAGGAAGTTGAAAATGATCAGCAATCGGTGGATGACATGCGTTTGTGGCTGTTGAAAAACAAGCAGACGAATCAATGGAACACGACGAAGTCCACTGCCGATGCGTGTTATGCCTTGTTGCTCGACGGCACCAGTTGGCTTTCGACGGCATCCGACGTTTCCATTCTTGTCGGAACACAAACCGTTGACCCGAATAAATCGGATGTGTCGGAAGAGGCGGGAACAGGTTATTTCAAGACTTCATGGAGTGGTGCTGAAATACAACCTGCAATGGGAAATGTAAAAGTGAGCAAACCCGGCACTGGTGTTTCGTGGGGATCGATCTACTGGCAATATTTCGAGGACATCGACAAAATCACTCCTGCACAAACACCGCTGACGGTTTCGAAAAAACTGTTCCTGCAAAAAATGACAGCCGCCGGTCTTGTCATGGAGCCTGTCACTTCAACCACTGTTCTCCATCCCGGCGACAAACTCACCGTGCGTGTGGAACTGCGTGTGGACCGCGACATGGAGTACGTGCACATGAAAGACATGCGCGCCTCCGGATTCGAACCCGTGAATGTGTTGTCGCAATACAAATACCAGGATGGGCTTGGCTATTACGAAAGCACCAAAGACGCCTCAACCGATTTTTTCTTCAGCGAGCTTCCGAAAGGCGTACACGTTTTTGAATATCCGCTGACAGTCATTCACGCCGGGGATTTTTCAGAAGGCATCACGGAAGTGCAATGCATGTATGCACCGGAATTTTCCGCGCACAGTGAGGGAATGCGGGTGCAGGTTTCGAAGTGATCATGGAAGAATACTGTTTCTGTGAAATCTGTACACATCTTGGCTTGCAAATTCAAATGATTCCTCTGGCATAATGTAGAATTAATTTTAGCCCCACCCCTTCCGTCCCTTGTCCCTCCGTCCCCTACGTCCCTTGCCCCCAAACCTTTATCATTTCCCCTTATGGAATTTCCACCTAAATTGCATCAATAGGCAAACTGCTACTCTTTATATATGACTACGACCGAAAATTCTTCCAGACAAAGCCGTCTTCCGCGATTGATTATCGCATCTGTTTTTGTGCTGTCCACCTTGCTTTATTGGACATTCAACCACCGTACCGCTTCCGCGGAACCGATGATTCTCATTGGCAAGGGAAGCACTTACGAAAAAGAATGGGATCGTGTGGATTCGCTTTCGGGGAAAGGATTGTACAAATCCGCGCTTGACTTGACGAACCAGATTTACACGCGCGCCAAAACGGAAAACAACAATGCCGAAATTGTAAAGGCGCTGATGCACCGCTATAAATTTTCGCAACAGTTCCAGGAGAACAGCGCCGACCTCGCCATTTATGATTTGCAGAATGAATTGAAAACAGCGAAATATCCGCTCGCTCCCGTTTTGCATTCCATGCTCGCCGATTTGTACTGGGAATATTATCAGACCAACCGTTACCAATTTTATCAGCGCAGCCAAACGGTTGGATTCAAGAATGACTCGATCAACACTTGGGATGTGAATCATCTCATTGACCAAACGGTAAAAAATTATCAGCTCTCACTTGCGCAATCGGACAGTTTGAAAAGAACATCGCCCGACATTTATGAACCTGTCATCACAAAAGGTTCCGCTCCCGCCAATCTCCGCCCGACACTTTATGATTTTCTCGCCTGGAAAGCATTCAATTTTTTCAAGGGCGAAGAACCTTCCATCACACGTCCGGCGGATAAATTTGTCTTGGACAATGCGAATGAATTTTCTTCGGCGGAGAATTTTGCGAAGCTGAACATTTCCTCGAAGGATACGATGTCGCTGAAATATTATGCGTTGAACATCATCAAGGACCTTGATGCATTTCATGTGAACGATAAGGATCCGGATGCATTGGTGGATGCCGATTTGCAACGGCTGATTTTTGTCCGTGCGAATTCCGTTCTTCCGGAAAAGGATTCGTTGTATGAATTCGGTCTCCGTCAATTGGCTGCAAACTATCCTACAGATATTTATTCGGGAGAGGTTTTATATTATCTGGCGGATTACCACAACTCGCTGGGAAATTCTTATGTGGCCGGGAAAGATGACAAGAACCGTCTCGAGAAAAAACGCGCCGTGCAGATTTGCAATGATGTGATAAAAAGATTTCCGCAAACGCAGGGAGCCGGTTGGGCCAATTCTCTTCGACTTTCCATTCTTGCAAAAGCGGTTTCATTCACGGGTGAAACGGCAGTCATTCCGAATCAGCCATCGCGTGCACTGTTCACTTACAGGAACCTTTCCAAACTTTATTTCAGGATTGCGAAAGTGAATGATGAACTCGAACAGCGTTACGATGACCGCACCGAAGAGGAAATCATGAAAGCGTATTTGAAGTTGATTCCCGTTACAACGTGGGAAGAAACGTTGCCCGACGACAGCGATTATCAGTCACACATGGTGGAGTTGAAAATTCCGGCAATGGCTCCGGGCAAATATGTGATTCTCGCTTCGGCGGAAAAGGATTTTCCAATTTCAAAAAATGGAATCGCCTACGGAACGGTTGTCAGTTCTTCCATCAGTTACCTCGACCGCGAAATGAAAGACGGCACGTATGACTATTATATTTTCGATCGCCAGTCGGGTGCGCCGCTTGCAGGAGTGGACGCGCAAATGTGGATTGACAAATATGATTATTCCGATCGCGAAAACCATTACCGCAA
>CAYMZV010000047.1:0-19932 GCA_964394965.1 uncultured Chryseobacterium sp.
AATCAAACAAAGCGACACAGACGGAAGATGCCGAAGGCCCATCGAAAAAAACGAAACCGGGACAGATGGATATTTTCGGTCATACGGGAACGGATGCGGAAGAAGTGGAGGAGCCAACGGAAAACAAGAATTACAGTACGATTGAGACGGTTGTGCACAAATACAACCTTGCCGACACGGACGAAAAAAGGAAAGAGTTGGTGCAGCAGCTATCCGCCTTGAAACAATTCTGTTTCGACACCGAAACCACCGACCTCGACACATTGAAAGCGGAATTGGTAGGAATGTCTTTTTCGTGGAATGCACATGAAGGCTGGTATGTTCCTGTTCCCGCCGACCAAAAGGAAACGCAAAAGATCGTGGATGAATTCAAGCCGGTTTTTACCAATGAGAAAATTGCCAAAATCGGGCAGAACATCAAATATGACCTGAATGTGTTGAAGAACTATGGAGTGGACATCAAGGGGGAATTATTCGACACCATGATTGCACACTATCTATTGCAACCCGATATGCGCCATGGAATGGATATTTTGTCGGAAACGTATTTGAACTATTCTCCCGTAAGCATTGAAACGCTGATTGGCAAAAAGGGAAAAAACCAATTGAACATGCGCGATGTTCCGGTGAATGCCGTTTCGGAATATGCAGCAGAAGATGCGGATGTCACTTTTCAATTGGAAACCATTTTTGCACCGATGCTCGTCAATGCAAATGCAAAAAAATTATTCGATGAGGTGGAAATACCATTGGTTCCCGTCCTTGCCGCCATGGAACGCGAGGGAATCAATCTCGATACGGAAACACTGAAAAAATATTCCGCCCAACTGGAAAAGGAAATCGCCGAGATTGATGCCGACATCCAGAAATTGGCGGGAACACCTTTCAACATCTCTTCACCCAAACAGGTTGGCGATATTTTATTCGAGGTTTTGAAAGTTGCTGAAAAACCGAAAAAGACAAAAACAGGTCAGTATGCAACCGGAGAGGATGTATTGCAGAAATTGATTCGCAAACATCCCATCGTGGAAAAAATTCTCGAGTACCGCGAAATGGTGAAATTGAAAAGTACGTACGTAGATACACTTCCTGAAATGGTGAATGCAAAAACCGGCCGCATCCACACTTCCTACAATCAGGTTGTTGCGGCAACGGGAAGATTGAGTTCCGACAATCCCAATCTCCAGAATATCCCGATCCGATCGGTACGCGGAAAAGAAATCCGGAAAGCATTTATCCCGAGAGACGGCAATCATGTTTTGCTCAGTGCGGATTATTCACAGATTGAATTGCGCATTGTTGCATCGATCAGCGGTGACCCTAATATGTGCGATGCTTTTCGTCAGGGAAAAGACATTCACACGGCAACGGCAGCACGCGTATATGGAATTGATGAGAAAGAGGTGACAAAAGAAATGCGCAACAAGGCGAAGAGTGTGAATTTTGGAATTATCTACGGACAGGGTGCATTCGGTCTCGCAGAAAATATCGGCGTGTCGAGAGGCGAAGCGAAGGAATTGATTGAGAATTATTTCAGGGAATATTCCGGAATAAAAAAATACATGGACGATATGGTGAACTTCGCGCGCGAGTATGGATATGTGCAGACGATTCTCGGCCGCAGGCGTTATTTGCGCGACATCACTTCGACAAATGCGGTAGTGCGTGGATTTGCGGAACGCAACGCAATCAATGCACCCATACAAGGTTCAGCTGCCGACATGATAAAAGTGGCCATGATTCACGTCCAGGAAAAATTGTTGAAGGGAAAATTCGAAACGAAATTGCTTTTGCAGGTGCATGACGAATTGGTTTTTGATGTTCCCAAAAACGAAATCGAAAAAGTAAAACCCGTAATCGAGGAAGCCATGCAAAATGCCTTGCCATTGCAGATTCCGGTTGAAGTCGGAATTGGAACGGGTCCGAATTGGTTGGATGCGCATTGAGAAAATCCAGCGCTGATTTTATTTTGTTCAGAAATAATGCAAATACACTGTATCAAATACTTGACTCTTTACGTTGTATAAGAGTATATTTGACGCTTGAAATTTTTATGAAAAAACGCTCTCCCCTTATTTTCTTTTTTGCTGGCGCTTCGTTTATTTTCTCGATGGGTTGCAACAGCAATACGGATGAATCCGGCGCAAAGACCGATGATTCTGCAACGATTGACATGAACAAGGATGTGGTATCGGCGGAGAATGTTTTTGTTTATGTTCCCTCGCCGATCGAAACGGCCGGGTTGCTGAAAGATGCAGGCGCGAAATACAACAAGGATTTTTTGAATCCTCCCCAAAATGTTTCCAAATATTCCAATACGGCATCCGAAGCATTGAACCTCGGCGTTTACGGAACCGATCTTGCTTTCGCTGGAATTTTTGAACAGCACTCCGAAACGATGGTGTACATGAATTGCACCGGAAAACTCGCTGATGCACTTCATGTTTCAGCTGCATTCAGTCCCGACAGAAGCAGTCGCCTTGAAGGCAACATGAATAACCGCGACAGCATTCTCAGCATCATCACCGATTCATATTGGGATTGTGATGCGCTGTTGCATGAAAATAATCAGGGACAAGCTTCCGCCTTGATGATTGCAGGAGGTTGGATTGAAGGATTGTATCTCGCATGCAAAGTTGCAGAGGCGACAAACAGCAATGACATTCGCGTCCGTATCGTTGAACAACGGTCATCGCTTGACAAACTTGTCACTTTGCTCGACAAACAAAAACATCCCGATGTTCAGCCTGTTGCAGATCAATTGAAAAACCTGAAAAAACTTTTTGATGCGTTGCCCAAACAACAAGTTGAACCTTCTTCAGTAAGCACAGATCCGAAGACAGGAGTAACCACAATCGGCAGCGATAATTCCCCTCCACCTGTCAGTCTTAACGATCTGGAATTCAAGAATATACTCGGTCAAATCACCTCCATCAGGAATGGCATCACTGCCAACAACTGAAACCCCTGAATAATTCTTCTCGTACAAGTTGTTTGGCACGTTTTCTGAAATGTTGTGCTAAATACCAACTCTATGCGCCTAAAAACAAAGGCAATCCTTCTTGCCTCACTCCTCTCCTTCGCAATTGCCGGAGATGTTCTTGCCCAATGCAACAAAACGTGGGTAAGAAAAAAATGCCTTCCGAAAATTGCACCGTTCATCCACAACGGACAAATGAACACAACCGAATTGAAAGAAGGCGGCACAACTGAAACTTCGCTTACATTTTATTCCGGACAGGATTATCGCATTCTTGTTTGTGCCGAAGAAACACTTGAAAATATTTCTTTCACGGTAAGTGATGCAACTGGAAAAGTGATTTTCGACAGCAAGGAACACAACGATACCGATGTATGGGACTTCAAGGTGAAAACAACTACGGATTTAAAAGTGGTTGTAACGGCAGGGAAAAATGAAGGTGGAAATGGAACCGCTACAGGATGCGTTTCAATTCTTGTCGGATTCAAATCGAAATAAAAAAAAAGAAACATCAAATAAAAAAGAAGGGGAAAGATTTAAAAATCTTTCCCCTTCTTTTTTATTTCCATTATTTTTTATTCCACCACCAATTTTCTCGTTACCGATCTTCCTTCTGCAGTAGTCAATCGAACAAAATAAAGTCCGCTGCCGAGAGTTCCTGCTGTGTGAATCGGGAATTGGTGATCGCCTGCATCAAGATTACCATCATACAAATCCATCACTTCGCGACCGGTCATGTCAAAAACCTGAAGACTCACTTTCTGCGATTTATCCATCGAGAAAGAAACCATCGTGTTATCCTGAACAGGATTCGGGAAAACATCGAATTGGTTAATGCCTATTTCAGGATCATTGATTCCGGTTGCAGAATTGATGTTGATGTCGTCGAGATAAATATTATTTCCACCTCCACTCGTAAATTCAAATTTGATTCGAACATCAGTGTCGGTAAGATAGGACGCCAAACTTATCGTTTCCGTTCTCCATTGTGCAACTGTCGGAACAAAATTGGTTGTTGTTGCCGATACAGTTGAAAGCGTAGCACCGATTTTTGAATAACGTTGCGACCATGTATGACCACAATCCGTGGAAACAAAAACCTTTAATTTATCGGCATCCGTAGATGTACGTTGTGCAAAAGCAACTTTGAAAGTGAATACCGGACTTGTAAATGCCGTCATGTCAAGCGATGGGCTGATGAGATCATCGATTTGTCCGAGCGCCGCTGCCGTATTCGCAATTTTGCAGGATGCGGATCCTGTTGCAGCAGCAGTTGTTGTACGTGCCCACGCATTTCCATTTGGATTTATGATCACCCAATCATTTGTAAATGTTGTACTGTTTTCCATTCCCTCGGAATAATTCTGTGTGCTGTATTGGGCAGTGGTAGGTGAAACAAGAACTTCCGCTGTACGTGTTGTTGAATTGGAACCCGAAGCATTTGAAGCTGTCAACGTAGCATTATAAATTCCTGGCGTATTGTATTGAATGACAGGAATGGAATCGGTGGATGTGCCGGGCGTTCCTCCCGGGAAAGTCCAATTCCAAGCTGTTGGATGTCCGTTCCACGAAGCATCATGGAAAGTCACACTGCCTCCCGCACAAACCATCGCTTCCGAAATGGGAAGAAAATCTGCAATCGGTGCACACAGGTTCGGATTGCCATTCAAACTCACTCCGGTTGCTGTGAGATTTGCTGCTGTCCACAATTGATTCCGTTGACCTGTTCCACTGTTGAGCGCATTTGTCATTCTCGTTTTTTGTCCTGCAGTGAACATGCAAGAGCAATAGGAATAGTCCATATAATTCTGGACATTTTCCTCGATGTTCGCATTGCAAACTTTTGATGCACTTGATGAAGCGCAACTGGTCCATCCTTTTGTAATCGGTGTATCACTCACTTGATCATCACCACAAGCCACACCGGGATTGTTTGTGTTTCCCCAAGGATGTTCCAGATTGAAAAAATGTCCTATCTCGTGTGTAAGCGCGCGGCTGGTTGCAACACTTCCCGATCCGATACTTCCGATGTAGGTTGACAAAATCAATACTCCGTCTGTCGAGGAACTTGGAGCTGTTCCGGGCAGATAAGCATAACCGGCAGCGCCATTCGAAATCGTTTTCACCACCCAAACATTGAGGTATTTATTTCGTGGCCAAGGATTCAATTTGGAACCGTCATCTCCAATGTAAGTCTGCGTGGAATAAACACGGTCAATTCCATTGGTGCAATTTCCATTCGGATCCAGATTCGCCAAACGGAATTCAATTTTTGCATCGGTAGCAATTCCAAGAAATGCGGGACGGATGGCAGTGGTGTCGGAGTTCAATTTCCGGTAATCGTTATTGAGGATTCTCACCTCATCAATGACCTGTGCATCCGAAATGTTTTCGGAGCCGTAATCGTGTATGATATGAAACACGATCGGGATAATGAACGAAGGGTTTGATTGCGCCGAGTTATTGCTGTTGCGCGCTGTTGTGCTGTTGTATCCATGCTGAAAATCAAAAGCGTCTTGTTGGGCGGCAAGTTGATCGCGGGCTTCAAAATCAGCTTTAAGGTCAGGGTGCTCTGCAAAAACTTTTGCAATCGCTTCATCCGTTCCGCAATGCAGATAAGTGGTGTTATCCGATTGCGCACGAAGGATGGATGAGCCAGCAAAAAAAGCAGCGGCAACGAGTAGAGTGAATTTCCCTTTCATGGTGGTGTACTTTAATTTTTTTGTATTTGTAACTAAAACGATTCTCGGTTCAGATGTCTTTTACCGAAAAAACAACATCTGCGAATTTTTCGGGGAGCCCTAAGATAGCTAAATATTTAGCCGCAACCAAGTCGGGATGAGCAAGTTGATCTGATTTTTTGTATTCGACGAAACGTTGGATCTGGCTGAAATCCGCAGCCGCAGCCGTTCTGATTTCATCCTGCATTGCCGTATCCACAACGCCAGGGGCGACCGCGAAAATGAAAACATTTTTCCTTCCGGATATTTTCATTTCTTCAGCCACAGTTTTCGTAAACATGTCGAGTCCGGCCTTGGTGGCACAATACACGCTCCAGCCATCGATCGCATTTTTTCCGGCACCCGAACTTACATTGATGATCACCTGTTTCGCCGGATTTGAAAAATAGGATTCCAAAAACGAATTGGTGAGAATTGTCGGCGCAACGAGATTCAGATTGTATGCACGCAAAATGGAATCGTCTTCCATTCTTCCGGCGTAATGGACTTTTCCGATAACACCTGCATTATTGATGAGTGCAATTTTTTTCGCCTGTTCCAAAACCGGGAAATTGAACCGGGAAACTTTTCCAATTTCGGCAAGATCTATTTCCACATGCGTGTAACGCTCGTGTACGATGCACGACGTGCGCGACAAACCGGTGACAAAATTATTCGGATCAAGCAACAACTGTTCTGCAATTGCCTTTCCGATTCCGCGGGAAGTTCCGGTGATGAAGAAATGGTTCATGGAATGATCTGTTGATTTGACAATGTGTTGCTGTGCTGTTAAAAAATGTAACCTGAGAAATCACATTATCCCGTCATCAGGTTAATTAAGCGCCTGCTTCAAATCGGCGAGAAGGTCTTCCACGTCTTCGATTCCAACACTCAGACGCAATAAATTATCGACCACCCCTACCCGATCGCGCTCTTCCTTGGGAATGGACGCGTGTGTCATGGTTGCCGGATGATTGATGAGCGATTCCACTCCGCCGAGCGATTCCGCCAATGAAAAAACCTTGAGCGAAGAGGCGATCCGGAATGTGTCTTCGAGATTCGACCCTTTCAACACAATGGAAATCATTCCGCCGAAATCCTTCATCTGTTTTTTTGCAATCGAATGATTCGGATGGTCTTCGAACCCGGGCCAATAAATCTTTTCGATGCGCGGATGTGTTTTCAGGAATTCTGCAATCCTTTTCCCGTTGTAACAATGCCTGTCCATTCGTACGTGTAGTGTTTTAACACCACGCAACACAAGGAAACAATCCATCGGTCCGGGATTTGCACCGCAGGAATTGAGAATGAAATAAAGCTGGTCGTACAATTCCTTGCTGTTCATGACCAACGCACCCATAACCACATCGCTGTGGCCACCCAAGTATTTTGTAACGGAATGCATGACAATGTCGGCACCGAGCGCAAGGGGATTTTGCAGGTAAGGCGAAGCGAATGTATTGTCGACGGCAAAGAGTATCTTTTTTTCTTTTGCGATGGCTGAACAAGCCGCGAGATCGACGATCTGCATGGTTGGGTTGGTTGGCGTTTCCACCCAAATCAGTTTTGTATTTGCATTGGTATGCTTGCGAATGTTTTCCGCATTCGAGAGATTGATGAAATGGAATTTGATTCCGTAATGCGCGAAAATTTTCGTGAACATGCGATAGGAACCACCGTACAAATCGTCACCCGTAATCACTTCATCGCCGGGACGCAATAATTTTATGACAGCGTCCATGGCACCCATTCCACTGGAGAAACACAAACCGTACTGCGCCCCTTCCAATGCCGCCAAACAATTTTCAAGCGCAACACGCGTCGGGTTTTTTCCGCGTGCATATCCATAACCCTTGTTTTTTCCGGGAGATTCCTGAACGTAAGTTGACGTTTGATAAATGGGAGTCATGATGGCTCCCGTTGTAGGATCGGGTTCCTGTCCGGCGTGAATGGCCTTGGTGCCGAAACCGTGTTGGGTGTGATCAGTCATGGAAAAATAGTTTTGGAAAACAAAGATAGCGGTAAAGGATTGCCATTTTATTGATTGGCGATTGGCGACTTGAAAAGATAATATCCGGAATAGCCCGGATTGAAGCGAAAAGCCCGAAGTGCGTTGGAAAGGCTTGAAGGTTTCGGGGTGCATGGGCGTTTGCAACCCTTGAGCTTTTGTGTGTTGCCGGACTTGCAGCGGAAAGCCGGTGAGGTGACTGTAGAAAAAGAAAATGTTTCCGCTCCACATCCTCCAAAAATTGGAAAGCGTTTTTCTACTTTCTATCTTTCGGTTAAATAAAAAAAATGCGGACGGGAATTATTTTTTTGTTGCTGGCAATTTCGCTGTTGACGGGAAGCTGGAGAAATGACGACGACAATGGTTCGTATTATGTTCTGACAGCCGACGGATCGGTTTACAAGGATGCGGCGGTGGTGACGCAGATCCATCACGGGATGAAAATTGCGGCGAGCAAGAATAAATTTTTTGTGTTGACAAGTGCGGGTGATGTTTACCAGAATGATTCGTTGATTTCAAAATATCCGGGTGCGATAGACATTGCCGCGAATGATTCCGTTCTGTTTGTGTTGGAATCGGACGGACGGATTTTCAGGAACGGGAAAAACATCATCTCGATCATCGGTGCGATTGCGATTGCAACGGGCGGCGGCGATTATTATGTGATAACGGATGACGGATCGGTTTTCAGGAATGAAATGCACATCGGTGATGTTCCGGGTGCGGTTGACATTGCGTCTTCGGGTTATGATTATTTTGTTTTGGACAAGAGTGGAATGGTATTCAAGAACAGATACAATCAACGGAAAATCGACGGGGCATTTCAGATTACGGCTTCCGACGATGGTTTTTTTGTGATCACGGCAGACGGCAGCATTTATCTCGACAATACAAAAATCGGGTTGGAGACACAGGCGATTGCGATTGATGCACGCGGGGAGTGAAAAAAAATAGTGGCAGAAAAAAAGTGGCAGGCGGCAGAGAGGGATTGATGAAGAAAAAAAGAGCAGGGAAAAACGGCGGAAACAGCAGTAAACTGTCTGGTAATCAGTTTTTTATAAGGTTGCGGTTTCTTCGCAATGAATTAGCCTAATTTAGCTGTAACAATTGAATGTGATTGCGCGTCCTATGCACATACCCGACCGAACATGACCATTGAAGAATACAATCGCTGCGTCGATTTATATGCTGACAGTCTGTACCGTTTCATCCTGAAAAACATCAAGGACAAGGATAAGGCGAAAGACATTGTGCAGGATACCTATGAGAAAATGTGGCTCAAGGTTTCCGAAACGGAAGCGAAAAATGCGAAGTCGTATATGTTTACAACGGGATACCGAACAATGATCGATGTTTTGCGAAAGGACAAAAAGCAGGGAACAATGGAAGAGGCGCCGATGATTGCGCTGTCGCACAATCGCCAGTATTCCGACTTGAAGGAAATCCTGAATGAAGCGTTGAACAAATTGCCGGAGATTCAAAAATCGGTTGTGCTGCTGAGGGATTACGAAGGGTATTCCTACGAAGAGATCGGTGAAATCTGCGGATTGAAAGAATCGCAAGTGAAGGTTTATATTTTCCGCGCGAGGACGTTCTTGAAAAATTACATTGGCAGCATAGAAAAAGTAGTTTGAGACCGGAAAAATAAAATGAAGATCGACCGCGAAAATTGTGAAGCCTGGTTCCTCGATTATTACGAGGGAAACCTTTCGAAAGAAAGTGTGGAGGAGTTGCGCGCTTTTTTGGTCTTGAATCCCGATCTGCGTGAAGTGTTCGACAGTTATGCCGATGTTTCCTTTTCGCCCGACAATAAAATCAACTTCGAGGGAAAAGCGGATTTGAAAAAAACGGTGGCGATTTCAGACGGCATTGATGAAACCAATTACGAAGAGTATTTTGTGGGTGAGGTTGAAAATGTACTGAATGACGGGGAGAAAAAAGAGTTGGAGGAATTCCTTGCCAAACATCCTGCAAAACGCAATGAGCTTGATCTGCTCCGTAAAACCATTCTGGAACCGGAAGGGGAAATTGTTTTTGAAAACAAATCCGCATTGAAAAAATCGGTTCACATTGATGAAAATAATTTTGCGGAATATGCTGTCGCAGCAATCGAAGGCGAACTTTCCGCTGAAGTGATGATTCAGTTCCATGCATTTCTTGCAAGTCACCCGGAACTGAAAAAGGAATTCGGACTTTTCTCAAGAACAAAATTGCAGGCGGAAACCGAAATCGTTTTCGAGGGAAAAGATGCATTGAAGAAAAAACAATTGTCGGTTACGGCTGAAAATTTCGAGCAGCTTGCCATTTCACATCTCGAAGGATTGTTGAACGCGGAAGAGGAAAAGGTTTTTGCCGCGGCACTTGCTGCAAATGCGGAATGGAAAAAATCATTCGCGCTTTACAAACAAACAAGAGTGCAGGCGGACACCTCAATTGTTTTCGAAGACAAAGCCTCGCTGAAGAGAAAAGGGAATGACCGTGGATTTTTCTGGTGGACACCCAACATTCGTTTTGCAGCGGCAGCGGCCATTGCCTTGCTGATTGGAATTGTCTGGTGGGGACTTTCTGGAAACAATCCGGTTGCGCCATCGAACGGAAATCCGGTTGCAAACAAAGACGCTTCAAATAAAAACAGCAATCCAATAGTTTTGCCGAATGGCGATTCTGCCAATCAGGATTCGTTGAAAAACAATCTTGCAAGTTCCAATCGGCACAAAAACAGCATCATTCCGATTTCCATCCATTCGCAAAAGGACAATGCCCTTGCGCAAAACAACCGTCACAAAAACAGCATCATTCCGATTTCCATCCATTCGCAAAAGGACAATGTCCTTGCACAAAACAACCGTCACAAAAACAGTTTGATTCCGATTTCCATCCATCCGAAAAATGGAACTGCCATTGCTGACGACCCATCTTCATTCACTGCAATCGCCTTCAATGGGAAAACCAAATCGCTGAACACAACGAATGAACAGCAAGTGGATTTTTCAGGGGCTTATTACAATGCCGTGCAAGTGACAGGTGTTGCCGAAAAACAATCGGAATCGGATGGAATCACTCCGGGGCAATTTGCGATGCGTTGGATGAAAAACAAATTGGATCACTCCGCAAACGTAAATGGTGATCAGGACGATGCAGTTTATACAGCCGTTGCACAAAATAAAAATTCCAGCAAGGATGTAACCGGATTCGATTTGACAAGCAGTGCAGTGAATGCATTGGGTCAGGCAACAGGTTCAAATCTGCATTTGGCCCATGAAAACGACAGGACGATTCTGACGGTCGGGAAATATAAAGTGCTGTTGAACAAGAATAATTGATGATGTGCAGATTAATGATTAAAAATTGAAAAACGCATTATTCAAGGCGAGCTTGATCTCCATATTTCCATTATTAATCTGCCTCCCAATAGCTGTCGGGTTAATTGCCGAATCATTTTAACATTCTTCAACATTCACGATCTTTGTATGGCAATCCGTACTTTGCACCGCCACGTATATTCTGGAAACAAAACAAAATGAAAATGCTTTTCCCAACGACATTCTTACTGGCGATTTTCATGGGTTGTGCAACACCCGACACAATACCTGCGAAACAAACCGCATCTGCAGATTCATCAAAAAATAAAATCATGGACACAACAAAAGTGGTAAAGACCGATGCGGAGTGGCAAAAGGAATTGACACCCGAACAATACAACATCCTGCGTGAAAAAGGAACCGAGCGCGCATTCACGGGCGCATACTGGGACAATCACCAAAAAGGGGTTTATAAGTGTGCGGGCTGCGGTGCAATACTTTTTTCATCGGATGAAAAATTCGATGCGGGTTGCGGATGGCCAAGTTTTTCCTTGCCATGGGATTCCACTGCAGTGGTGTACACGCCCGATAACACCTACGGCATGGAACGCACGGAAGTGACTTGCAGAAAATGCGGAGGGCATTTGGGACATGTTTTCGATGATGGTCCACCGCCAACCGGAAAAAGATATTGCATCAATTCCGGATCGCTGATTTTCGTGAAAGAATAATTCGAGTCTTGAAAAATCATTCAGCCCTGCAACAATGCGGGGCTTTTTTTATTGGCTGTCGGAAAAATCCGCTCCACTGAAAACATACCCAATTACAGGATGGTGGATGCAAAACTATTGTTGAACATTTGTCATGCAAGAAAATAAATATTGCGGTCAAGGATATTTACAGTGAACCGGAAATGAAATCCGTGAAACTGGCAATCACGCGTGAACCCTGACGCGGCGTTTGCAAAAAGCCGTTCCGAAAGGGGCGGCTTTTATTTTTTTCCCCAATTCATCAGATCCTGCCCGACGTCTTTCCGGAAATAACAATTCTCAAATTTCACTTCATGCGCCGCTGCATAGGATTTTTTTATCGCATCGCCAATCGAATTGCCGAGCGCGGTGAATGCAATGATCCTTCCGCCATTGGTCAATACATTCTCCCCTTCGTTTTTTGTTCCCGCGTGAAATGCAATTGCATCCTTCACATTTTCCAATCCGGAAATGATTTTACCTTTTTGATAGTCGCCCGGATAACCGCCTGCAACCATCATCACTGTCGTGGCGGTTTGCGGATCGATTTCGAATTTGAAATCGGAAAGTTTTTTTTCGGAGACGGCAATAAACGTTTCCAGCAAATCGCTTTTTATTCTTGGAAGCACCACTTCCGTTTCGGGATCGCCCATGCGCACATTGTACTCGATCACTTTCGGATTGCCATTGTCGTTCATCAATCCAATGAAAATGAATCCGACATAGGGGATGCCGTCTTTTTTCAAACCTTCAACCGTTGGAATGATCACACGCTCTTCCACCCGTTTGATGAAATCACCATCTGCAAATGGAACGGGAGAAACAGCACCCATTCCACCGGTGTTCAATCCGGTGTCGCCATCGCCGATTCTTTTATAATCTTTTGCGGCAGGAAGTATTTTATAGGAATTGCCGTCGGTCAATACAAAAACGGAAAGCTCGATTCCCTGCAGGAATTCCTCGATCACCACTTTCGAACTTGCATCACCGAACTTTGCATCGGCCAACATCGCTTTCAATTCCGCTTTCGCTTCGGTGAGGTTGTGTGGAATTACAACTCCCTTTCCCGCTGCCAATCCATCCGCTTTTAAAACATAAGGCGGTTTCAATTTCTCGAGAAAGGCATAACCTTCGTTCAATTTTTCTTTCGTAAAAGTTTCATAAGCCGCAGTGGGAATGCTGTGGCGTATCATGAATTGTTTTGAAAAATCCTTGCTGCCTTCCAATTGCGCACCCGCTTTCTGTGGACCGATCACCGGAATTTTTTTCAGCAACTCATCCGCCAGAAAAAAATCATGCACGCCTTTTACCAATGGATCTTCCGGTCCGACAACCACCATATTTATCTGGTGTGACAAAACAAAATTCCGGATGGCGTTGAAATCTGTCGCGGACATGTGCACGTTTGTTCCGCACAGGGCTGTGCCCGCATTACCGGGGGCGATGAAAAGTTTGGAAAGTTTTTTGCTTTGCGAAAGTTTCCAGGCGAATGCATGCTCACGTCCGCCGCTTCCTAATAGGAGAATGTTCATGGATCAAAGATAATTTGCCGATGTGCCGATTTGCCCGTGTGCTGATAAAAATTAATAATTAGTGATGTGCGGATGGATATTGCGTTTTCAGGAATTCCTTTTCATTCAGCATTCCTTCAACGGTTGAAACGATTACTGATTTCAGCGGCTATTCATCAGACAATCGAAAAAACACGGACAAGCATCGAAAAAAAACAAAGTCCGACGATTTCAATCGGTTCCTTTGTATGGTAAACTTCCATATATCGTTCTGTTCTGCCGCTCAAACCGTAGGGAAAACCGGAAATGAAAACTTCAGAACAAAGCGACCCAACTTGAAGAGGCTATCCTGAGGAGAAGGGTAGCCTCTTCTTTTTTTATCATCCAAAAGGTCTTTCCCATTTTCACCTTGTCCTGACTGTCGGAATCCCCCTGATTTCAGGGGTAATGCACTCTCTCCAAAAAAATTAAAAAATCTTCAAACCCACCCAACGCCCGGCTTTTTGGCTTCGTAATAGTCTGATGAGGCCGGTTAATAAAACCGGGAAATCAACTAAAAAGCCATGGGTATTTTTCCAAATCCTGCAAATGCAGAAATAAATATTCAGACAGTGGCAATGCTGGATAGCGTGGAATTGTGCGATTTGGCCGGACATGTGATTTCAAGTGTAAAGCCAACCTCGGCAAATGCACAGATTTCAACAGTCGGTCTTGCCACCGGGATTTACCTGTTGCGCGGGAAAAACGGAAATTCATTTTCATCACAACTCATTTCAATCACACATTAAAACCCGGATGATTGAAAAAAAGAAATAGTTTTTAGAATAAAGGGAGTGTTTAATTTTTGCCGAATAATTTCCTGCCGGGCAACTTGCATGGAAATTGAAGAGGTCGTCACGGGAGAGGCGGCCTCTTTTTATATTTATGCCATTGCAATTACAATTGGCTTAATTTTGCACAAATAAAAAAACAGAAATGACAAAAATCAGCGGACCGAAAATCGTTCCATTCCTATGGTTCAACGACAAGGCGGAAGAGGCAATGAATTTTTATTGCTCCATTTTCAAGAATTCAAAAGCGGGAAATGTTGCCCGTGGACCGGATGGAAAAGTTTTCAGCGCCACATTCAATCTCGAGGGACAGGAATTCTATGCGTTGAACGGCGGACCGCATTTCAGTTTCACTCCGGCGATTTCTTTTTTCGTCAATTGTGAAACACAGGAGGAAGTGAATGAATTATGGGAAAAACTTTTGCAGGGTGGAGAAGAATCGAGATGCGGATGGCTGAAAGACAAATATGGCTTGTCGTGGCAAATCATTCCGAAAATCCTCGGCGAACTCATGGGCGACAAGGACCGTGAAAAGGCAAATCGCGTAACGCAGGCGATGTTGAAGATGAACAAGATTGATTCCAAACTTTTGCAGGAAGCGTATGACGGGAAATAATTCTGAATTTTGAATGCTGAGTTTTGAATTATTCCAAATACTATTCGCTCATCGCTAGCAACCCAAATGTCATTTCAGGCTTACATCGATAATATCCACTCAAAAACCGGCCCCCCCCCCTGCGGATTTCAAAAAGATCGCGGAGAAAAAAGGGTTGTTGAAAGAAGACGTGAAAGCGGGCGAAATTGTTGCGTGGCTGAAAAGGGATTTCGATTTGGGTCACGGTCATGCCATGGCGATTTATGCGACGTTTAAAAATGTGAAGGAATTCAAGCAACCGAAGAAAAAATAAAAATATCCCGTGATGGAAAAATATATTCTGGAAAATGACATTGTCGTGTTTTGCATAACGGCAACCTCTTTTCCCGATGGTGTCATGGCTGTGCATGAGAAACTGGATGAGATGGTTCCCTTTTCGATTCAACGAAAATATTTCGGATTGTCGCGTCCCAATGAAAAAGGTGTCATCGTTTACAAATCGGCCGCCACAGAATTGGGAAAAGGCGAATTGGCGAAACTCGATATGGAAGAGTTGGTCATAAAAAAAGGAAATTACATTTCCATCTTGGTTCCCGATTTCAAGAACAACCTTTCGAAAATCGGTGAGGCATTTCAACAATTGATCGCACAACCCGATATTGATCCGCAAGGTTGGTGCGTGGAATGCATTTTGAAAAATGAAATGATGAGATGCATGGTCAGGTTGAAATCCTGAACTCGGAATAATTTGAATCGGCACCTTACAAACGTTCCAACTTCATCAATGCATATTCGGATCAGCAAACCGCCGATCATACAAAAAGGTTTTATCCGTCAATGTTTTCAAAAACGCAACCACATCCGATTTTTCCTGTTGCGTCATGCCAACTGTTTTTTCCAAACTTTTATCCGCATTCTCATTGGGAAAATTTCCTGCCGCATAATAATCCAGCACCTGATTCAAATTCCGGAATCTTCCATCGTGCATGTACGGATAAGTCATTTCCACATTGCGCAAACTCGGCACCTTGAATTTGTAATTGTCCGTTGCCGATCCGGTAATTGCACTGCGTCCCAGATCTTTCAGCGAAGTATCGGGCTTCAATCCATTGCTTCGGTAAGAATTGTCTGAAAACAATTCTCCACTGTGGCAATTGGCACAACGTTCACCAAAAATTTTCATGCCGCTGATTTCACTTTTCGAAAGTGTATCCTCTCCCCGTTTGTACTTGTCGTAACGGGAATCTGCAGAAATCATCAGTCCGGTGAATTGCGTGAGTGATTTCAATAAACGTTCCGAAGAAATGAGTGTGTCTCCGAAAGCCATCTTGAAAAGTTTTTCATATTCCGGATTGCGCTGCAACTTCGCCACAACATCAATCAGTTTTTCATTCATCTCGATCGGGTTCGTAATCGGATTGATCGGTTGCACTTCGAGATTGTTCACGCCACCGTCCCACATATACGCATCGCGGAAAATCTCATTTTGCAATGCGGGAACATTTCTCTTTCCGAACAAGCCGTTTATGCCGTGACTGAGCGCGTGATCGATGTGCGCGAATGCGGCAATGCGCTGGTGGCAACTGGAACATGAAATGGAACTGTCTTTGGAAAGGATGGGATCGTAAAATAATTTCCGTCCGAGTGTAAATATTTCGGGCGTGAGTTTATTCTTGCTGAAATCATAAAACGGTTTGGGAAATCCTTTCGGGATTTTCAACTCAACATCTTTTTTCGTGATCAGGAAATAATCATTGCCCGGAGAAAAACTGTTCAGGAGCAGTATGATTCCGAAAGAAAATATCGCGACAGGGAAATATTTATTTTTCATTCTGCACTTTCAACAAACTGAACATGTCCTTGTAATTATCCGCAATGGTTGTCGCATAGTGAAAATCAGTGACGGAAGAGAGTTGCGAAAAATCGATGGTAATGGGTGTTTTCAAGACTTCTGCAGCATCCGCTTTCAAACCGATCTCGCCCGACTTTCCCGATTGAATCACCAAAGGTGTTTTTTTCAAATCGATCGTCACGGTGCGAATGCAATTGTTGGGTGATTTATATCCGCCGATATGATATTCGAAAATATTTCCCGTTGATTTCGATGCCGGCGATTTTCCTTCCAGTTTCAAAAAAATATATCCTGTATTCCACGACCAGAACATTCCATTCACCGGATCAAGGTCACCCGATTGGGCGCCGTTGCAATTGTTCAGGCTGTCAACGCCCAATACAAAACTCATGGAAACGTAATTTCCGGCAGGGATATTTGAAAGGAAAAAACTCTGGCTGGCGACATCATCCGCTTTCACCAAAAAATAGTTGTCGGAAACGAATTCTTTCCCGCGGTCATTTTTCAAATGGAAATTGCCGACATAATATTTGAAATTCGTCACGGTGAAATCCTGACCGAGCGCATTGGTGTAATGGGCGGAATCCAATTTCAGTAGCGAGTTCCCGACATAATCCGAAATGTCAATCACAACATTGCCGCCTGAATTTTTCAGGTTCATTCCTAAAAACGGTATGGCAACCACGAGGATTGCCATACTGAAAATGTATCGAGCGAATTTTTTCAAACAATTATTTTTAGGAATTCAATTCTTCATTACCGCGACTTGATGATTTTCTGGGTCACTTTCGAATCGCCATTCTCCAAAGTAAACAAATAAATTCCGGAAGGATAACTTGTCATGTCGAGCGAATACGCAATGCTGGGTTGCATGTTCTCGATGGTTTGCAACAGTTGTCCGCGTGAATTGTATAGTTTTCCGGTGAGGTTGTTCTTGCTGCCGGGATCCATATAAATGAAAGCATAATCTTCCACCGGATTCGGCATCACCTGGAACTTGATTGTCGGATTCGTGATTTCCGAAATTCCAGTTGGCGTATAAACGGTTGTTGTTTCCGTAATCGTAACATGCCCGCCAGTCGGTCCGGTATTTCCCGATTGAACGGTTCCATAATAGGTCGGTCCGATTACAAAAGGGTAAACCGGATTGAGTTGGGCGTCAATGGTTACGAAATAAGCATAGGTTCCATTCGGATATTCCGGTGTCACACAAAATCTTCCATTGTGAATGTCGAGATCGCCGGAACCTGCTGTGTAAATGTAATCTTCGCAAAAACATCCGGCCGGATAGGTTGCACTCACTGCCGGACCATTCGTGCGGGTTGTATTGGAAGACAACACGTAGGAACTCTTCATCCTTTTGATCGGGCCTGTTCCGTTTGTATTCGTGTAAGCGTATGCACCGTAAATCGGAAAGCCGTCGAAGGCATAACCGATGATCGGGGAATGATTCAAGCTGTCCGCATCATTATACAGGCATTTCGGATTGACGTGATTGTGGTATTCGCCATTGGGTGCGGGATGGCCGAGGCAATTGTCAAAACTGATTCCTTCGTAATAATAGGCGTTGCGATTCCATACACCGGCATTGTTATAACTCATTCCATCTTCCGCATTGAAAACGGAAACGCCATTCGACCAAACACCCGTGTGTCCAAGCGGAGTGGCAATGGCCGTTGACAGGTTCTGTGTGGGCATGCGTGTGATCTTGTAAACGAAATTCTGGTTGCTCGGTGTGTTCGGATTGTTCTGCCACGGACCAATGCTGTAACCGGGAATACAAGTGCAACTCACATAAACCTGTGTTGCGGAATACTGTACGATTTGCACATCGGAAGGAATATTGTTGTAGCCGACGGCACTCGTTGTATTGACAACCCACGAAGTGATTTCGGGAGTCAATTGGGCAGTTGCGGAAAAGGAAACAGTCAGCAACGTGCAGAAAAGGAGGGTTAGTTTTTTCATGATTGAGCGCGTATTTATGATTTAGACGTGGGGCGCGGGGAAAACTTTCGGTCAATTCAAAAAATCAGGAAGCAATCGTCGGATAAAAAAAATGTGCTGATGATTTGAAACATCAGCACATTTTCAGTTGTACCTATTTTATAAGCTGGGAAAAGGAAGGGGCTATTTGTATTTTCCTTCTTTTACAGCTTTCTTGTTGAAGTCGTTCTGCATTTTTATCCACCAGGCAAAGCAGATGAATGCTGCGGTGATGAACAATTTGTTGGGAGTGATGTGTTCGTATGTCCATTCAAGTCCATGAAAACATTTCCAACAAAAATCTCCGAAATCCCACCAAGGTCCTGTTTCGTGCATAAAAGTGTTTTTTTAGATTCGGGACAAAGTTAGCAATTCATTGAAATTCACAAAAAGGAAAAAGCGGGGAAAAAAGTGATTGGTTAATTGCGGTAATTAAAGGACTCGGAATTATTCAACACATAAAATCCTGCTTACCCCAATTACCTCAACACCCCAATCACCCCAATTACCCATTTCCTCCCTTAATCCCTACTTTTACAGTGTGTTCATCCGTACCATCAGGGCCAACTCCCCGTTTTCCTTAATCCTCATTCCATTACTCGGGATTCTTTTGTGGCTGCCCGGCTTTATCAGTCCTTCGGCACCGGCGGAAATGGTTTACATGCCTTTTTATTCCGGACTCGATATTTTTCTTCGTGCGCATCCGTTCACGAGTGTCCTGCTCGGATTTATTTTTTCGCTGGGCGAGGCATTCCTGCTCAACTACATCATTCACGAACACCACATCCTCACCAAACGCTCTTGGCTTCCGGCTCTTTTGTTTATTGTGCTCTCCGCCTGCACTCCCAGATTGCTTTGGTTCCATCCCGAACATCTCGCCGGAATTTTTCTGCTCGGGGCGTTGCATTTTTTGCTGGGAACCTATCGGGTCGACAGGGCGTTCGGGCTTGTTTTCAATTCGGGAATCCTCATCGGCATCGCTTCGCTTTTCTATTTGCCATCCATCGTTTTTCTGCTGTTTGCAATTGTAGCCATTCTCATTTTACGCCCTTTCATCTGGAGGGAATGGATCATCCTCATTCTCGGTTCAACCGTTGCGCCGATTTACGCCGGAGTTTATTTTTTCTGGCACGACCAATTGCATTCCGTTACACAAAATGTAATCCTGAATCCGATTCATCACCGCGATTTTTTCCTGAAACTTCCCGTTGAATATTATTTCCTTTCATTCATGATCGGCATTTTATTGTTCGTGGCAAGCGGACGGTTTTTGTCGGGAGCAGGCACTTCCACACTCAAGACAAAAAAAGGCGTCTCCGTCATGGTTTGGTTTCTCTTCTTTTCCATCATCGCCATTCTCCCCGCACAGAATTTCGCCGTCGCCGGATTCCTCTTCATGATT
>CAYMZV010000048.1:0-19856 GCA_964394965.1 uncultured Chryseobacterium sp.
TGAACCGAATCCAACCGCTACACTTCAAGTTACGAGAGCGCAAAGCGATCCACAAAGCAATATTGCCCTTGCGGAAAATACAGGGATAGTCGTTGTAGGTCCCACGATCGGTCTCAACCTCGGTCTTGACAGTCATGAAATCCAGGCGCGTGATTCCGAATACGTTCCCGGAAGCACAGTCATCAATGTTTCTGCCTCCACATTGAATATCCAACCTTTGGGTGGTGATACTGTTTTCCAAAGCAGTTTCCCGATCGCCAACCAGACCATCATCTCTGCAAATGGCAGTATCGGTTTGGGAAAAACCCCGATCGAACGTTTGGACCTGAATGCATTGAACGGTGCCATCACTTTCGGTGATACATCAACTGTTTCACCGGCTCAAGGAACCGTCCGTTGGCATGCCCCTTCCACCGTTCCGCCAACCACACCCGATCTTCAGGTTTTCCAAAATGGGTCATGGGTATCACTCACCACTTCAAAAACAGTTACGGATACCCTGTGGAATACAGGAGCCGTCGCGGGTACCATTTATTACAAGCCTGATCTCACCGACGCACGTGTGGGTATCAACGTGAACAATCCAAGCAGTGCGTTGGTTGTCGATGAAAGCGGAACAAATTTCAGTGCAAACAATGCAGCGGCAGTGATCACTTCCGAAGCGGCAACCGTTCTTTCCGATGTTGGATTGTCAAGAATAGGACTCCAGATCAGCACTTCCGGCCAATGGAGTACGAATCCGGCTGCGAACAATGTTGGACTTTATATTGCGAATGTCACCGGACAGACAAACGTGAATGCAAACATTGGAGCGGTGATCAACAGCAACGTTGTCATTGGAAACCTAAATGGGCATTCACTTGTGGGCAATAGCGGCACGAATGTACTTGCGATCCAAAGTGGTGTTGCTCCCCTTGGCGCACCGGGAACAACAACCAACACAGGCATCCAGATATTTTCCGACGAGTTGCCAAGCACAACCATTTCAGCATTCAATGTCATGAATGGGGATGGTACTGTAATACAACTTTTCCAGCAAGGGCCAATCCAACCTGCGAATGACCTTACGGTTCCAAATACGAGCGATGCAAATACAAACGCGCTGATTGACCACATGCGTTCACGCTTGAATGACATCGAAGCGAAACTCATCAATCTCGGTTTGTTGCTTCCACACCCATAACCGAAACTTTTTGTTGAACGATAAAAACAAATGCCATGAAAGAGAAAGACCTGAACATCAACCTGAACATCAACGAGCTCAATACCATACTTCGCGCTTTGGCCAATCTTCCCTATAACCAAGTGAATACGCTGATTGAAAAAATACAGCAACAGGCACGCATGCAGCTGGAACAGGGAAATGGTGTTTCGCACAATTCGGAACACGAACTGAAAAATAACTGATGATTGATTTCTTAAGAAGTAAAGTTTACTAATTATGGCCGAAAGCATTACCATATCGCAATTACCGCCGCCGTTCAAGAGCATGCAGTATGATTTACTGCGCGCCTCCGGATTGCAGTTCATCCAGGATCTTTCGGGAAATATATGGACCGATGACAATATACACGATCCCGGCATCACCATACTCGAAATGCTGTCTTATGCAATAACCGATTTGGGTTATCGCACAAATTACAATATCAAGGATATTCTCACGACCGATCCGAATGCGCCGGAAGACATTCGCAATTTTTATGCTGCGAAAGAAATCATGCCGAACTATCCGGTGACTTTCAACGATTACCGGAAACTGATGATCGATGTGGAAATACCAAGCACAGATCCACCGAATTGCCCATTCGTGGGTGTACAAAATGCGTGGATAGAAATCTCCAGCGACAATGAGATTCCTTTTTATGTTGATGAAGTAAACAAGACACTAAGCTATACACAACCCAATCCCACCGTTGCCCGTTCACAACCGAAAGTCCTTTATAATGTTTTATTGGAATTCAGTTCATGCGAAGCGCTTGGCGACTTGAATGAGAATACACTTGACAGTACGCTCAAACTTTATTTCGTACACGATCCAACCAACCCTCCTACGTTTTTGCCTCCCGGTGTTACCGCACAACTTCCGTCAGCACTCAATGGGACAAGCATCACGATGGAATTGGAATTCCCGAGATGGGATGACCCTGCTGTCGATTGGAATGATCCGGCAAGCATCAAGGCAAATATGAGAGGCGTGACACTTGATTTTGTGGATCTGCCCGAACAATATACCGTTGACAATTATGGTTTCTTGCCGAGCAAGGATGTATGGGTGGCGATGTCTTTCAATCTCATCAATAACGTTGATACGTCAGCCATTGACTATGAGTTGAACAAAGTGATTTATGACTCGACAAATGGATTGATTGCACTTTACCAGAAAAAGGTTTTGAAGATCAATGAGATTCTCGCAGCCGTTCATGCAAGACTGATGGCCAACCGGAATCTCGGAGAGGATTTCTTCCGTTACAATGCGATCAAGGTGGATGAGATTGCACTTTGTGCAGAGATTGATGTCACCAACGATGCTGTTCTTGAAACCGTTCAGGCGCAAATCTATCATGTGGTGGAACGCTTCCTCGACCCGATTGTGTTTTTCTACAGCTTGCAGGAAATGTATGCGAAAGGAAAAACCACCGATCAGATATTTGAAGGTCCATTGCTGCAACACGGTTTTATCGACGATGATGAGTTGACCCTTACCGAACGCCGCAAGACAATCCACGTTTCCGATCTCATCAATATCATCATGGATGTTCCCGGTGTGGTTGCCATAAAAAGCATCCAGATCGCCAACATCGTGCTTGACAATCTTGACAATATCCCTACCGAAACCGTTAAATGGTGTTTGGATATTCCGATCGAAAAAAATTACGTGCCGCGCCTTTCCGTTGAACATTCAAAATTATTGTTCTACAAGGATCAATTGCCTTTTCGTGCGAATTCTGTAAAGGCGAATGAAATATTGGTGGAATTGGAAGCCGCAGATCGTCCGCAGAAAATTGAAAATCCGGATGATGACATTCATTTGCCGCCCGGCGAATACAAGGACATTGAAAATTATTACAGCATACAGGAAGAATTTCCATTGGTGTATGGAATCAGTACTGCCGGATTGCCTGCAACCGCCGATGTAATGCGTCAGGCACAAGCCAAACAGTTGAAAGGTTACCTGATATTCTTTGAACAGTTGCTTGCCAATTATCTCTCACAACTTTTCCATGTGAAGGATTTGTTTTCCATGAACGATGCCAAAGATATCAATGGCGATCCTGTCATCAACAAAACCTATTTCTCACAGTCGCTTCTGAATCTTGTACCCGATGCATTTCCGCTTTATGCCGATCCGACAAATGCAGCGGCCATTTTGCAGGCGATGACGGAAGATCAAGCCACTTACCTCAGTCGCCGCAATCGTTTCCTTGATCATTTGATGGCTCGATTTGCAGAGTCATTCAATGATTATGCAATGCTCGTGTATGAAATCGACGGACCAAAAGCTCCCGCCGATCTCATTCAGGACAAACTCGCTTTCCTCAATAATTATCCGCTGATCAGCTCTGCACGCGATACCGGTTTTGATTACAAGGAACCATGTGAAATCTGGAGCATCGATAATATTTCAGGATTGGAAAGACGGGTTTCCTATTTGTGTGGGGTTGACAAACCCGATGGAAGTGAACTTGCATTCGGAAAAAAATTCGATATCGTAGTCGGACCAACAGCCGATGCCTATTATCTCGATGTGAACGATGGGGGATTTCCAACTCCAACCGTCCATTACGTTTACAGTGCAAATTATAACACAACCGGTTTCCCGACGCATCTTGCCGCTCAATTGGGAATGGAGCAATTGGTTTTGAATGGAGCGCAACCCGAACAGTATACCATTTACGATATCAACAACACACCGATTCCCGATCCGCTCAATCCTCCTTCCGGAATTGTTGCGCCTTTCCATTTTACAATTTCCTGCAATGGTGTGGCAATCGGTGTGAATCCATCCCCTGATTACAGTACTCTCACCGGCACTGGCAGCATCAGTGACACGATCAACAACGTGATCATTCCGATTTTCCTGGATGAGTTCTACAACAATCCGGAATCGAACCGTTACAATTTCGAATGCTTCATGGAGAAGTATGTCACGTTCGCAGTAAACGATCCTACATTCCAAACCATTCCTCCTTGTCCACCGGAATACACCTATCATTTTACGTTAACGGATGGAGATCCTGACAATGCCAAATCACTTCTTACCGGTCAGGTTGAAGGTTTGATTGATGAAACCGATCCCGCTTCACTTGCAGAACAGGCTGCGGCAAATAAGGATCGTCTCATCATGGACATGTTGCGCACGGCATCCGATATTAAAAATTATCGTTACGCCTTCGATATCACGAATCCGATGAGTGAGGTTTTCACCGTTGTGAACAATTGCGGTGATGTGATCGCAACAAGTTTCGAAGAGGATTTCAATCAGTTCATCCAGAGTATTCTCGTCGCGATTTCCGGACTCTCCTCTCCTGACAATAATTTTGCGGTAGTGGATTCAACCGGCAATGATGGAAATTATACCGCATTATCGATTGTCATTGACCCTTCAAATCCACAGCGGCTTGTCTTCAATGCAAATCCCAGTCCGACACCTATCCCCTCGCCCATTGGTGACGGTTTCATCCGATTCGACATTGACAAGCGCGCTTCGATGTCGGCGTTGCTTCCGAATGTGATTGACGCAAATACCGCCGACAATTATTTTACAGTTGACAAAAGCCTTTCACGTGTTATTTTCCCCGGCGAAAAAATCACGATCATTTATTCAGGAAACATTCCACCCATAAGCCCATTGCCGGATGATGGTGATTATACCGTTGTGAAAGTTGTTCCAAGCGGAGTGAGCGATTCTCTCATTTATGTGAAAGAAACCATTCCTTCCACAACTCCCGGTGCGACAGTCATGATGTATTCCAAACTGTTACCGATAGTTGCCGTTGACAATATTTCCAATAACATTTTCTACATCAAGCCCGGTGCCGATGAACTCGCTGCACAGGAACTTGCCGATTGGATAAACGCAAAATTTTTCAGCCATGAAGGAATGCATGTGATTGAACATGTGCTGTTGCGGCCGAAATATAACATGCTGGGACCTCCGACCGCAATTTCCGCAGCCAACAACAATCAATTGATAAATCCAGCATTGTCGGCACAGGTGACTTTCAGCAAACCATTTGCATTGACTGCAGTTGATACGCTGAACAGGACATTTACTTTCTCTGGAAATTTTGTCGGTGACATCATTACCCCCCAACCGATGAGTATTGTCGGCTCACCGTTCAACGACAAAACCTACACGATCACAGCAGCTGTTTATCATTCCGGACCGAATACGACAGAAGTCACCGTTTTCGAAACAATTCCGGATGCAACAGTGGCAGGCAATCTGGAATATTCTAAAACCTACACCATCCAATCTGTCAGTGGATCGAATCTGGATATGATTTCATTCACCGATTCCTTCTTTGTTTCTCCGGCAAATGGTGTTGTGATCATCACTTATTTGATCGGTGACTTGGGAAACAAGACATTCCAAGTCACGGCGAATTCAAGTGTCGGTTCATTGCAAACACTTACGCTTGATTCAACGGTTGTGCAGCTTGGAAAGGCGACTTTCCTGAAACAGTTCGCATTGAGCAATGTTGATCCCGTCAATAAAACATTTTCATTCTCGGGAAATTACGCCGGTGATGTGCAAGTGTTGCAATCCATCCGCATAGTGGGTTCGCCTTTCAATGACAATACCTACACCATTCGTTCGGCAACATTCGATGGTGTGAATACGGTCATTAAAATCTACGAAACAATTCCCGACGCTTCAATCATTGGCAATCTCCAATATTCGAAAACATTGACAATCCAATCCGTCAGTGGAGTGAACATGGATACAATTACGGTAATGGATCCGTTTTTTGTCGCCCCTGCAAATGGGGATGTCATCATTACGAATTCTTTCGAGGAAGAAAATGACGGACGGTTCCACATGTCAGGTTTCCTGTCGCTTGGCGGCAACCAGTATAAAATCACGTTTGACACAAGAGTGGCCGTTATCGTTGATGATTTCCTTCCGATTGAACTTCGAAACGATTGCATCTTCTGCCAATTCGATGATCCGTATTCATTCATTGTGTCGATTGTGTTACCCGCTTGGCAGGGACGTTTCTTCAATCAGGATTTCCGCACATTCTTTGACCGCACATTGCGGCTTGAATGTCCGGCCCACCTCGTTCTCAATGTTTGCTGGATTGATTGCAAACAGATGGGAGATTTCGAAGTGAAATACAAGAGATGGCTTTTGGAAAATGCAAAAGAGAATCCTGACCCTGCACGAGTTTCAGTGGCATTGAATGAATTCATAAAGGTATTGACGGAACTCCGTTCTGTTTATCCAGAAGGAATATTACACGATTGCAATTCCGATTCGAGTACAGACCCTACACCGGAAAATGCAATCGTTCTCAATAGTACAGTATTAGGCAATCTTTAAAAAATTAAGCTTTTAAATATGAGCAACTCCATTCTAAACATTTATCCGGTTTTCGAGAACAACCAGGTCCTGACCAGCTCAGAACTCAATGAACTTGCAACTTATCTCGATCAGCAAACACGTCTCACCAACATGAGGCTGATAGGCGTCGGTACCGTTTGCGGACTCGAACAGAATTATGATTCGGTCACCAACAAGCTGACCATTTCCGCAGGGACCGGAATTACGACCGAAGGTTACCTGATTGAAACAGGCGACTGTGAGTTTACAAAATACCGCACGTATACGTTGCCGCCTACGCTGCCGTATTCCCCATTCATTGATACAACAACCAATGCACAGGTTCCCTTGTGGGAATTGCTGCGCTCGGATTATGTACCGATGCCGACAGAAGTGGTGCAACCGCTCGACCCGACTTTTGTGGCTGGAACCTCGAACCACGATAAAAAAGTGGTGATGCTCTTTTTGGAAATGGTTGATGTCAGCAATGATTCCTGTCTCGGAAAAAGTTGTGATTCTGCCGGACTGAATCGGACATTCACATTGAGAAAACTCCTCATCACCATCGATGGGTTGAATATCGTTTTGAAAAATACGGGAGTTTTTGATCTCACTTTCGTTGACAAATTCAACCTCCCCGATCTTCTTTCGCAACGTCCGCTTTTTGATCCATTGCAGGCAAACAGCAAGGATTATTTCACCTTCTCGCAGAATTTCAGGAACTCCGCAGCCAGTGTTTACAAACGCAATCCTTCCGACATAAAGGATTTGCTGCCTGTACTTCGCCAGTGCTACACCATTTTCCAACCTATCCTGCAGGACATTTACAACAATGTAAATCCGTTCCTCGATACACAGATTCCAAACCTGAATATCTGGAATGAAATCATGGATGGAGTGAACAGCGTGACGAACGGCCCCAGTTATTTCGGCATACAATATTTTTATGATTTCCTCAGGGACTTGATTCTCGCTTACGATGAGTTCCGTGATGCTGCATTCGAACTCATGTCGGCTTGCTGTGTTGACACACGGCTATTCCCGATGCATCTTGTACTTGGTGAAGCGATTCCTGTAGATCCTGACAAACCATCCATTTACCGCGATGATTTTGTTGGGATTCCACTTACTCCCGAACAGCGTTTTGCCCAAGCCGAACTTGTATGTTATTTCAACAGGATGGTTTTGATGGTGCGCATGTTTGACATCAACCGCATTCATCAACACAATATTTCCGCATTGCCACCGACACTGATTACTCCGAGCTACGAGAAGCACGGGAAACTTTCAGAACGTTCCATTCCGTATTATTATCGAATAGATGATATTGATCCGCAACTTGGAAAACTGGAAAGATTCTGGAACTTCGAAAACATTCGACGTGATAAAAAATCCGGTGGTGAATATCCGGTTGTGGCTTATGGAAACCAATCAAACAATCAAACCGCACCGATTGACCCGATCCAGACTCCTTTATTTTATGATCTCGACCAATTCAATTTCCTGCGAATCGAAGGTGCGATTGCAAAAGATTTCAATACGGTTATCACGAACCTCAACAATCTCAAAAAACAATTCAACCTTCCTTTCAACGTGGTTGCGGTTCGTTTGCAGGGAACATCAAGTGCGGACGATATTCTTGCCCGGTGCGATTTCAATGATCTGCGTTCGCAGTATGTGGCTTACCGCAATGAGCTGTTCTGTTTCCTGAATAACTTCTATGACCAGTTCTTTACAACTGTACAAAGTTCATCATCGTCAACAGCTGTATTGTCGCCTGCAGGTACACCTGACGCTGCGCGCTCGGAAAGCACATCTGTCACGGCAGCCGTAAAACCCACTCCGACTTTCGTACGTCAACTCTTGGCGGATGTATTGACTCCAACCAACAATGGAAATTCATCGGCCACTTTCCTGCCGCAATATTATGCGTTGCCTGGACAATCGACACCACGATTCGTTCCACCTGTAACCTATTCTCCTATTCCGACCAATGCAATTGCAAGCAGTTTGGGAGCGGATTATTTACCGCAATTGGGATCTCGCCTTCTCACCCTGATGACACTTCTTCCCGAGCAATTGGATTCATTTGATTATGGTGCGGACAATGCCAACATTGATACGAGTTTTATCAACTCCTACATTGAGGCCGTTGCCTTGACGAATATCATCAAGGCGCTCTTCAACGAATTCAACGATCAGATTACGCACAGTACAAAAAACCGATTCACGCCTGAATTGTATTTCATTTATTCACAGTGGATCAATGAACAATTCTATTTCTTCAACCAATTCATTCTCGATTGCAAATTCAGGAAACTCGAAGCTGTGTTTTATGAATTGCAATACCGCATCGGATATTTGCAAACAAACGATCCGACTGTTTTCTCGAATTTCATCACAAGAAATCCCGGCATCATTCACGAAGCGGGTGTACCGTTAGGGGGAACATTTGTATTGGTGTACCCCGGTGCCACACTTAACTTCTAAATAAAAGTTGTCGATCAGTTGAGGGCACAACTTGCCAACATCAAAGTCAAGGAAGTGAGGAAAGCGCAACTGCAGGCCAAGCAGGGAAAATCGGTTGCCGAACTGAATGAGTTGACAACGATTTCAACACAACTGTGCGATCTTTATGCAGCACAAGTGCAACAACCGATTCGTCCGTTTACACTCGGCGCTGTGGCAACAGGCATCGCCATTCAGGAAATTGCCATTGGAGAAAATGATGTGATCGCCGATTTTGCACTTCCTTATCTATCCAATTGCGCATGTGACTGCGATGACATTCCTGCCCCAACCTCACTCGACCTTGCGATTCCCGCGATTGTCATGCCGTCATTCTACGAATATTTCGTGGGCGATTATGCTTTCGTAAAAGACTTTGTGACCAACACAACCGGTTGCACTTCTCCGGCCCAACTTACAATTGATGTTCATGGAAATATCAATTTCGATACGATCAACAAACAGGAAAATGTTGTCACGTTGAAATTTGTAGTGAATGGCGATACGACTCGCAACAATGTTGTGAATGTTCAATTGCGTTCTACGGCAAACAGCATTTCAACCAAGAGAGGTGGCACAGCACAGGTGATAACCGGTCCTTCAAATTACGATGTGTTCCTATACACGCCACCGAAAAATTTCCTCGGCATCGATCAGTTCGAATATGTATTTGAAGTGTATGACCGAAGCAATAACATCGTGTTGCGCTCAAACAAGGCAGCCATCATCATCTCCGTCACACCAAAATGTTCGGTTCCTGTTTCGGCAGTCGGCGTCGATAGTGCGATTGGAGTAAACAATACTGCAACAGCCTGAGCAAACATCATTTGATTTCGAGAATGTCAACAGCAGGTTTGTGGGAAACTCCAAACCTGCTGAATCATTTGTAAAATGGGCGAACAGAATCACATCATCAGGAAACTCACTCTCGAAATCGGTTTACCGACGCGGGAAGAGGCTTTCAATATCCAGAATAAATTAACGGAAAATTACAGGCGTCTCATTTTACAGATACTCGAGGAAGTTTTTGACCGGATGGTCGGCAAGGACGAAGTCATACAGATTGACAAACTCGAAATCGATCTTGGAAATATTTCAACCGGCGAAATGGATTATAAAATCCCTGAAAAAGTGCGCGCTGAAATGGAAGAGGCATTGTCGAAATTGATTCATGAAATCCGTCACTCGCCTGGAGGCAATGCCAATGTTCGAATTACAACTTCGGGTGGAGATACGATTACTGTCAATGCAAGTGTTCAGGAACAAACCCGATCCGCTTTCGACACGTTGATTTATTTCCTGGAATTCGGCGTATTGCCTTGGTCGGGCGATCAAAAGAAAAAACCAACCTTGCGCGAGCTGATTGCCGAAGCGATGCAAAACCATCCAGAACAGTTGCGACAGGTTTTGCAGCAATTCAACAGCAAACAATATGTTTTCCGCCGTATGGCTCAACAGCTTCCCGAAGATCAGGCTCAATATCTTGCAGCAATACTCGGTTGCGGTTTCTCGTCACAACTCATTCAACTTTCAAATCAACTGCAACATTGGGTTGAAAGTTTTTTCCGATCGAATAAAAAGAAAACCCACATTGGAAAAACTTTTTTCACCAATGAGTTGAAACAGAAAATCACAGAGGAAACGCTTGTCTATTTTTCCTCTTCACAAAATGGGAGTGCCATTCCGACATTTTATGGAACCAGAGAACCTCTTCCACATTACATTTCATTCATCCTCGAACGCATTTTCTCACGTTATGAAATTGATCCCGATTCAAAATCCATCCAGTCGGTAAAAGGGGATTTTGAGGGAGAGCTGAAAAAAGTGTTGCATAAACTTGTGAAGCAAAAGGAGGTCGAGGAGAAAGGGAAAAAGAAAAGGGAAAAGGGAATTTCACAAGAAAAGAAAACGTCCAAGAAAAAATCCGTTGAAAAGGAAATTCTGAAAGAGACGAAAACTGGAAAAGGGGAAATCGCTTCGGAAGAATTGAAAAAAAATATCGGAGGGAAAGAGAATCTTCCGGAAATCCCGGACACCGATGAAGGGATATACATTGCGAATGCGGGACTGGTCATTCTTGCCCCTTACCTCTCCAATTTTTTCACGAATCTCGGATTGTTGAAAGACCGTCAATTCATCAATGATGAATCAAGATACAAAGCCGTTCACGTGTTGCAATGGATGGTGTATGGCGATGAGAAAAAAGAAGAGGAAGAAAATGAACACGATCTTGTCTTGAATAAGATCATTTGTGGAATTCCATTGGCTGAGCCTGTTCCTGTTTCCCTTGAGTTGAGTGAAACGGACAAGGAAGAATGCACGGCCTTGCTCAAGGCGATCATTGCGAATTGGGCAATCATCAAACGGAGTTCAGTGCATAGCCTTCGAGTTACTTTTCTGCAAAAAGAGGGAAAACTGACACGAGAAGAAAAAGATTGGAGCCTCTTCATCCATCGCGATTCCGCCGTAGAGATTCTTATTGATCGGCTGCCTTGGCAAATATCCATTCTCCGTTTTGCCTGGAGCAAAGCAACGATTTATGTTCAATGGTAAAAGTTTAACTATAAAAAGCAAACCCCATGGCTGATAATTTAATTTACGGCATCGACCTTTCCCATAATAACGGTACGGTAAACTGGGCGAAAATAAAAACCGCTTCGCCTTCCATTTCATTTGCATACATCAAGGCAACACAAGGTGTAGGTTACAAGGATCCGATGAATGCAACGAATGCTACTGCCGCTACACAAGCCGGAATAAAAATCGGATACTATCATTTCGCGTCCTTGAATAATAATATCAATGTTGTGAAAGATGCAACCGATGAAGCCAACTATTTCCATTCGGTTCTGGCAACCTTGCCGCCAGCCCAACTCATGCCCGCACTTGACATTGAAACGAATGAAAAAAACCTGACGACACAGCAAGTGCAACAATGGATCAGCGCATTTCTGTCGACCATGAATTCATTGGGCCATCCAAATATTCTTCTCTACAGTTATAAACCATTTCTCGACAGCAATCTTCCCGTCAATCACCCATTCGGGAATTTGCCTTTGTGGCTCGCGCAATATAGGAATGTGCTTGCGCCGTCATTGCCGATCGGCTGGAACAAATTCACCATCTGGCAATACACGGACAAGGGAACTGTGGCCGGCATTAATGGAAGTTGCGACATGAACAAGGCAGACATCGGCTTTTTGACATTGCCCGTTTAACAGGGTTCTGTGTCGTTTCCGCTGGAGTTTTTTACATCATTTTTTTTGTCATTTTTAACACAACCCTAGCTTGAAAAAAGCGTCTTCTCAGTTGAAAAGATTCCGTTTTTGTAAGTGAGAAAAGTTATTAACAAAACAGGGTGGTGTCTTGACTTTACAAATCCCATTTCATTATCTTACATACGGTTTTTGAAATATTTATTTACAATTTAATTACTGCCCCTACAATGCTTTCTACTGCCGCTGAATCCCAAATCAGGATATGGGACTATTCTGAGTTGAGCTAGCTTGCCGACTCGATTCTGTTCTGCCTTGCAAAGTGTTTTACACTTGGTATGGATTTTATTTGCCATGATGGATGTTTCTTTCTTTTTGAGGGTTCATTGGAACTTGCACTTTTTCAAAAAAAAGGATAAGTCGAATCATCCTCACATCAAAATAATTTCCGGATAAATCCGCTCGATTTGTTGTTTCCGTCAAAAAACAATCCTCCGTGGTAAAATGCTATTTGTAGAATCCATATTTAATTAACTTTAAACGTAAAATTTCAGCAACGGTTATTTTGCAATTGTTTTCATTGGACCGCCCTTTGCCATGAATGGGAATTTATAATGTGATCGATGGCTTGAACCATTGATTAGTCAATTTTATTAACATTTTCAGCATTTGATATCGAATGGGTGCGCTTGATATAAATACAGGGAATCTCCAAAAAGACCTGGAGTGGTTAAGGGAAATCACCGAACGGCGACTGAACATCGCTTTGGAAAAAACGTATTCCCCGTCAGGAAGCCTTGAAAAGAAAAAATACAACGATATCTACGAATTGCAATTGCCACAACTGGAAGAAAACGATTTCGGATATTTCAAATTCGTCAATGAACATGAACTTGGTTTTGAAAACAGGCTTTTAATCATCATGGGACTGGCGTGCCACATCCAACCTGATTTTTTTGACCGGATCATACTCCTGAATCCTGACTACTCCTCTTCTCAAAAAGAAAATACCAGATACAGTACCCGATTCAATGAACTGGGAGGCATTTCGGGAGACTCATTCCGGGGATTCATTCCGACTGGATTGACATGGTTATTTCTTCTTGCAGGATATGACATGAAAAAGCGGATTGAGTTGATGGAGGGCATCAACAAGAATAATCCTTTGATAAAAAACAATATCATCCGGTTTTCCAACGCACAGGATCATGAGCCGATTTTGAGTGGTGCAATTACAATTGCGCATGACTGGTTGCGGTTTCTCCTGATCGGCGATATTCAGGTTGGGGAAAATCCATTAAACGAAAGGGCAAAAATTTAATTCCAATGACAATGAAAAAATTTGAAGAGGAAACCCTGATCCGAAAACAGAAGGACACAGTCACAGGAACAAATGGAACAAGCACTGGCACTTTCAATAAAACGATCGGCCAAACAACGGGGACAACTGCACAACCGCAAACCTCCAATGCAAATCAATCCAAATTCATGGATGGTGACGGGAAGAAATCTGCAAAAGCCAAAAACGACAATGCATTTGCCTCTGGGGGTGATGCCGATAAAACGATTGATTTATCAAGGGGATTATTGCAGCTCGATACCGAAGGGGATTTTTCAGGCGGGGAAAATGACATTACAATGCCATGCATTCCTGTAAATGTCCACATCTATACGAAGCTGACTGACGATGAAAAGAAAACCTACAAAGGCAAACGTTACGGGGATCCTTCGGACAATAAGGTTTTCACTGAAAAGGCGGATGGCAATTACAAAATGGGAGATAGTAAGGACCGATACAACGCAACCACTTATACCGATGATGTTGGAAAAGATTCCGTTCTTGGTTGTGATAACAGTTCGGGCGTCACAATCGGTTTTGGAATTGATCTTGGCAATGGATATACAACAAAGGATGCCATTACAAAACTTTTCAAGGCTGCTGGAGCACTCGGTGATAAAGGGGAAGAAGTGGCGGGCAACAAGGCCGACAAGCTTATTGACACTGCCGGCCTGAAAGGCATTCCTGCAGCAAAAAAAGCGGCAGAATTGAGAACCATTGTGAAAATCACCCAGGAACAGGCGTTGAAATTGCTTGACAATGCAATACCGGCGGCAGATTCAAAAGCTGAAACGTGGGGAGGTTATAAACGTGGAGATGGGACATTTGAACCTGCAACCGAAGAGGCCTTGATGGCAATTGCCTATTGGGGTGAAAAAGCATTGTCAACTGCAATCACCGATGCCGCAAAAGGCAAAAAAGGTGCTGAACAATTCAGGGCCGCTTCCACTGCCACAACAACAGCAAAAACTGCATTGACAGGTACCGCCAAATGGAAAATACCCGGATACGAAACTTACGCAAGCTATTTCGATATGCTGGCTGAAATGACTGATTCGGGTTATACAATAACATTCAAGGACAAGGTTTCTGACAAGGACACTTTGACCGGTGCAAAATCAGGTTCGCAGGATGATACATTGCAATTCGTAAAGGATCTGAATGAAAGGGCTCACGGTTATTCATCTTCAGGCAAGGATTTGAAAAAACAAATGACCGATCCGCAAGTGGCATTGCCAAATACAATAAAAGGTGAAGTCGGGGAAAGGACCAATAAGAAAACAGCTGTTGTTACTCCTTGTGCAAATGCAGAGGATGATGTCGAGGCAATACAACAATTGCTTTACAATGGTGACTATGATGTTGATGTGAATGGCACTTATGATGATAAAACAAAAACCGCACTGACTTCTTTTGTAAGCACAGAAATGAATGGCAGTAAATTTGATGGTGTGGTTTCACCGAGTGGTTCTTACATTGTCCATCTGAGAAAATTCAAGTATAAAAAACGAACCGATAAAAAATAGCACTTGAGTTGCGAAGCACGTTTATGTTCCATGGAAAAAATAATTGAAAAGAGATGACCAGGATATTTTTTCCTTTCCTTATCGCTTGCCTGATTTGTTGCAAAACAGAAAAAAAAATCGCCAACAACAACCCTTCTCCATCACTTTCACATGGGTTGGCAGGAAAGATCATCAGGGGAAATGATCTTCAACCTTTTTCGCAAGTTGCATTCTATTATGACTCCCTCAGGAGGAATTTACCCAAATTGAAAGAAACGGGATGGGACAGTTATGAATTGCCGGAAGTCATGTTCGTTCCGGGTTGGGGCGAGTGGATTTGCAATGAAGACCGGTTTCATCATAAAGCCATTGTAACCGATACTGTTCCCGGCAACGAGGATGCAATCAACAGCGAGTACACCGACTATTTTCAGGAAAGTGAGTATGAGGTGACAGTAAATGGGGATTTTATTTCCGTCCGCACAAATCAGCAAAATGTGCTGAAAAACCATCTCAATGTTACCGAAGTGAAACTATTTTATGGCAATAACAATTTGATCGTGCTTGGAATAAAAGAATCCGAGTCATCGATTGATGCGGATTATTGGACTGCATCTGATTTTTTTATCCTGAAGAATGGGATATGGGAAAAATATACGGATGCAATATTCGGTAAGCCCGATCCTGCCGCTTTTTTCAATGACACCGTTAACATCGGTCTGGTAAAAAAATATGATTACATCGATTTTGAAATTGGATTTGGCAATAAAGGCGATACCGTCACTGCTATTCCCTATGAAAAAATACAACTCAACTGTTCCGCCGATAATGGGGATACATCCAATGTGCCAATAAAAAACCAGGACGACCGCAATGAATTGTGCAAGTATGACAAACTGCTCAAACGAGAAGGCATTGCGTATGTCTTTAACAAAGGCAAATTGAAATTCTATCCGGTGTCAGCTGCTAAAAAAACAAATTCAAGCCATTGAATTCAAAAATAAGGACCCCACTCGGTTTCGGTTCCGCCCTGATCAATCGGCATATAACACAACTCGTTTAAATTCACGGGAATGAAAAAAATTTACCGGCTCTTTTTTTTATTTTTCCTTGCGCTGGCATCTTGCGGCACTCCTGAAAAAGGGAAACAATCACTGTCTGCCGCCGATAGCCTTCACTTTCAATTTGTTTTTCCTGATTCCATTTCCTCCCCCTATTATTTCCGTGATCATCTTCATCCTTTCGGGGAAAATTACCTTCCGCAAAATGCTTTTGACTCGAATGATTCAACGGCCTGGGTATTCAAGACGGATACGAATGCGACAATCTTCCTGCACTTGGATTCGTCCTATCGCGTTTATGCCATCCGTCTAACCGTCAAAAACGGTTCGGTTAAATCCATCTCGTCCTATCATGAAAATGCACGGGCCAAATCACTTGCGCTTTCCGACGGCAAAAGAATCCTTGGCACAGTTGCATTAACCGACTCCATGTCCAAACAACAATTCGAGATTGCACTGACAGCCCCTTCTACATTATCAGGCTTGCAAATAACGGTCAATGACATCTACAAGGGCAAAAGCGACCTGGTGTTCATCACCGACCTTTCCGTTGAATTGAAATGCCAAGGGCGTGTGAATGACAATGCCCAGCGGGCGCACTCGGCTGCGCTTCTCAGAAGTTGTTCTAAAAGACAACTTGCCTCGAATTACATCAGCCACCCATACCAACAACTCCTTCCCGTCGGCACACATTCGTCATCCAAAGAAACATTGAATTGGTCCAAAGAAACTACTGCCAAGAGCGACCGCCCCAGCCAGATGATTTCAAATGACCGGCCGAAATTGCTTCAGCTGTTTGGACAATCGATGAATGAAAAGCAAATCGATTTCATTGCTTCCCTTTACGCCACTTCAACGCATTATGACAGCACACATTTGTTTCTGCCTATTGCAAGGGAAAGAAAAGCGATTGATATTTTTCCGATCGGTGTTGACGATGATACCCTACTTGCCTATTGCCTTTACCTCAACGATCAGATGTTGAAAGATGCGGGGAAGAACAGGTTTCTCTTTTATCGGAAATACGAATATTGCGGTTATCATTCCATGACAGCTTTCAGTGTCGATCAAAACCACAATGGCGATATAATTTCCATTTCTGTCCGTTCAACTGATTTGAATTGCGATGGGGACAATCACATTCCCATCGATTACAGGCATGTGCTGATGTACGATTCGCTTGGACAATTGACAAACTATATGGTGATCAGCGATTCACAGCCCGACAAAATGGATTCCTTTGTTTATTATGAATTCACTTATGGAGGCAACAGTCGGTTAAATGAAATCAAGCGATGGGAAGCAAGATATGAATTCGACAATGTGGGTGAATTGGTTATTGATTCAAGAATCATTTCTTTCTCCAATTGATGTTTGGATTTTTACCTGAAGTACGATTCTCATTTCATTTCCCCTAACGCAATCCATCATAATCGGCCCCATAATAACGCACCTCTTTGGAAGGTTGCGACAACGAATATTCATGCCCGTCCCATTTGTAAAATGCTCCTTTATTCGCGATGGAGTCCAAAACACTGTTGAAATGAATCTCAAGCGAATGGGGTGAATCAGGAGAAATGGGTGGTGAAAGCATTTGATCCTTGAAAGATTGAATAAGTGCATATCCATTTCCCTTATGACTTAATATCCACGTCCAGCAGTAATGTCCCACCGTATCATTATAGTTCACCACTATTTCCTGATTCGGGCTTGGCGGTTCATGCGGAGGGTTCATCACATGGAGATATTGCAGATAAATGCTGTCGGGAAATGATTGTTGCCGTTTCGCAAATTGCAATTGGTCCCAACCGCAAACACGCGCATCAATCGCTCCTATTATTCCGGCATCGATTTCATTCTTATTCCCATCCTCGCCCTTGATTGCATCCAATTCATAGGATTTGCCGTTCCAGTTGTATTGGAGTACAACGCAAGACCTTGGGACATTGGAATAATCAATTCGTGTTTGGATTACAATATCGTGATACCCATTTTCCATTTCCGTTCCAACTGCAAAACTGTCCACGGCATTGAATTTCTGAATCTCCCTTTTTTCCGGCTCCAGTTCGAAAAGGGTTCCATCCGGATTGCCATAACCGCTGCCTGTACACAATTCCCCGATGAGAAAAAGATATCTGGAACTGTCGTTGGTGAGGTTGGCGAATTTGAATTCATAACAGGATGTATCACAATCCCTGGAGTTGATCGTGTCCTTTTGAGAGCAATCAAAGCCAAGGCTTTTCAGGAGTTCGCGTTTATCATTCCATGCTGCGTTTTTATTGTTTTGATCATGGCAGGAAAAACCGATCAGGACAATAAGCGGAATAAACAGCGAAGAATACCTCATAACCGATTCAAAAGTTTTGGAATGTAATTTCTTGTTTCGATTGGAAGTGTTGTCAAATCAGCGAAGGTAACGGCTTGATCCGCCGGAATTTTTTTCTTGGCCGCTTCAATGGCATTATAAAAATTCTTGATGGAAGAGTCATATCTGGCCCACACGAGTTTTTTCTTTTCCAGATTATCGGCCGGCATTCTCTTACCCAGCCTTGATGTTATCTCATCAAGAGTCGCCCCTAAAATCGCAGCTGTCAATTTAATCGATTCCTGTGCGTCAAGCCTTGAGTCAATTGTTTGGGCTTCTTTTGTGACTGTACTGAGGATGGTAACAGCCGCTTTGCTTTTCGCCCAATCAATCCCTTCCGTTTTCGCATCTGAACCGATTGCACCTATTCCCATATAAGTCGCATTTCCCTGCGAAACGAAATCTCCGGATTCGTTTGACTGCTGTGCTTTCAACTCAGCCGGAGTAAATATTCCGGATGGATTGGTTGCCTTCAAGATTTTCAACACGTCGGCATTCACATAAAAATTATCGTACTGATGAAATCTTTTTTCCTGTGTTCCTATTTTTTCGAGCATCGGAATGTAGGTTTGCAATGCTTTCACAAATTCAAGGATCGTTGGTTTCACATAATCTTTCATGTGCCCTGTCAACAGGTTGGCATCGGCCAACTCGGCGGCTATTTCATCACTGAATTTATTTGCCGGCAATACCACCGTAGTTCCATCTTGTTTGGGATCGTCAAGAAGCACTTTCAGGGTTTTCCAGCGTTTGGTATCAAGCAGGTTATCCAAAGGTTGCTCATTGCCTTTCCTATAAATCCTGTTTCCATCGGCAATACCCTTGTTCCTTCCATCAAACCTGTTTCTCACCTGTACCCATTGGCTCTTTGCTGCACCCTGTGCAAACGGAACGATCAGGCTCTTTACGGCTTTCACTTCCGCCAGCTGATCGGTTTGGCGCTGGATTTTAGGTTGTACTTTACCACTACTTTGCTGTTTGGTATGCACCAACTCATGAGTCAACAATTCTTTTCCGTCTTTCGAATCGGGATTGTAATTGCCATTCTTGAAATAAATATCCTGTCCGTAGGTAAATGCCTTGGCATTGATATTTTCACTCATGGCATTCGCAGTGGAGTCGGTATGGATTTTCACATCGCTGAAATCCGTCCCCATTTTCCCTCCGATTTCACGCTGTACATTTTCAGGCAATGGTTGTCCACTGCCTTGTGAGTTGCCCAATTGTGTTTGTAATTCCGGAGTCGCCTGCGATTGTTCTCCATCATGCTTGGGATGAATGGAAGTTTCACTGGCACCGATCACATTTCCGATTTC
>CAYMZV010000049.1:0-2794 GCA_964394965.1 uncultured Chryseobacterium sp.
AAGTGTCAACGTTACCAGATACCGTCCGGCAATGTTGACAACATCTCCTACGGCAACCAATGATGAATATACGGTTCGCTTTATCAATAATGATCCTAACGTTGACGGTTACATAAGAACCACAAATGATGGATTGATTTGTAATGCCAACCCGGTTTTTTATCACGCAATTCTCCGTCCGAATGGAGTGGATTCTGCTGATGTTACGATTTATTATATCTCGGCGAATGATGGTCCATGGGATGGAATCGACCATTGGCGTACAACCAACAACATGTGGAACGACATGCAAGTCACCAACCATGCAAACACAGGCGTTTTTGACACACGTACACGGCAGGCTTGGAAATTTGCAACACCCGGCGATCCGTATGTATTGACGGAACAACGACCCGCTTCTCCAATAATTACTTGTCCGACATTTTGCGAAAACACGAGCAACAATTTGTTTACCGTAACCGGCAGCTCTGCGCCTTACACTTGGACTGTCCCTGGAAATGGTTCGATTGTAAGTGGACAAGGAACGGATTCATTGTTTGTTGATTGGACAACCGGCACAGCTCCGGTTTCTGTTGTAGCTGTTTCTCCAACCGATCCAACTTGTTTTTCCACTCCTGCCAGCTGCTCTCCAACTGTGAATCTTGCACCTAATGCGGCTTTCGTAACCGATACATCAGCAGGCAGCGGTCCATGGTCAAACATCTGGACTTTCGATGATCAAACTGTAGGTGGAACTTCATGGTCATGGAATTTCGGCGATGGCAATTCTTCCACACAACAGAATCCGACAAATAATTATGGTGCTTCAGGAACATATACGGTTATATTGACCGTAACAAACGCTGCCGGCTGTACAGACACCGCACAAAGCATCGTTACCGTTCTCGAAGGCATATTGATCCCTAACGTATTCTCTCCAAATGGTGATGGAACCAATGATGAATTCTATATTCCCAACAGTGGACTGAAAGAATACAGCATTGAAATTTACGATCGTTGGGGCGTGAAAATTTTCGAATCTACCGCTCCATCGATTCACTGGGATGGACGTTCAACGTCAGGAATGGCTTGTACAGATGGAACCTATTATTATATCCTGCATGCCGTGAGCAATACAAAAGATTACAGCACAACCGGATTTGTTACACTCATTGGATCCAAGAAAGAATAATGTATCAGAATTGTAAGAGGAAGCCGCTCCACTTTCGGGCGGCTTTCTTTTTGGGCAACGTTTTCATTCCGATGCGTCTTTTCACAAATGCACTTCCATGAAAAAAATCATTTTACTTGTTTTCGTTTCCATTCACTCACTCATTCTTTTCGCAGGAAAAATCGATGAAAAAATCCTGAAAAAAATTACCGGAACCAAATGGGAATTGGTCGGCGAAAAAAAATATGATGGGATGTTTTCGCACAAAAACAAAAATCCAGCTGAGGAAACAATTACTTTTTTGGAAGGAACCATTTTCTTTGATCTCCCCGATGCGCATTACGCATGCGATTACAAGCTGAAGAACAAATTTGAATTCTGGTTGACCTGTTCGGAACCCGAGCAATACATTTACAAAGTGCATTCCCTCAACAACCGCGAATTGGTAATTGATGTTTTTTTCAAAACGGCGAAAGGGAATTATGCGAGGAAAAAAAGACAGAGATACCACACTGTACTTTCCTGAAATATCAGCTTGTCAATTGCGCGAAAATCCCATTCGTCTCACCTATAAAATCCAAAATCTCTTTCCTTCCCGTTTTTGTTTCGGCAGAAGTCAGAAAGTATTGCGGGATTTCCTCCCATTCATAAAGCATCCTTTTTTTATAGGCGGCTATTTTTTTGGGAAGCGTGATCGCAGATAGTTTGTCGCATTTTGTAAAGGCCATCGCAAATGGGATTCCTTTTTCTGCCAGGTTTCCCATGAAATTCAAATCCAATTCCTGGGGATCTATCCGTGAATCGATCAACACAAAAACGCACATCAGGTTTTTTCTTCCGGTAATGTAGCTGCTTATCATTTTTTCAAACGTCGCACGTTTCTCTTTCGAAACTTTTGCATAACCGTAACCGGGCAAATCAACCAGATACCATTTTTCATTGATCAGGTAATGGTTGATGATTTGCGTTTTTCCGGGCTTCGAGGAAATCCGTGCCAATCCCTGCAACCCGCAAAGCATATTGATCAATGAGGATTTTCCAACATTCGACCGACCGATGAATGCATATTCGGGTTTATCCGCGACCGGACAACTTTCGAGTTTTGCATTGCTGCTGATGTAAACCGCTGAGGAAATTTTCACGCTGAAATGAAATTAGTAAAATTCGAAAGATGCTTCAGGGAAAATTATTTTTTCCGCCCCTTGTAAGTGCTGATGTGCCTTTCCTTTTTCGTCGGATAAATATCGGGAATGGTTACCATGATTCCCGTTTCATCCACATCACCGAATTCATCATTCACGGCCGTTCCGAAATTCCGCATCGTTGCACTCAGGTTCATATATGAATTCACGAGCGGAGGAATATTTTCCCCCAATGATCGCACCAATTGATTCAAGATGCGATGGCCATCTTTATAGGAAAGGCTTCCAAGCTGTTTCTCAAATCCGGAAATATCTGTCTTTATTTTAACGGGACGATGTGGAACAACGAGTGAATCCTTATCGGGAAAATAATGATTCATGAAATGCAAAATGTAATCACGCGCTTCAACATTGTAATGGCGATAGGTGGTGACCTTTCCAAAAAAATATTTCATGTCCTGATTGTCAACGACCAGCGCACCGAGTCCGTCCCACAGATTAT
>CAYMZV010000049.1:2804-19474 GCA_964394965.1 uncultured Chryseobacterium sp.
CCTTTCCGGTTTGAAACGGAAGGTTGGTAAGAGGGCTGGACAAACGAACGGCCCAATTCAATTGTGAGATTGAGAAAATCCTTTTTGAATCGTTCGCTGAAAGTGAAAAGTTCCGTGGTTGCAAGATGATAATTTCCATCTGCAGTTTTTGAATCCACACAACGGATGAAACGGTAGCCACCGACAATTTCCCTATCACCAGGATTCCAGACGATCAACTGTTCGTAACAATTCTCACAAATGTCAAAATGGTCGAGATCGCTTTCCTTTCCCGTTCCCCCACCGGCAGCGCGAAAAGTCACTTCGCGCAACCTTCCGATTTCAGAAATCGTATTCGGGGAATTGTGAATGTTTACGATGTAGATTTTATTGTCACCGTTATTGACATCACGCACAAACGTATTTTCATTCAGCTCCTGTTCGAGCAATTCACGCGATACGGCAGGGATGACAGGTTGCATTTATTCGTTTTTTCTTTATCGCAAATGATTGTCGGAATCTGTAAAAGGTCCGGGTTTCCCCTCGCCCAATGCATATACGTGTTCCTTCATCAGTTGTGCCAGTTCACGGTGTGACTTTCCAGTGTCAAAACGAGAGGGGTGAACTGGTTTATCAAAGATAATGGTAATTGTTTTATTTTGCTGTTGATACATTTCGTCAGCGAGATAAAACATTTCCAGATTCGCTTTTATTCCCAATCTTTTTCTCCATAATGCAAGATTGTAAAAGAACCTTGAATTTTTTCCATCAATGTATGCCGGAACAATTGACTTGTTGTATTGGATCGATTTTGCGATGAAACTTTTTTTCCATTCGAGATCCTGCACTTTTCCGTTTTGTTTTCTTGAAACAAGTCCTGCAGGAAAAACCAAGACTGCATTTTCGGATTTATAGGTTTCCTCGATTTTCGAAATCGCATATTGCGAACCGTGCTTATTGACAGGAATGAACAACTCATCCATTGTTCCCAACATCAAAAGGATATCGTTGACAAGGAATTGAATGTCTTTACGTTTGTGTGCCACCGCCTGCATGAGCGCGAGTCCGTCAAAGCCACCGAGCGGATGATTGGAAGCAAGAATGAATCCACCGTATTCAGGAATGTTCTCCAATCCCTTCACTTCGATTTTTGTATTGAACTCCGATAAAACCTTATTGACAAAATGCAATCCCCTCAGGTGACCGTGTTCCATGAAAAAAGAATTCACATCCTTTTCATGAAGAATGCGCTTGATGTAACGAAGCAAAAAACCGGGAAGCCATTTCAAAAGGCGCGGATTTTTTTCCCGGATGATTTTCTCTACATCGATTTTTTTTTCTTTCTCGTTTTTCATTTTGCAGCCACAAATTTAAACTTGATTTCCTAAAAACGGATGATCGGGAAAAAATGATTTGATGTTGGAAAAATTTTGCATTCCAGTTATCATTGTGAGCTCAATTATATCTTACTGTTTCAATTTGCAATTAATCAACATCAACCTACTTTTCACTTTTCTTTCGATTTTATTGCTGCAATTCAATCCAAACTGAAATACCCTGCAATGCCTGTCAATAAAGGGCCGTAGGGATTCCCATTTTTTATCTAATCCGGATTCTGATTTTTTTCCGGTGACTTCCTGATTTCCCGCTTGCTGGCCTTTTTCAGCTTGATTGTTCATTTCTCCCACTTGCACTTGAATTTTATTCATGCGGAATTTCCCAATGTTTTCGGGCATTTCACGCAAATGATAAGGCACAAACGATTCGAAAAATCATCTTCAGTGGGGAACTTATCAACAATTGTGGAGTAATGTGGGAAAAGGTGGGAATTATTTTTTTACTTTTACGCCTCAAGAAGCGATCTCATGAACAGTTTGTTAGGTGTATATGAATGCAACATTGATTCCAAGGGGCGTTTGCTCCTTCCGGTTGCATTCAAAAAACAGCTGGAGTCTTTGCTGAAAAAGGGTTTCGTTGTCAAACGCAGCGTATTTCATAAATGCCTTGAATTGTATTCGCTCAATGAGTGGAATGTGCTTGTGAAAGACATCAACAAACTCAATCGCTTCAAGAAAAAGAATGCCGACTTCATCCGAATGTTCAATGCCGGTGTGAAGCCTGTTGAACTCGACAGCAGTGGAAGAATTCTTCTGCCGAAAGACTTGGTGACGTATGCGGGAATTTCCAAAAACATCGTCATGTCTGCTGCGGTGAACATGATTGAAATCTGGGATAAGGACCGTTACGAAAAAGCGATCAATGATCCATCGGTTGATTTCGGTTCGCTTGCTGAAGAGGTTATGGGCAGCATGGGCAACAAAGGGGAAGATGTCGACTTACCATAAGCCCGTTCTTTTACATGAGAGCCTGGAAGGACTTGCCATCCGACCTGACGGAACATATGTTGATGTTACGTTCGGTGGCGGCGGTCACTCACGCGCATTGCTTGAGCAACTGGGAGAAAAAGGAAGACTGATCGCGTTTGATCAGGATGAAGATGCGGAAGCGAATAAGATCGCTGATCCGCGTTTCACCTTGATCCGGCAGAATTTCCGTTTCCTGAAAAATTTTCTCCGCTTGCACAATGCAATTCCTGTCGATGGAATTCTCGCCGATCTCGGAATCTCTTCGCATCAAATCGATGAACCGCAACGTGGATTTTCCACACGATTCGATGGTCCGCTTGACATGCGCATGAATCGTTCAGCCGCATTGTCCGCCGAAGAAGTGATCAACACGTACGACGAGCGTCAATTGCGAAACATGTTCCGTGAATACGGAGATGTGGAAAATGCTGGACGACTCGCAAACGTGATCATTGCAGCGAGAGAGGAAATCTCAATCCGTTCAATTGCAGAATTGAAAGAGGCGATTTCCCCCTGTGTGCCCAAAGGAAAAGAGTTTCAATACCTGGCAAAAGTTTTTCAGGCATTGCGAATTGAAATCAATGGGGAGATGGATGCGTTGAGGGAATTGTTGCAGCAAGCTGCAGAAGTCCTGAAACCGGAAGGCAGATTGGTTGTGATAGCATACCACTCGCTGGAAGACAGACTGGTGAAAAATTTTTTCCGCACCGGAAATTTTGAAGGTGAGAATGAAAAGGATTTTTTCGGAAACCTGATCAGGCCATTGGAACCGGTGAACAGGAAACCGATCACGCCAAGTGAAGAAGAGCTGAAAGAAAATAACCGCGCAAGAAGCGCGAAACTACGAATAGCCCGAAATCCGCACAAAGCGGTATGACAAAAAATAGCATAAAGGAGCAACCGAAAACGGAATCACAGCCGAAGCAAAAAAGCAGCGGTGGAAATATTGTCTCCCGTAGTTTCAGCTCGGTTCTCAGTGGCGCATTCCTCTCGCGCGAAAAAACAATCCGATCGCTTCCCTTCATTTTCTTCATCACATTCATCACGCTCTGTTATATCGCAAATGGTTTTTATGCGGAAGAGCAGATTCGCAAAATGAACAAGATCACGAATGAGCTGAAGGAACTTCATTCGGAATACATCATTTCAAAATCGGAATTGAGCGATATCAGCAACCGTTTGGAAGTGGTCAAACGCGCACAGGCAATCGGATTGAAAGAATCGGTTGCCGAAGCGCCAAGGATAATTTCAGTGCATTCAAAAATACAGTCGGACAATTAAAATAAAAGTGGAAGAACAAAAAGACATTTTGCGTCGTGTGTATCTCGTATACATCTGTTGCTGCCTCTTCGCAGTGGCAGTGCTTGCACGTGTCTTTTTCATTCAGTTCGTGCAAGGTGACCGATGGAAAGCGGAAGCGCTGAAATTCACCATCCAGACAAAAGAGATGGAAGCCGAACGTGGAAATATTTTCGCCGTCGACGGTTCGCTTCTTGCCGCATCGATCCCTTATTACGAAGTGGGTGTTGATCCTTTTGCAAATTCATTCATTGATGCAGGCGCGTTTGAAGACAGTGCACATGCGCTTGCGAAAGGGCTTTCCGAATTATTGAGAGACCATAGCACACATGAATATTTCCAGATGCTCATGCAGGCGAGGGGAACCGGTTCGCGTTACCAAATCATTGCAAGAAATGTTTCTTATCAGGAATTGCAGGCAGTGAAAAAACTTCCGCTGTTGCGTTGCGGACAATTCGGTGGCGGCTTGTTGTATGTGAATGAAAACCATCGCGAGCGTCCGTTCAAAATGTTGGCGGCAAGAACGATCGGTTTTATTGCAGACAGTGGCCGTTACAAAGTCGGATTGGAAGGAGCATTCGATTCCATTCTTACGGGTGTGAGTGGAAAACATTTGATGCAAAAAATTGCAGGCGGAGTTTGGAAACCCGTGAACAATGAAAATGAAATAGAGCCGCAGCAGGGACGTGATGTTGTTTCCACGATTGACATAAATATTCAGGGTGTGGCTGAAAATGCGTTGATGAATTCATTGGCGGAACATAATGCAAAATACGGATGTGTGGTGTTGATGGAAGTGGCAACCGGAGAAATCCGCGCGATCGCAAATCTTTCACGTCAGGATTCGGGTGTGTATGTGGAAGACTTGAATTATGCAATTCAGGATTTGGAAGAGCCGGGATCAACATTCAAGCTTGCTTCATTGCTTGTCGGAATGGATGACGGGTTGATTGATCTCAATGACAAATTGGATCTCGAAGGTGGACAGCATAAATATGGCGACTTGACCATGCACGATGCAGAAACACCGAAAGAAAACAGCGTCACTGTTTTGCAGGCATTCGAAGAATCTTCCAACGTTGGAATTTCAAAGGCGATTTGTGCAGCGTATTCGAAAAATCCGAAAAAATTTACGGATGGATTGCACCGTCTTGGTTTTGCAAATGCTTTCGAGTTGCAAATTCCGGGAGCGGGAAAAGCGCAGATAAAAAATGCGGGCGATAAGAATTGGACGAGCGTTTCACTTCCTTATATCTCGATCGGTTATGAATCATTGATTACCCCGATACAGACGTTGACACTTTACAACGCGATTGCAAATAATGGCGTGATGATGAAACCAATGTTTGTGAAGGAAATCCGCGACAAGGAAAAAACGGTTCGGACATTTCAACCGGAAATACTCAATCCGGCAATTGCAAAGCCGTCAACCATTGCGAAAGCCAAAATCCTTTTGGAAGGTGTCGTGAAAAATGGAACGGCAAAAAATCTAAACAGTTCCGTTTATCCGATTGCAGGCAAAACGGGAACAGCACAAATTGCAAAGGGGAACGGTTACGGAAAGGATAAAAACAACATTACCTATCAAGCATCTTTCGTCGGTTATTTTCCTGCCGACAAACCGAAATACACTTGCATCGTTGTAGTGAATGCACCGAGTGGCGATGTGTATTATGGCGGAAAAGTTTCAGGACCGATTTTCAAACAGATCGCCGATCGCGTTTATGCAACGGAACTGGACATTCATGCACCGGTCAACACAATGACAAATCCGCTTGCGGAAATTCCTTCGGTGAAAAATGGACTTTCACAACCGACGATGGTGGCTGCAAAGGAATTGCTGTTGGATGTAAAGACAAGTGCAAATTTCAATCCAAGCGGATATGTATTCATGCATTCCGATCAAAAAGTTCTGCAAGCGGGAAATATGAATCCCGATCAGCAATTGAAAAATGGAATCATGCCTGACCTCACGGGAATGGGCGCTTCCGATGTTTTGTACCTGATTGAAAATCGCGGTTACCGGGTGAAATTGAAAGGAAGCGGTTCGGTGACCAAACAAAATATCGCTCCGGGACAAAAAATTAACAAGGACACAGACATACAGGTTGAATTGTCATTATGAAATTATTCAGCGACATACTTTATAAGGCAGGTCTTGTGGAAATACAAGGCTCAACGAATGTTGCCATCACTTCAATGACATTCGATTCGAGAAAAGTGGAGAAGGACGGATTGTTTGTTGCCACACGCGGAACACAGGTTGACGGCCATGAATTCATTGACAAGGCAATCGCACTTGGCGCCGCTGCAATCGTGTGCGAAGAATTTCCGACAGAACTGAATGAAAAAATTTCCTATGCGAAAGTTTCGGACAGCTCTCTTGCATTGGGAATCATGGCGTCGAATTTTTATGACAACCCATCCGCATCACTCAAGCTTGTCGGCATAACAGGCACAAATGGAAAAACAACAACAGCGACTTTGTTGTTCCAGTTGTTCCGTGCGATGGGAAATAAATGCGGAATGCTCACGACCGTGCGCAACATGATCAACAGCGAGGAAATCCCTTCGACACACACTACGCCGGATGCCGTTGAATTGAATAAACTTTTCCGTCGCATGGTGGATGCCGGTTGCAAATACGCTTTCATGGAAGTGAGTTCGCACAGCATTGTGCAGAAAAGAATTGCGGGTTTGCAATTTGCCGGTGGCGTTTTCACAAACATCACACACGACCATTTGGATTATCACAAAACATTTGATGAATACATAAGGGCGAAAAAATTATTCTTCGACCAGCTTCCTGCCGACGCATTTGCACTCGTGAACAAGGATGATGCGAACGGTTCTGTCATGATTCAGAATACGCGGGCACTCAAGCGCAGTTTTTCAATCAAGAGTGTCGCCGATTTCAAATGCCGTGTCTTGGAAAATCAATTTTCAGGTTTGCAACTCAGTATCGACACAACGGAAATGTGGAGCAAACTCATTGGAAGTTTCAACGCATACAACCTGCTTGCCGTTTATGCAACCGCGATGTTGTTGGGTCAGGATAAAATGAATGTGCTCACCACACTCAGCACACTCGGTCCGGTTGAAGGAAGATTCCAGTATTTGCGAAACGACAGTGGCGTTACGGGAATTGTCGATTACGCGCATACACCCGATGCGTTGCAAAATGTCTTGAAAACGATTCAGGATATCAGAACGGGAAATGAACAGGTGATTACGGTTGTCGGTTGCGGTGGCGATCGCGATGTTGCAAAACGTCCGGTAATGGCGCGCATCGCATGTGAAAATTCTGATCGTGTCATTCTCACTTCCGATAATCCGCGCAGTGAGGATCCGCAAACGATTCTTGTGCAGATGCAGGCCGGAGTGGAAAAACCATTCATAAAAAACACACTCTCGATCATCGACCGCCGTGAAGCCATTCGCACCGCAGTTGCACTCGCGCGTCCGGGCGATATCGTTTTGATCGCGGGAAAAGGTCACGAAAAATACCAGGAAATAAAAGGAGTGAAACATCCTTTCGATGATATGGAAGTTCTCAAGGAAAATTTAAATAACGCCAACGCCTGATCATGTTTTACTATCTGTACAACTGGCTAGAAGAAATGCATTATCACATCCCCGGAATAGGTGTATTCAAATACATTTCATTCCGCGCGGCGATGGCAATTTTCGTTTCGTTGATCATCTCCATGATTTTCGGAAAAAGAATCATCCGTTTGCTTCACCGTATGCAAGTGGGGGAAACGGTGCGCGATCTCGCGCTTCCGGGACAAAAGGAAAAAGAGGGAACGCCGACAATGGGTGGATTGATCATCATTTCAGCGATCATCATTCCGACACTTCTTTTTGCAAAACTCTCCAACGTTTACATCATTCTCATGTTGGTGTCAACAGTCTGGTTGGGTGCAATCGGTTTCATTGACGATTACATCAAGGTTTTCAAGAAAGACAAAAAGGGTTTGCATGGACGATTCAAGATCCTCGGTCAAATCGGAATCGGTTTGATTGTCGGGTGTGTCTTGTTTTTCAATCACAATGTTGTTGTCAAGGAAAAAATTTCAGCCGGGAAAAGCGATTTGTTTACGATGATACCGGGACAAGTATCACCTGCGTCGGCAAGTTCCCTTCCGAAATATGCGGAGACCGGAACGAATTCATTGAAGACAACAATCCCATTTGTAAAAAACAATGAATTCGATTATTCCTGGCTGCTCGGATTTCTTGGCGACAAGGCAAAAGATTGGGCGTGGCTGATTTTTATTCCCATCGTGATTTTCATTGTCACTGCAGTTTCGAATGGAGCGAATGTCACGGATGGAATTGACGGACTTGCGTCGGGAACTTCTGCAATCATCGGAGTGGTGTTGGGAATTCTCGCTTACGTTTCGGGTAATACGGTCTTCGCCGATTATCTCAACATCATGTACATCCCTGATTCGGGTGAACTGGTTGTGTTCATCGCGGCATTCGTTGGGGCGTGTGTCGGATTTCTCTGGTACAACGCATTTCCCGCACAGGTTTTCATGGGCGATACCGGAAGTCTTGCACTCGGTGGAATCATCGCTGTGTTTGCAATCGCCATTCGAAAAGAATTCCTCATCCCGATTATCTGTGGTGTGTTTTTCGTTGAAAGCATTTCGGTAATCCTTCAGGTAATGGTTTTCAAATACAGGAAGAAAAAATTCGGAATGGACTTCGCGAAGGCGAACAGGTTGTTCCTCATGGCACCATTGCATCATCACTTTCAGAAAAAAGGTATGCATGAATCGAAAATTGTTTTTCGGTTCCTGATCATAAGCATCATGCTCGGTGTGCTTGCCATTGCAACATTAAAACTCCGCTAGTGAAACGAATAGTAATCATCGGCGGAGGTGAAAGTGGTGCAGGTGCGGCAGTGCTGGCAAAACAAAAGGGATTCGATGTTTTTGTCACTGACAAGGGCGCGATGAAACAAAAGTACAAGGACGTTCTTTCACATCATGGAATAGAATGGGAAGAGAAACAACACACGGAAAAGTTGATTCTCAATGCCGACGAAATCATCAAGAGTCCGGGCATTCCGAATACGGTGCCGCTTATTCAGCAATTGAAAAAGCAAGGGACGCCGGTGATTTCCGAAATCGAATTCGCAGCACGTTACACCAACGCGAAATTGATTTGCATCACGGGAAGCAACGGAAAAACAACCACATCAACGATCATTCACCATATCCTGATGAAGGCGGGAATGAATGCGGCATTGGGTGGGAATGTGGGAGAGAGTTTTGCAAAACTCGTTGCGGAAAAGAATTACGACTGCTATGTTTTGGAGTTAAGCAGTTTTCAACTCGATGACATGTATGAATTCCGCGCCGATATCGCCATCCTCACCAACATCACACCGGATCATTTGGACAGGTATGATTACAAACTGGAAAATTACGCCGCGTCGAAATTCCGGATCATACAAAACCAACGCCCCGAAGACGCTTTCATTTTTTGTCTTGACGATGAAGTGACGAGGGAAGAAATGAAAAAAAGAAAAATCGTTGCAAGGCAATTTCCATTCTCCATCCATGAACGCGTCGAAGAGGGCGCGTGGCTAAATCAAAATGAAATTATTCTAACCATCAATAACAATCAACAGACTATGACAATCGAAGAACTCGCATTACAGGGAAAACACAACATCTACAATTCAATGGCTGCCGGAATCGCAGGCCGTCTGTTAGATGTGCGTAAAGAAATGATTCGCGAAAGTCTGTCGGATGTACAGAGCGTCGAACACAGGATGGAATTTGTCGCCCGCATCAACAACATCGATTTTGTAAATGATTCGAAAGCGACAAACATCAATTCGACATGGTACGCACTCGAAAGTGTGGATGCTCCCGTGGTTTGGATTGTCGGTGGTGTTGACAAGGGAAACGATTACAGTTCACTTTTTGAAATCGTGAAAGCGAAAGTGAAAGCGATCATTTGCCTTGGAAAAGACAATGCAAAAATCATAAAGGCCTTTACCGGTAAAGTGGATACGATCGTGGAAGCGGGAAGTGCGCAGGAAGCGGTGAATCTTTCTTACCGCATTGCAACAAAAGGCGACACTGTTTTATTGTCACCCGCATGTTCCAGTTTCGACCTGTTTGAAAATTATGAGGACCGTGGACAAAAATTCAAGGCAGCTGTTCGTTCACTGTAAATAAAAGCAAACCCATGAAACAGAATCCAAATACGCAACAAACGATTTCCCATCACCAGGAATTGATCAATGCTCGGATCAAGATGCAAGGCGATCAATCGCATCACCTTGAAATGATTTGCGAACAGAATGGGATTTCCTGGATCAACCATTCGATGGCCACAACCATTGACATGACTTGGTTTGCCTTGCGTGATGTTGCAGGTCCGGCAATTCTGATCATCGGTGGAGTGGACAGGGCGGAAGACCACCACAAATTGAAAATGCTGGTGAAGGAAAAAGTGCACGGGGTGATTTGCATGGGATCAACACCGTGGAAATATTTCAATGCCTATCGCGATTGCACCAACATCATTGTACGCGCGCGCGATCTTGAAGAAGCGGTTGATTATGCAAAAGTGATGACGGCGGATAAAGTGAAAACGGTTTTGTTTTCCCCGTCCTGTCCGAGTTACGATGCGTTTGACAATTACAAGAACCGTGGGAATGCATTCCGGAAAGTGGTGACTGAAAAAATAATTTCCGGAACAAACGAAAACAGGAAAACAAAAAAATGAATCTCAATCTGTTCAGCTACTTCAAGGGCGACAAGGTGATCTGGATGATCGTGGTGTTGCTTTCATTGTTGTCGCTGACATCCGTTTACAGTTCAATCGTTGCACTCGCTTTCAAGCATCACGCCGGCGACACGGGATATTATTTGTTCCGTCACGGGAAAATCCTGTTGCTCGGTTTTGCGCTGATGTATTTTACGCATCGGATCCGCTACACTTATTTTTCGAGGATTTCCCAAATCATGCTCATCCTTTCCATTCCGCTTTTGTTGTATACCTTATTGCACGGGGCAAGTGTGAACGAAGCGAGCAGATGGATTGCGATTCCCTATACCGGTTTGACTTTTCAATCTTCCGATTTTGCAAAACTCGCGCTCATCATGTACGTCGCGCGCGTGGTTACGCAAAAACAAAATGAGTTGCAGGATTTCAAGGCGGTGCTCATTCACATCATGGCACCGGTATTCATTGTTTGCGGATTGATTCTTCCGGCTAACTTTTCTACAGCGGCACTGTTGCTCGCAACTTGTCTCACCTTGATGTTTATCGGAAGGGTTCCATTCAAGCACATTGCAAAAGTTTTGGGATTGGCCATTGCAGGTTTTGCTTTTCTGTTGATGTTGGGAAAAGCCCTTCCAAAATTACTTCCACGTGCGGCGGTGTGGGAATCACGCGTCGTGAATTTTTTCGTTGGAAAAGAAGAACAGGATCCCGACAAGAATTATCAGGCGAATCAGGCGAAAATTGCAATTGCCACTGGAGGATTGGAGGGGAAAGGTCCGGGCAGAAGTACGCAACGGAATTTTCTTCCCGAAGCCTATTCCGATTTCATTTACGCAATCATCATCGAGGAATACGGATCAATCATCGGAGGAGTGATTCCTGTTTTGCTTTATCTCATTTTGCTTTTCCGTGGCGTGAGAGTCGCCACAAAAAGCCAAAAGACATTTGGAACATTGCTTGCATTCGGTCTCGCGTTCAGTTTGATTTTCCAGGGATTGATCAACATGGCCGTTGCCGTGAATTTATTTCCTGTCACAGGACAGCCGCTGCCGTTTCTCAGTATGGGCGGAACATCGCTTTTATTTTCCAGCATCGCCATCGGGATTATTTTGAGTGTGAGCCGTGAAACGGAAACGGGTGAAGACAAATTGCCTGCACCTGAAACATTGAAAGGAGGTGATCTTGCCACCACTTAAATTCATCATCAGCGGCGGAGGAACAGGCGGACACATTTTTCCCGCAATCGCCATTGCGAATGCATTGAAAGCGAAATTGCCCGATTCCGAATTTCTTTTTGTCGGAGCGGAAGGAAGAATGGAAATGGAAAAAGTTCCTGCCGCAGGATTCAAGATCGAAGGACTTTGGATCAGCGGACTTCAACGGAAATTGACGATCGATAATCTTTCGTTTCCATTCAAGGTCATTTCCAGTTTGAGAAAAGCGAAACGCATTTTGAAAAAATTCAAACCCGACGCTGTTGTAGGTACGGGTGGATATGCGAGCGGACCGATGTTGCGCGTTGCATCGAAAGCCGGAATTCCAACATTGATCCAGGAACAGAATTCTTTTCCGGGAATTACAAACAAGATCCTTTCAAAACGCGTGAACAGGATTTGTGTGGCGTATGATGGAATGGATAATTATTTTCCAAAGGAAAAAATTGTCTTCACGGGAAATCCGGTTCGTCAGGATATTCAGAATCTCGAGGGGAAACGCCCGCGTGGACAGGAAATGTTCGGACTTGATCCCGACAAAATGACGTTGCTTGTGGTTGGAGGAAGTTTGGGAGCGAAAGCGATCAATGAAAGTATGGAAATGGGTTTGCAAAAATTTGCAAAAAAAAACATACAGGTCATTTGGCAAACCGGAAAACCGTTTTTCGCGCGTGCACAAGCTGCAGTGAAAAATTATGAGGGGAAAGGAATCATTGCAACGGAGTTCATTACAAAAATGGATTACGGATATGCAGCGGCTGACATTGTTGTTTCGCGTGCGGGAGCCGGAGCGGTTTCGGAATTGTGTCTCGTTCACAAGCCATGCATTCTTGTTCCCTTGCCGACAGCAGCGGAAGACCACCAAACAAAAAATGCAATGTCGCTGGTGAATCATCAGGCGGCGATTCTTGTGAAAGATGTGGATGCGAAAAATGATCTTGTTGAAAAGGCGATTGAACTCGCATTCAATCCGGAATTGCAGAAAAAAATGGAAATGAATATGGCAAGTCTCGCTGTGAAAGATTCTGCTGAACTCATTGCCAATGAAATTTTATCGCTCGTGAACAAAAAGAATTCGAATTAGAAAATGAAACTGAATCAACTGACGCATATTTATTTCCTTGGGATCGGAGGCATAGGCATGAGCGCCCTTGCACGTTTCTTCCGTGCGTCAGGAAAAGCGGTGGCGGGTTATGATAAAACACCTTCACAGTTGACAGATGAATTGCGTGCAGAGGGAATTCAGATTCACTTTGACGAAAATGTTTCCCTCATTCCGAAGGAATTCTCAATGCTTGCCAATAAGAATAATATCCTGGTTGTCCTCACTCCGGCAGTTCCAAGAGACCATGCGGAATTGCTTTGGTTTGAAAAAAATAATTTCACGGTGATGAAACGCGCACAAGTGCTCGGATTCATTACCAATGAAACGACGACGGTTGCTGTTGCGGGAACACATGGAAAAACAACGACTACAACTTTAACGGCGCACCTTCTGAAAACTGCAGGAATGGATTGTTCCGCTTTTCTCGGTGGCATTTCGCTGAATTACCATACGAATCTTTTACTCGGGAGAAATCTCGGAAAGGAAAATATTCCGATGGAAGAAAATATTGTTGTCGCTGAAGCGGATGAATATGACCGTTCATTCCTTTGGTTGCATCCTTCCGTTGCAGTGTTGACATCGGTCGATGCAGATCATCTTGACATTTATGGAGATCAAGGTGCGATGCTTGACACTTACCGGCAATTTGTAAAACAGGTGCACAAAAAAATCGTTACCAAAAAATCCGTTGCACAAACACTCGGCATTGAAAAAGACAACCGTGTCATTTCCTATTCGCTCGAGGACAATCATACAAATTCATTCGCAGAAAACATTCACGTTGAAAATGGATATTATGTTTTCGATCTTGTCATTGACAAAATAAAAATTCCGGATTTGAAATTGGGTCTTCCGGGAAGGCATAATGTTGAGAATGCAGTGGCCGCTGCAACCGCAGCAAAACAATTGGGAGTGAATGATGATGCGATCAGGAATGGATTCGTTTCTTTTCTCGGAGTGAAACGCCGTTTCGATTTCCGCATCCGCTCCCCGAAAGTCATTTTCATTGACGATTACGGCCATCATCCTGCAGAACTGAAAGCATGCATTTCTTCCGTGAAGGAATTGTTCCCGGGAAAAAAAGTGACGGGGATTTTCCAGCCACATCTGTATTCACGCACACGCGATTTCGCAGATGAATTTGCAAGGAGCCTTGAATTGTTGGATGATGTGGTGTTGCTTGAAATTTATCCGGCAAGGGAAAAACCGATTCCCGGAATCAGCTCTTCGATGTTGTTGGAAAAAATAAAAACGAAGAGGAAAAACATTTATTCGAAAAACGAATTGGTGGAAAAAATCATGCAACATGATTTTGATGTGTTGCTGACGATGGGAGCCGGCGACATCGATCAATTGGTGGAACCGTTGGAAAAAAGCCTGAAAGAAAAATTCAATCTGAAGGAGGTGAAGTCATGAAAAAAATCCTGATGATCGGACTCTGGGTGGTTTTTACCATCGGACTTGTTTTCGTGATGAGCTTTGCAAGCCGTGCACATTCCAGAAGGCTTTGCGAAAAATTGAATATTCTGATTGACAGAAAAGACGAACAACAACAGTTTATCAAGGAAGAGGATGTCAGGAAATTCCTGAGTGATCACAATAAGATGCCGGAAGGAAAAGAATTGGCGGATGTAAATGTTCCTGATCTGGAAAATCTTTTGTTGACGAATCCTGCTGTGGAATCGTGCGAAGTTTTTATGTCGGTCGGTGGTGACATGACAATCAAGATCAAGCAGAGACGGACAATTGCAAGAATCATCAATCTGGAAAACGAATCCTATTACATTGACGATCGTGGAATGCTGATGCCTTGGTCGGAGGAATATACTTCACCGGTCATTGTTGTGAATGGACTTTTTGCCGACAGTTACGGGGCGAATTACGATCATTCATTCGACAACATTGATGCCGATTCGGCAATGAAAACAACGACGATGCTTGATGACATCTGGCAAATCACAAAACGGATCGATGCGGATACTTTTCTTCGTGCGCAAATGACACAACTGTATCTCTCTCCCGACAAGGGATTCGAACTGGTTCCACGGATCGGCAATCACATCATTGTTTTGGGAGACATCAGCGATCTCGATGAAAAATTCACCAAGCTGTTCATTTTTTATCGCGACGGATTGGATCGCACCGGTAACTGGAATGATTACACTTACATCGACCTTCAATATAAAAATCAAATCGTTTGCACTAAAAAGACCATAAACAATGGAATCTGAAATCGTAGTTGGACTTGACATCGGTACAACAAAAATTGCTGTACTCGTCGGTCGCCGTAACGAACACGGAAAAATCGAAATTCTCGGAATCGGAAAAGCGGAATCGCTCGGTGTTGCCCGTGGCGTTGTGCTCAATATCGATGAAACCGTTCGTTCCATCAAACAGGCGATGGAGGAGGCGAGCAATAAATCCGGAGTGGATATAAAAGTAGTCAACGTTGGGATTGCCGGACAACACATCAAGAGTCTGCAGCACCGTGGAATGAAAACACGTCGCAGCATCGATGATGAAATTTCGCAAAAGGACATTGACGAGTTGATTGACGATATGTATCGTTTGGTGATGTCGCCCGGCGAAGAAATCATTCATGTCATTCCGCAAGAATACATCATTGACAATGAAATCGGGATCAAGAATCCGATCGGGATGGCGGGGACACGGCTTGAAGCGAATTTCCACATCATCACCGGACAAGTTGCCGCTGCAAAAAATATTTACAAGTGTGTTGCAAAAGCCGGATTGGAAGTTGCCGATTTGACATTGGAACCGCTTGCTTCGGCCGATGCGGTTTTGAGCGACGAGGAAAAAGAAGCGGGAGTTGTGCTTGTGGATATTGGTGGCGGTACAACCGACGTTGCAATTTTTCATGATGGTATCATCCGTCACACGGCAGTCATTCCTTTCGGCGGAAATATCATTACCGAAGACATCAAGGAAGGTTGCAGCATCATTAAAACACAAGCCGAACTTTTGAAAATAAAATTCGGTTCTGCGCTCGCGAGTGAAAATCAGGAAAATGAAATCGTTTCCATTCCGGGATTGCGCGGTCGCCCGCACAAGGAAATTTCCGTGAAGAATCTCGCCCACATTATCCAGGCGCGTATGGAAGAAATAGTGGAACATGTTTATTATGAAATAAAAAATTCCGGTTTTGAAAAGAAACTGATTGCTGGAATTGTTGTGACGGGTGGGGGAGCGCAATTGAAACACATTACCCAATTGCTGGAATATGTAACGGGAATGGATACGCGCGTAGGTTATCCGAATGAACACCTTGCATCAAGTTCCGAAGAAGTGACAAGCCCGATGTTTGCCACCGGTGTTGGTCTCGTCATGCGTGGATTGCAGTTGCAGCAAAAATATAAAGTGGCAGAGGACAAGGAGAAAGAAAAAGTCAAAACGCATTCGAAAAAGACGAAGGGCGGATGGTTTGACCAGATTTTCAGCAAGGGGAAACAATGGTTCGAGGAAGATTCAAATGCCTGAAAGGCAAATGAAATGAACAACAGCCCGTTTATAAGTTGATGGAAGAAAGCGTTCTGCGATTTTAATAGAAAGCTAATTTTCAACGATTTTTTATTCCAACCTTAACAATGGATTCATACAGCATCTTTGAAAATTATGAAGAGGAAAGGTCCGACAAGGAGGAATCATTCATCGATGAGACCAAATTGGATAAGGTGGAAATAATCTCTTCATCTACTGAAGATGCGGAATCGGAAGAACAAAAAACAAATACAGTGGATTCAACGGCGAATGAGATTTCCGAAAATGACCCATTGGGAATTGCCGGAATGAAAAATTCGCAACAGGAAACAAATAGAGCACACACAAATACCATAAACCAACCTCTCATGAAATTCGACCTTCCAGAACATTCATCAATCATCAAAGTGATCGGTGTCGGCGGTGGTGGCAGCAATGCCGTCAATCACATGTAGA
>CAYMZV010000050.1:0-19447 GCA_964394965.1 uncultured Chryseobacterium sp.
GAACATCCACTCCGCTGGGTGACATTGCAGAATTGAAAGCGATCCACAAGATTTTTGGCGACCAGGCATTCAAGATGAATATCAGTGCCACAAAATCAATGACAGGTCACCTACTTGGCGCAGCAGGTGCGGTGGAAGCCATTGCAACAATCCTTGCGGTGCAGAACAACATCATTCCTCCCACAATCAACCACGTTACTGACGATCCTGAAATTGATTCGCGTTTCAATCTCACTTTCGGTAAGGCCCAGCAACGAGAAGTCCGCGCGGCAATCAGCAACACTTTCGGCTTCGGTGGCCACAATGCCGCTGTTGTCGTGAAAAAATATCCTGCTTAATTCACGATCGTGATTGCATCGCTGCGCTCCTTTTTTTCATCAGGGCCTGACAAGTCTTTTCGCAAGACATTGAGGAACCTGCTCGGATTCTGGCCAGGAAACATTTCACTTTACCGAAAGGCATTTACACATTCTTCGGCTGCCAATCAGTCGCGCGACAAGGAAACACCGAAAGAAAGTTATGAGCGGCTTGAATTTTTGGGTGATGCGGTTTTAAGTTCGGTGATTGCGGATTACCTCTTCAAGAAATTTCCCTATCAGGACGAAGGATTTCTCACTAAAATGCGATCGAGAATAGTAAGCCGCCAGCAGCTCGGAAAACTTGCCGTGAAATTCGGAGTGGACCGTTTTATCGAAGCGGAATCGGGATTGGCGGGAAGAAGCAATTCCATCAACGGGGATGTTTTCGAAGCGGTCATCGGTGCGATTTATCTCGACAAGGGTTATCCCTTCACTGCAAAATTCATCAACGAAACGATTCTGCGTTATCACATTGACATTGACGAAATCGAGGCGAACGACAATGATTATAAAAGCAAATTGATTGAGTGGGCGCAAAAAAACAGGAAGGAATTGCGTTTCAATCTTGTCGAGGAAACGGGCAACGGGCAATATAAAATGTACACGATAGAAATCAGCATTGATGGCGCTCCGAATGGCCGCAGCACACATCAATCGAAAAAAAGGGCGGAACAGGAAGCGGCGGGAATTTGCATTGCAGCGTTGGGCATTTCCTGAAAATGGAATTCTGTTTTAATGGTGAATATGAAAAGTTTTTTCCCGAGTTCCACTTTTGCACCCCACTAATTCCTGATACCGATATTTCCATTTAAAATAAATTCCGCCCGGAACAAAATGATGTTCCACTTCACTGAAAGTTGCCAATCCTGTAAGCGTAATATCAATGTGTGTTTTGGTTGCAATATCTTCCAATGTATAAATGGAATCACCATTCCATGTCAACAAAAGATTTTGTGAGGTATCAATATCAACGGTCCCGTAATAAGTGAGAATGCTGTCTTTTTTATTGAGCGGCAACAAGTTCATTTCGGTGTAATGGCAATTGCAAGCATATGCAATTCCAACATAATTTTTCCATTCACAGTCAAACCTGGAAGGAAGGCAAATGCCGAATAAATTTTCATCTTCACGAGTTCCAATGTCTCCGGTTTTAAAATTCCCCCAAGTGATCAGAACATTATTCATCGAATCAAGTGAATAATGCAGGTAATTTCCCCTTGCCGTTAACGTGTCATATTTCTTTATATCATCGAGGTATTGTTTGCGCAAAGCAACAGGATTTTCATGGCTGCTTTCCTCATTCAGTTTGTTGGCAGAAGAATCAAATGAAACATGGAAATTTTTCGTCTCTGGATGTTTGCAAGAAAAAAAACAAAACGGAAAAATCAAGAATGGGAAACAGAATCTCTTTTTCATTTCTCCGTGAAAATAGATTTTGCCTACAGGCTTTCCGGCCATTTTGAAGAAGTGTCGATTTACGAGCGATAAGTGCAATGACTTAAAATAAACCATGAAAAAGTCCGTTTTAACCCGACTTTTCATGATTCCGCAACCTTTTCTTCATGGGAATACCTCACTTTTGGGGCAACCATCAGAACCTTTTGGCGTCATATAGACGTAAAAAGTAGCGGACACCTAACCGCAACATGACTGAAAACGAACTTATCGCCGGCTGCATCAGACAGGACAGAGCCTGTCAGGAGGCGCTCTACAAGCGATTCTACGGTAAAATGATGGGCGTTTGCCTCCGTTATGCCAAGAACCGCGACGAGGCCAGCGATATGCTACAGGAAGGTTTCATCAAGGTGTTTACGTCACTCCGAAATTTTTCCTTCAAGGGTTCTTTTGAAGGATGGGTACGTAGGATTATCGTAAATACTGCAGTGGACCATCTTCGTCGCAACAAGCATGAGTACATGATTGTTTCGACAGTTTATGCACGCGAAGGTGACGTTCCGGATCCCGCAGAGGAAGTAGAAGAGGACAACCTGATGAACAATTTATCCGAAGAAGAAATTCTTCACGCAGTAAGTCAGCTCAGTCCCGCCTACCGAACGGTTTTCAATCTTTATGTCATGGAAAATTTTCCGCATAAGGAAATTGCAGATCAACTCGGCATCAGTGAAGGAACTTCAAAATCGAATTTGGCGAAGGCCCGCTTCCAACTCAAGAAAAATTTATTCAATCTAATCAAACACGCTGATGGAGAACGGACAACTACACGATGACAAGCTTTTCCGGGCGGTACACGATCGGCTAAGCGACTACGAGGCTCCCGCAAACGGGGCTGACTGGGACGCTATGAGCCGTTCGCTGGATTCGCTCCCTAAAACCGCACGCTTTCAATGGAAAATCTCCTTGAATTCGATTCTGGTTATTTTAGGTGTAACAGGACTTTCGGTAATAGGATATGCTGTAGCCGCTCATTCCGGCAACTCCAATTCCAAGCAACCCATTCCCCAAGTTTCTGCACCCATGAATCCGCAACCGCAGAATACCTCTGTTGCGTCAAACAGTTCATCGGCAGTGAATACAAATGTTTCGTTTGATATCCATCAGCAGACAAATGTTCCTGCCGCCACGAATGGTGTTTCATTGACGAATAATCCTGCACCAACCGATTTGTCAAATGGAATGGCAAATAACAATTCCACCAATCAGGATGGAATGAAAAAAGTGAAGAGACACGGTGATAACGGTTTGTTCTTCGGTGACCAGATTGATCCGAAAAAAGGATTCATCTACAACTCGCAGGAAAACAAGGATGCACTCACGATCCCCGTTGCCACATCAAATGCAAATGTGTTTTATGATGTGGATAACAATGGTCAGATAAAAAAGATCATTCACAAGGACAGTTCCACCGTACAATCGGAAAAGAAAAGTTTTTCCGACACACTCACCAACAACAAGACAGGTGCGCCAACCAACGGCGATGCATCTGACTTCGGACCTCACGTGCAAGAGTGAAAAAAAGTTGCAGCATTCGGTTGCTGTAAAATAACTGCCGAATTTCTGATTGAAAAATAATCAGGGTTCGGCATTTTGGTTTTTGACATTTCCCTTCCCGCCGGCTGCCATTTTTTTCTATCGCATTTTCCCTTTTCCACAGGCAACCTTCCTTTCGCGATGCGTCTTTTAATTGGCATCACCTTTCTAAAACCACACATCATGAAACACTCCTACAAAATATTACTTGTGGCGGTTCTTGGCGCTATCGGAATTTCCGAACTGCGTGCACAGGATCCGGAATTCACGCAATTTTATGCGAATCCACTTTATCTGAATCCGGCGTTGGCAGGAAGCAAAATCTGTCCGCGTGTGAATGTGAATTACAGAATGCAATGGCCCGGCATTTATGGAACGTATTCGACCGTTGGCGTTTCGGTCGACAAATACTCTTACAAACTTCATGGGGGCGTTGGCTTGACAGTGATGCAGGACCGTGCAGGAAAAGGAACATTGAACACCACCGGTGTAGGATTGATTTATGCACCGACAGTTCAACTTGGGCGTAGCTCTTCACTGACATTTGCACTTCAAGCGGGCTATTGGCAAAAACAGGTGAACTGGAGCAAACTCACTTTCGGTGACGAGATCGATCCGTCGCGTGGATTCATTTTCAATACGAATGATGCTCCAACTGCAACATCGTCAGGAAATTTCGATATGGCCGCAGGAATGGTTTTCAGTTCGCATAATTTTTATGTTGGCGGCGCGGTTCACCACATCTTCCAACCGAACGAATCTTTCCTTGGCGGAACAAGTCCGTTGCCACGCAAATACACAGGACATGCAGGTGCAATCATTCCGCTTGGAAATACTTATGGCGGAGAGGATTCCTATATCTCCCCGAACATTTTGTATCAGGCACAGGGAGATTTCAAACAATTGAATCTTGGAATGTATGTGAAGAGAGGTCCCATCGTTGGCGGATTGTGGTATCGCGGAAATGATTCCTTCATTATCCTTCTCGGCATTGAAGAGGGACTGTTCCGCTTGGGATACAGTTATGATGTTACCATTTCAAAATTGGCAAGTGCAACTGCCGGCTCACACGAAATTTCTCTCGGCTACCAATTGTCCTGTAAAAAACCGAAAAAACATTATCGCCTCATGAGTTGCCCGAGCTTCTAAAAAACTTTTCGATTTGGTTGTGTCCGTTTAGATGTCGCAGTTCAAACGGACGGGTGTAACCGCCGCTTCAGAAATGGAGTGGCGGTTTTTTTTCAATGATTTTCCCGAAACGGTTTTTTATTGTCACATTCGCCAATCGGCGCATCGGGAAAATTTTTTAGCGGTTATCTTTGCGATACGAAATGGCCACCTCCGAACATTTGCAATTGATCCTGAAAACACTTCCCGATGATCCGGGCGTATATCAGTATTTTGATGAAGAGGGGAAATTGATTTATGTGGGCAAGGCGAAAAATTTAAAAAAACGCGTCACCTCCTATTTCTCGAAAGAAAATCATGACAGTGCGAAAACAACCATCCTTGTCCGTAAAATCGCCGACATAAAATATCTGGTGGTCGATACCGAATTGGATGCACTGCTGCTGGAAAACAACCTGATCAAAAAATACCAGCCACGCTACAATGTCTTGCTGAAAGACGACAAGACATTTCCCTGGATTTGCATTACGAACGAACGCTTTCCGAGAATTTTTTCCACACGGCGATTGATCCGCGACGGCTCCACTTATTTCGGTCCGTACGTGAGCGGACGCGTGATGCATGCGATTCTCGATCTCACCAAAAAAATGTATCCGCTCCGGAATTGCAAATTGGTGTTGAGTGAAAAAAACATTGCCGCGAAAAAATTCAAGGTATGTCTCGAATACCATATCGGAAATTGTTTGGGGCCGTGTGAAGGTTTGCAGACGGAAGAAAATTATGATGAGGGAATCAGCCATATCCGCGCGATTCTCAAGGGAAACATTTCCGTCGTGTTGCGCAGGTTGAAAGAGATGATGGAGGAATTTTCCGATACCCTGCAATATGAAAAGGCGATGGAACTGATGGAAAGGATTGATGCACTGGAACAATACCGATCGAAAGCGACTGTGGTGAGTGCAACGATTACAAACGTTGATGTGTTCTCGCTGCAATCGGATGAAAAATCGGCGTACGTGAATTTTTTCAAGGTGATCGACGGAGCAATCGTGCAAGGGCATACGATTGAAATGAAAAAACGTCTCGACGAAACCGATGATGAACTGTTACAAATGGCGGTGGTGGAATTGCGCGAACGTTTTCAGAGCTTGTCGCCCGAAGTGATTGTTCCGTTCATTCCATCGCTGGAAATTCCGGGTGTGGAATTCACGGTTCCGAAAATCGGCGATAAAAAACATTTGCTGGAATTGTCGGAACGCAATGTCGGCTATTACCGCAAAGACAAGGCGAGCCGCGAAACGCTGGTGGATCCGGAGCGGCACAAAAAAAGAATTCTCGCCACGATGATGAAGGATTTGCGCTTGAAGGAAGAGCCGCGGCACATTGAATGTTTTGACAATTCGAATTTCCAGGGCGATTTTGCCGTGAGCGCCATGACTGTTTTCCGCGATGCACGTCCGGCGAAAAAAGAGTATCGCCACTTCAACGTGAAAACGGTTACCGGTCCGGATGATTTCGCAACAATGGAAGAAGTGATTTATCGCCGTTACAAAAGGGTGCTGGAGGAAAACCTGGAAATGCCGCAGCTCATTGTGATCGACGGCGGAAAAGGACAACTCAGCGCAGCGATGGCGAGTTTGGATAAACTGGGATTGCACGGAAAAGTTGCGGTGATCGGAATTGCAAAACGGTTGGAGGAAATTTATTATCCCGACGATCCGATTCCACTTTACCTCGACAAAAAATCGGAAACGCTTCGTGTGATTCAGCAGATCCGTGATGAGGCGCACCGATTCGGAATTACACATCACAGAAATAAACGGAGCAAGGGAACCATCAAAACGGAGTTGACGGAAATAAAAGGAATCAGCGATACGACGGCGCAGAAATTATTGACGGCGTTCAAGTCGGTGAAACTGATAAGGGAAAAAAGCGAAAGCGAATTGGCGGAAGTGATTGGAAATGCGAAGGGGAAATTGGTGTGGGAATATTTTCAGAAGGGAGTTGAAAGGTTGGAAAGTTGAAAGGCCGGAAAGTTTTCTTTTGATGTAGAACAGGAAAAAATTCCTGAGCCAGCCCCGATAGAAGCGGAAAGCCCGAAGTGCGTTGGCAAATGCGCTGACGGACTTGCAGCGTATAGCGGGAAAGGTGATTATAGAAAAAGAAAAAGCCGTGCTCCCAACCTCAATTTTCATTGGTAATTGGTAATGCGGTAATTTGTAATTTTGCGCCCAATGGAAACGACAACCACCACCCAACAACATTCGGAACAGGAAAAACTTCGCAGACAGAAACGCGAAGACATCATCAAACTCGGAATTGATCCGTATCCCGCTGCGGAATTTTCGGTGAATGCAACTTCAACCGACATTCTCGAGAATTTTGAACGCGACGAAACGAATTACAAGGACATTTCGATTGCTGGACGATTGATGGGCATGCGCATCATGGGCAATGCCGCGTTCGCTTCGCTGCAGGATGCGCACGGACGAATCCAGATTTATGTGAAACGCGATGAGGTTTGTCCGGGTGAAGACAAGACTTTGTACAATACTGTTTTCAAGAAATTATTGGATCTCGGCGATATCATCGGCGTGACGGGATATGTTTTCAAAACGCAGACGGGGGAAATTTCCATTCACGTAACATCATTCAAGATCCTGAGCAAATCGTTGCGTCCGTTGCCGATTGTGAAAGTGGATGAAAGCGGAAATTCGCATGATGCGGTGACCGATCCCGAATTCCGTTACCGCCAGCGGTATGTTGACCTGATCATCAATCCGTCGGTGAAAAAAACTTTTGTGCAACGTACAAAATTGCACAACTCGATTCGTGAATTCCTGAATGGGCACGATTTGCTGGAAGTGGACACGCCCGTTTTGCAATCGATTCCCGGTGGCGCGGCTGCACGTCCGTTCATCACACACCACAACGCACTCGATGTTCCGTTTTATCTGCGAATCGCAAATGAACTTTATCTGAAACGCCTGATCGTTGGAGGATTTGACGGCGTGTATGAATTTTCACGCAACTTCCGCAACGAGGGAATGGACCGCACACACAATCCGGAATTCACCGTGTTGGAATTTTATGTGGCGTACAAGGATTACGAGTGGATGATGAAAACGTGCGAGACGATGATTGAAAAAATCGCGATGGATTTGCACGGAAAAACGGAAGTTGCCGTTGGAGAAACGACAATCAATTTCACCGCACCGTTTCGCCGTGTGACAATTTACGATGCGATAAAAGAGCATACCGGAATCGATGTTTCGCAAATGAACGAGGCGCAACTTTTTGAAACCTGCAAATCGCTTCATGTTCCCGTTGACAAAACAATGGGGCACGGAAAACTGATTGACCAGATTTTCGGGGAGAAATGCGAGGGAAAATACATCCAGCCGACTTTCATCATCGATTATCCGATTGAAATGTCGCCGCTGACAAAAAAACACAGAAGCAAACCCGGACTCGTCGAGCGATTCGAGTTGATGGTGAACGGAAAGGAAATTGCAAATGCGTACAGCGAGTTGAATGATCCGATTGACCAGCGAGAACGTTTTGAAGAACAGTTGAAATTGATGGAACGCGGCGATGACGAAGCGATGTTCATCGACCATGATTTTTTGCGTGCGCTCGAATATGGAATGCCGCCGACTTCCGGAATCGGAATCGGGATTGACCGACTGACCATGCTGATGACGAACAATGTTTCGATTCAGGATGTCTTGTTTTTCCCGCAGATGCGTCCGGAGAAAGCATAGTTGAAAAGTTGGAAGGCTTGAATGTTGAAATGTTTGGGATTGATTTATCTTGAACGTAATTCAAAATTTCTTTGTGGAATGATTCCTTCCGAAATAAATCCCGACAAAAAATTCCTCTATTTTCTTGGAGCGATTACACTTGTTGGATTCATTCTCCGACTGCACGGTTTGGGTTCGGAGTCGATGACGGCGGATGAGGCGAGTGCGTTGTTGCGGTTGCAATTCCCGAATTTTTCTGCAATGATCGAAGGAGGAGTTCGTCCCGACGGGCATCCGGCTTTCACGCAAGTGTTGCTTTGGTTCTGGACAAAATGTTTCGGGCTGAGTGAATTTGCGGTGCGTTTTCCATTTGCAATTTTCGGAACGGCAAGCATTTGGCTGTCGGGAGTGATTGCAAAAAAATGGTTTTCGAATTCTGCGGGATTGGCCACGGCAAGTGGAATCGCATTCTTGCAATTCACGCTCATGTACTCGCAACTCGCGCGCCCGTATGCGCCCGGATTGTTTTTCACATTGCTCGCGGCTTATTTCTGGACAAGATTCGTAAAGGAAAAATCGTTGCGGAAAATTGACATGGCGGGATTTGCTGTGGCAGCGGCACTTGCAGCGTATTCGCATTATTTCAGTTTGTTGACGACGGCGCTGTTGGGAATTGCAGGATTGTTTTTTGTTGCGAAGGAAATCCGTTTGCGCTATTTGTTTTCCTGTGCTTTCGCTGTTTTGCTTTTTGTCCCGCACATTTCCATCACACTTTCGCAAATGGAAATCGGCGGTGTTGGCGGTCCGGGAGGATGGCTGGGAAAACCGACTCCGAAATTTTTGCCCGATCATTTGAAATTCATTTTTGACGGATCGCGTGGAATGATGTTCGGGGTGTTTGCCGTTTGCTGTTTATCGTTTTTGATTTTTTTCAGGCGACCGAATAAATTCCAGCTGCTTGCTTTTCTGCTGTGGTTTTTTCCATTGGCAATCGGGTATTATTATTCCGTTGCAAAAAATCCCGTGTTGCAGGATTCCGTTTTGCTTTTTGGATTTCCATTTCTGCTGATGTTTTTATTTTCACGCATTCCGGATTTCAATCTGAAAAAAATCTCGATCGCTTTTCCGATTGGATTCTCATTGGTGTTTTTATTTTACGTTACTGTTTACAAACCCTTTCATCTCACCGATCATTTCGGAAGATTGAAAGAGTTGGTTTCGAATACAATCGATTGGCAGAAAAAATATGCGGGAGATCGAGTGGTCGTTGCTTACAATGTGGATGCAGAATATTTTGTTGATTATTATTATGAACGTCTCGGCGATTATTATTACACCCGTCTTGGCGGAAAGAAGAATCGGGTTTTGACAACCATCAATGACGGAAAAAATGATTTGCTAGCATTCCGGAAATTAGTGGAGAATTCCAACGCCGATTATTTCGTTTATGGTTGGAGTACAAAATATTCTCCGCCGGAAATCATTCCGATCATAGAGGAGCAATATCCCATTCTGGTTGAGAAAAAAGAATGGTTCAATTCGGCCGTTTATTTATTTGCCAGGTATACGCCCAAGAATGCAAACATCAAAAGTCCGGACGAAGAAAACGGCGTGCAATTTGAATCCATTGACGATTTTTCCCCTACAAGCGGATACACCGTTTCTGTTCTCGATACAACCAAATATTCAGTTCAAGCAAACTGGTCACTGCCTTGTAAAGTGCAGGTGAGAGATTCCTCTCTTCTTCGAAGTTCGTGGACACATTTGGATTCCGTTTCTTATGATTCGATTGAAAAGCTTCATGGTCCTTATACCTATCAATGGTCGTTTGGACCGGACTATGACATTCGTCTCGACAGCACTTGCATTTACAGTCCGTTGTTGAAAATGAGAGTCGGCGATATTCTCAAAAATCCCGACAACACCATTCTCTTTTCCACGAAAATAAAATTGCTCGATAAAAATTCTGACTTGGTCATGGCAATGGAATTCCAACGCGATGGAAAACAATTGTATTGGAACGGAATTGAATCCACAACTCAAATCGACATTTCCAAAGTGGGCGAATGGCAAAATGTTTATTTCGGAATTCAGCTGCCCGACGATTTGAAACTTTCCGACACGGTGAATTTTGTTTGTTATTCGAAAAACGGTTTGCCGATTCTCATCGATTACCTCGACGTAAAAACATTGAAAGGCCATTCCGGAATTTACGGCCCACGCCCCGACTTCCAATAAATTGCTTCGCCACCAAGGCACAAAAGATTATCCAACATTGAAAAGCATTTGTGGTTTAGTGTTTCAGTGACTGAATCCTCCCTTGTCCAATGAAAACCATTCTCCTGTCTCGCGTCTCACATCTCACGTCTCTTTTCCGTAAATTCGCACATCATGAGTAAAAAAATTGCAGTCATCGGTGGAGGAAGTTGGGCAACGGCAATTGTAAAAATGCTGTGCAATAATCTGTCTCCTGAAAAATCGAATATCTCCTGGTGGATCCGTTCGTCGGAAACAATCGACTACATTAAAAAATTCAAGCACAATCCGAATTACCTCAGTTCAGTTGAATTGCATCTCGACCAATTGGAATTGCATTCGGAAATAAAAAAAACAATTCAGTCCGCCGACATTCTGATCATGGCTGTGCCCGCCGCTTTTCTCGCCGCATCACTTCACGGATTGACGAAAAAGGATTTCGAGAATAAAATTGTTTTCTCTGCGATAAAGGGAATTGTTCCCGGACCGAATTTGATTGTCGGTGAATATTTCAATCAGGAATTCGGAGTTCCGTATTCGAACATCGGCGTCATCACCGGTCCTTGTCACGCAGAAGAGGTTGCACTCGAAAAACTTTCCTACCTCACGGTCGCATCGCAGTCGCAGGAATACGCGCAGTACGTCGCGGAAAAAATTTCCTGCCGTTACATCCGCGCTTCAGTTTCCGATGACATTTATGGAACGGAATTTTCGGCCGTGCTGAAAAATGTTTTTGCCATCGCCAGTGGAATTTGTCACGGACTCGGTTACGGCGATAATTTCCAGGCGGTGTTGATTTCAAATGCCATTCAGGAAATTTCCCGCTTCGTCGATGCCGTTCATCCGATTGACCGCGATATAAAATCCACTGCCTATCTCGGCGATTTGCTCGTGACCGCGTACTCGCAATTTTCGCGCAACAGGATGTTCGGTGCCATGATCGGAAAAGGGTATTCCGTAAAAATGGCGCAACTCGAAATGAACATGATCGCCGAAGGATATTACGCCGTGAAATGCATTCACGAAATAAATTCCCGACACAAGGTCAACATGCCCATCACCGACGCCGTGTATCAAATCCTCTACGAAAAAATTGCACCGGCCATCGAGATAAAACTTTTGACAGATAAACTTTCTTAAAAAGTTATCGGTTGTCAGTCACACCGACAACTGAAAACTGACAACCGATAATGTCTCCATCCAGAAATTATTTTTCCTTACTTACCAATCTCTTCTTTCTCGTCATGGCGATTTTCGCTGTGGTGTTTGCGCAGGAACGGTTTCAGGCGGATGGTGCATATTATCTTTTCAAGATTTCCAATTACGAAAGTTTCCAGATCGAGCACCAGCGTTTCATTCTTGCCGTTTCACAATTCCTGCCGTTGGTCGGGGTCAAGCTCGGCCTCTCGATGAATGCCATTGTCATCCTGAATTCGCTCAACAACATTGTTTTTTTCTATCTCGTTTTTCTTTACGCCGTTCATTTTCTCAAGGACCAAACCGCGGGCGTGGCGATTATCTTATTCCAATGTTTCGGTGTGCTGCACATCCAATTCACGCCGATGTATGAAATCTGGTACGGAACAATTCTCATTGTGCTCGTGCGTTCGCATCTCGTGCAGGGAAGATATTATTCCATGAAGGATTTATTGTTGCTGGGCGCCATCATGATCACGGTTTTGTTTTCGCATCCGCTCATGTTCATTCCGCTCATCTTCATTTTCCTTCTGCAGGCATTCGAGCGGTTCGCATTGGAGTGGCGTCTTTTCGTTTTGGTCATCCTGATTTTTGCCATCTGGTTCATCATCAAGAAACTTTTTCTCAGCACATACGAAGCCGGAAAAATTTCATTGCTCGATACGAGTTGGAACAAAGCGTATCAGAACCTGATGCATCCCTCCTATTATTGGAAACTCTGCAAATATTTTTTCACGTATTACACCATTCCGATGCTCGTGTTTTTGCTGACGATGGGATTTTACATTTTCCGGCAGAACAAGCTGAAAATGATTTTGTGTTGCGCATTTCTTTTCGGTCACATCCTGCTCATCAATTTCACCAATGAAATGGAATGGATCCAATCGCCTTATTTCGAAAGGATGTACATGCCCATCATACCGATAATTTTCCTTCCTTTCCTCTACGATATTTTTACGCAAATGGCATTGCGGAACAATTACGGCGCCATCTTGCTTTCCCTCATCATCGTCTGGCGCATCGGAAGGTTTGTGGATGTGGGATTGGATTACAAAAAGAATACGCGTCTCGCTGAGCTCGTCATCGATCAGGCGCAAAAAAATCCGGGAAGCAAATTCGAAATTGCTCCGGGCGATAATTTATCCTGTCTCAGTTGGATCGATTGGTCATTCACCATGGAATCCATGATCCGTTCGGCGGAAAAAAATCCCGATCACATCGTATCAATCGCGTCTGCCGAGGATTTTTCGGAAAGCGACAATAAAAGTACCTTGAATGAAAACGATTTCATGATGCGCCGCTGGGAAGTCATGCCGGATTATCTGATGAACCAAAAACGTTTTCACATCGCACACGGAAAATATGTGCTGTTGGATCCGGTTTGCGGAAAATGATTTTTTATTTTTTGTCGGAGCGGAGCTGTTGCCTTTTCTACAAAAATTTTTCCCGCTCTCGGCAGTCGCTTTTTTCCCAATGAAAAATTGGGAAAAAGAGCTCCAACAATGCCTCCATCGGGGCTACGGAGTTTCTTCAACATCATAAACCGACTGTATTTCAATTCTCCAAAATCAATCTGCGGAAATCTGTGGCAAAAAAACACCCCCACAAAAAAATGCCGTGGAGGTGAAAAAAATATCGGAAAGGATTTATCGGGGCATGAGGAGTGTGCGATACTATCCGGCCAACGCTTCTGCGCCGCCCACAATTTCCAGAATCTCATTGGTAATTGCAGCCTGACGAGCCTTATTGTAGGATATTTTCAGTGAGCGGATCAGTTCCTGCGCATTGTCTGTCGCCTTGTGCATCGCTGTCATGCGTGCACCGTGTTCGGACGCTACAGAATCCAATGTCGCTTTGTACAATTGTGTTTTCAGCGAACGTGGAATCAGGTCCAAAACGATTTCTTCGCGTGAAGGTTCAAAAATATAATCTGCCGTCAACCCTTTTTTCCCTTCGGATTTTGCGGGAACAACAGGAAGGAATTGTTCCGCCTGTGTCAGTTGAACCGCAGCATTCTTGAACTGGTTGTATATGAGTACAACTTTGTCGTAAGTCCCTTCTGCAAACGCATTCATCACGCGCTCTGCAATCGGCGCGACATTCACATAAGTCAGATGGTCAAAAATGGAATTCGGTGTCAGGTCGGGGAATGCGGGCGTATAGGTTGTCTTTTTGAAAACGTCCGAGCCTTTTTTCCCGATGCACAGGTAATGTATTTTGGCGGTTGCAAAATCTTCCTTGGCCAAACGCATGGCACGTTTCACCACATTGGCATTGAATCCGCCGCACAATCCACGGTTGGAAGTGATCACAACGAGCAACACATTCTTCACTTCACGCTGTTTTGAAAAAGCGCCTTCGGCACTGCTGAGACTTCCACTGAGGTTTTCAAGAATCTCGCGCATCTTGTTTGCATACGGGCGCATCTGCGTAACTGCATCCTGCGCACGACGCAACTTCGCGGCAGAAACCATTTTCATGGCACTGGTGATCTGTTGCGTGGAAGAAACAGAAACGATTCGGTTACGTACTTCTTTTAAACTTGCCATTTTTCAAAGTCCCCCTCCATTTTTTGGAGAGTGATTCAGGATGAGGTTAGTGTTTGTATTTCGCGGAGATTTCTTTCGCTGCCGTTTCAATCGCGCCGGTGATTTTGTCGTCGAGTTTTCCGGCTTTCAAATCCGCCAACACATCTGCATATTTGCTGCGCATGTAGGCAAGGAAATCCGCTTCGAATTCACGCACCTTGTTTACGGGAACGTCGCGCAACAAACCTTTTGTTCCGCAATAAATGATCGCAACCTGATCTTCCACCTTGAAAGGTGTGAACTGCGCTTGCTTGAGAATTTCCACGTTGCGTACACCCTTGTCGATTACGGATTTTGTCGCTGCGTCAAGATCGGAACCGAATTTGGAAAACGCTTCCAACTCACGGAACTGAGCCTGATCGAGTTTCAATGTACCCGCAACTTTTTTCATCGACTTGATCTGCGCATTACCACCCACACGTGAAACTGAAATTCCAACGTTGATCGCAGGACGCACACCGGAGTTGAACAGATTCGACTCGAGGAAAATTTGTCCGTCTGTAATGGAAATTACGTTTGTAGGAATATAAGCCGATACGTCACCCGCCTGTGTTTCAATGATCGGAAGGGCAGTCAATGATCCACCGCCTTTCACAATCGCTTTCAACGACTCGGGAAGATCGTTCATGTTTTTTGCAACCTCATCATTCGCATTCACTTTAGCAGCGCGCTCGAGCAAACGGGAGTGAAGATAAAATACATCGCCAGGGTAAGCTTCACGTCCCGGAGGGCGACGCAACAGCAGTGACACTTCACGGTAAGCAACAGCCTGTTTGGAAAGATCATCATAAACGATCAAAGCGGGGCGACCGGTATCACGGAAGAATTCTCCGATTGCGGCACCGGCCATCGGCGCGAAAAATTGCATTGGCGCAGGATCGGATGCGGTAGCGCAAACAATAACCGTATAAGCCATTGCTCCATTTTCCTCGAGGGTACGGACAACGTTGGCAACGGTAGAACCTTTTTGTCCGATCGCAACATAAATACAGAAAACAGGATTTCCCGCTGCGTAAAATTCTTTTTGATTGATGATGGTGTCAATGCAAACTGCCGACTTTCCGGTCTGCCGGTCACCGATAACCAACTCACGTTGTCCGCGACCAATTGGAATCATCGCATCGATCGCCTTGATTCCGGTTTGCAAAGGTTCATTTACAGGTTGACGGAAAATTACACCGGGAGCTTTACGCTCGAGTGGCATTTCATACGTTGTTCCTGTGATCGGGCCTTTTCCATCAATCGGTTGACCGAGTGTATCGACCACACGTCCAAGCATTCCTTCACCAACATTGATGGAGGCGATTTTTCCGGTACGGCGAACGGTATCACCTTCCTTGATTCCATTGGAGGAACCGAGCAATACGGCACCCACGTTATCTTCTTCAAGGTTCAACGCAATTCCGCGCAAACCATTTTCAAATTCGATGAGCTCTCCCGATTGAACATTTGAAAGTCCGAAGATGCGTGCGATTCCGTCACCGACTTGGAGAACGGATCCGACCTCTTCCATTTCTTTCGCCGATTTGAAACCGGCCAATTGCTCGCGTAGGATTGCGGAAACTTCCGCTGGTTTTACTTCTGCCATTTTATTTGATATTAAATCTCTTTGATGTATGGGTTTTCACTGAATGTGCGATCCAGGTTTTTTATCTGGCGGAGAATACTTGCATCGACTTGTTGGTCACCGACACGAAGGATAAATCCGCCGAGCAAATCCTTGTTCACTTTTTCAACCAATTCAACTTCTGATTTTGTGTTTCCTTTTACAATCGCCAAAACTTTTTCACGGAGCGATTTATCCAATCCGGAAGCGGTGGTGATTACTGCACTGAGAATCTGTTTGTGCTTTTTGTATTGGCTTACAAATGCATCTGCAATTCCCTCGAGTTCATCTTCACGGCGTTTTCTGGTAATGATGTCGATGAATGCTGAAGAGATGACTCCGATTTTTCCGCCGAATATTTTTTTGAGGATTTCCTGTTTCTTGTCGGTCTTGATGATCGGGCTTTTCAACATCAACGTGAGGTCATGACTTGCGCGAATGGTATCGAGAACCAACTGCATGTCTTCGCGCACTTGTTCAAGTTGGCCTTTTTCAAGTGAAAGGTCAATCAGTGATTTTGCGTAGCGGAATGAAACCCTTGTTTCAATCATGACTTAGTTGAGCTTTGTATCTTTTAATAAATCACCGATCAATTCTTTCTGTTTGTTTTCGTCGGACAATTCCCTTCTGAGGATTTTTTCGGCGATTTCAACGGAAAGCAATGCAACCTGGTTTTTCAATTCGGTGATGGCAGCCATCTTTTCATTCTGGATTGCCTCACGTGCCGATGCCAGGATTTTATCCGCTTCCTCTTTCGCTTTTCCTTTTGCCTCACCGACAATATTTTCTTTCATGTCACGCGCTTCCTTCAGCATCATGTCGCGTTCGTTGCGTGCCTGTGCAAGAATTTTTTCATTGTCCGCCTGAAGATTGCGCATTTCATCTTTCGCCTTTTCAGCGGATTTCAAGGCGCTGTCAATGGAATCTTCACGATCCTTGATCATTTTCAGGATCGGTTTCCATGCGAATTTCTTCAAGAGGAAAAGGACGATCAGGAAAGTGATCATCATCCAGATCAATAAACCGGTATCAGGAATCAATAAGCCCATAATCGATTATTTTGATATTGTTTTTTATTCTGTTTAACCTTTTCAATTTTTAAAACATCACGCTCATGCCAACCGCACAAGCGTGATGAAATAACTTCGCCGCCTATTTGAAAATAACAAGCAGTCCGACAACCATCGCGAAGAAAGCGGTTCCTTCAACGAGAGCGGCCATAAGAATCATGTTGGAGCGGATATCTCCGATTGCTTCTGGTTGACGTGCAATTGATTCAAGAGCACTTCCACCGATGCGACCGATACCGATACCAGCACCAATAGCAGCAAGACCAGCACCGAGTGCGGCAAGACCATAACCAATACCGAGGTTGCCGAATTTTACGGTGTCAGTAGCTGCGTCAAGTAAAATGTTTGAAAGCATGATGATATATATTTAGGTTAAACAATTACAATTAATGTGCTGCAACAGCAGCGTGTTCCTCATTGTGTTCTTCGTGATGTTCTTCCAAAGCCGTTCCAAAATAAATTGCGGAAAGCAGGGTGAAAACATAAGCCTGAAGGAATCCGACAAGCAACTCGAGGAACATCATGAATACGCAGAACGCAACCGATCCCACAGAAACGCCATAACCGGCACCTGCCGCTTCCCCATTTTTTGCGAAAATGAAAATGAGGCAGTAGAAGGAAAGCGCAATGATGTGACCCGCTGTGATGTTTGCAAAAAGTCGGATCATGAGAATGAATGGTTTCAGGAATACGCCCATGATTTCAATCGGCGTAAGAATCGCAAGCACTCCGATGGGAACACCGGGCATTGCAAAAATATGTCTCCAATAATTGCTTTTGCTGCTTGCCATTGTGATGATGAATGTCAAGAGTGCAAGTGATGCGGTGATGGTGATATTGCCTGAAAAATTTGCGCCACCCGGAAAAATCGGAATAAGACCCAACAAATTGGAAATCCAGATGAAGAAGAAAATCGTGAGCAGATATGGCAAATATTTCTCGTACTTCGGACCGATGCTTGTTTTCGCAATGTCATCACGCACAAAAACCACCAAAGGCTCAATGAGCGATTGCATTCCTTTTGTGGTTTGCCCTTCACGTTTTTTGTACGTTTTCGCCACACGCAGGAAAATGAAAAACATGAGGAATACAACAACAAAAAGCGTCACTACATTTTTGGTAATGGAAATGTCCAAAATGGTTTTGGTGGCATTTTCATTTTCAGCGTCGGCATTAATGTCCCACACGACAATTTTTCCATCAACGAGTTTGTAGGCATAATTTTTACCTTGATAAGGCTGCAATTCCTTTGTTTCGGGATTGCGGAAATTGGCGGAAGAGAAACATTCTACCCCTTTGTCGGTTTTCACGATTACGGGAAGCGGAATGAAAGTCTTTCCATAAACATGCCATTCATGATTATCGGAAATGTGCTCGATAATCATGTCACCGGCATTGAAACCTTCGGATTTTGTTTCTCCGGTTTTTACCGGCCGAGCAACTGTTTTTGCCGAATCCCTTGCAGCAACCTCGTCAGGATCGTATGCAAAACAAAGTGCAGGAATGAGCAGGGCGCTCAGGAAGATGATAAATCTGGAAACTTGGGCGTTGAAACGCATTGACCAACAGCTTTTTAACTATGAAAATCAAAGCACTCACTTAAATTCGGGTGCAAACTTAGGGGTTTTTTCTGGAGTTGGGAAAGAATTTTCATTGATATTTCTCATGAAAAACCAACGAATTATCAACGCTTGTTTTTCTGTTGTTAATAGCCAAAAAGTTTTTGGGGAAATATCCCTTCAACACATTCAAAACCACGACCAATCAATTTCCAAACCCGATAAATGCACCGAGCATCGTTCCGCTGAGTCGCGTACCGGTCAAATCGGGAACACTTTCCACTCCCGACCTTTTCCATCCTGTTTTTGAAATATCATCGCGATAGGCATAACGTATGCCTGCATAAAAGAAGCCGCCCAAACGCACATTGAATTCAAGACGGTATTCGGGAGCAATGTATTTGTTGGTAAAAGTCGTTGTTCCCTGGGGTGAATTTTCCGTCGCTTTCAATCTTCCGAACGACCACGCAATTCCACCCGTCAATGTGATGTTGTCCGTTGCCACCCAATCATAACTTCCCAAATCGAATTGCGCATTGTAACCGTTGAGCCTGAATTTTAAGGAATTGTCGGGGGTGCTGATATTCTGCGGAAGCAAATAATGATAGGAAAAGAATCCATTGATCGTTTCATCTTCATCGGCTTGGTATCCATAATCCAATCCGAGTCCGGTTGCATTTCCGAAACCCTTCTTGATTCCCATGGTGCTCAATTGGGAATTCAGACTCGCTATAGGAAGGAAATAATAACCGCCCGATGCAACAATGTAAGAATCGGCATCCTGCGCATTTGCCGAAAAACAAACAAGAAAAGACAGGATGAAAAAAAATGATTTTGTCCTCATGGTCTTCTGTGAATGGAATTCACGAATGCATTCCCTATTTTCCAAATCCGATGAACGCACCTGCCATCATTCCGCTGAGTCTCGTTCCCACCAAATCGGGATTGGTAGT
>CAYMZV010000051.1:0-19441 GCA_964394965.1 uncultured Chryseobacterium sp.
CATCGCCCCCCCCCCTTGTAATCCGAGAATATATCATTTGCTGACTATCATTTTTCCCGAGTCTACAATGTTGCCGCCCTGCACAACCTGATAAAAATACATACCGTTGGTCATGTCTTGGGCAGAAATTACCGCCTCATGGGAGGTGATTCCGTCGATTCGCTTTATGATCCGTCCCGTTACATCCAATATCGTCAAACTGATTGGAACGGTTGCCGGATCAATTCCAGGTTTAAATGTGATTGTTGCATTGTCATTGAACGGATTGGGGAAAACAGTTGTAATGTTATCCGGAGACTGTGGGAGACTTTGTTCCACTTCAGGATTTGCATATCTGGATGAGAATTCCAGCCCCTCTTGCGTAACCTTGTGAATATACGCCCTTGTACCTCCGAACGAAGTGTTTCCACAAATCAGATTGATAAATCCATGGTCGGTACTGAGAACCTCATCATCCTGGCATAATCCATTGCATTCAGGCACATTGTATACCGTCGATCCCCATGTTGCAGTTCCACCCCAACTTGTCACTCCCACAACGTAAGCTCCGGTTGAACTGAAGGAAATGCTTCCAAAACTTAAAGTTGTGGAACTAATCATTCCCGAAACATAAACGTAACCGTTACCGCCCAAAAGGATGTCATTTCCTGTACCTCCGCCGCCCGATGAATTAACCCCCCAATTATTGGTACCGGCCGCATTTGTCAAATCAAAACTGCCAACGTAAACATCGGTATTGCCTGTATTTACACCGGTAACATAGACCTCGGAAACGCCATTGGAATAAATGTCATTACCCTTGTCTGATTTTCCGGTAGCCGTGAAAAACGCCTGACTTATCGGAGCACCTGCCCCGGTATTCGTAGGATCGCCACGCATGACATAACCGTCCGTCGTTCCGACAAGTGTATGGGGAGAACCTACGATAAAAGTAATTGCACCGCAACTTCCAGTGATATAATAATACCCACTCAAAGGATCGATGGATATTCCGTTAGCCCGGTCATCACCGGTTCCTCCCCAGGTTTTTATCCATTGGACTGCACCCGAAGAATTGTACTTACATTACAAAAATGTCATTGCTTCCCGAACTGGCAGGCAGGTAAGCGGCATTACCCGTGGTTGTACGTCCTGCATTATATGCAAAGACAGTACTTGTTGCACCATTGTAATAACCACAGAAATACACATTGCCGCTCGCATCATAAGCGACCCCCATTCCGGTTGCTGAACTTGAAGCCGTATTCGGTTGGACAGTGGTAGCCCACTGGACCGCCCCCAACAAATCGGACTTGATAACTATGGCATTTGAAGTGACAAGGCTGCTTGTATAGCTGTCGGTAGCATCTCCGACGAATGTGACGCCTGTCTTAGTAGCTGTTGTTGATGCATTTCCGGCAACATAATGATAACTGTTTGTTGGATCGGAAACGATGTCCTTGGATGTTTCGTCGGAAGTCCCATTCGTAAGAAGAACGAAATTATTATAAACCGCATACTTGTCGCATTCAACAAGATAAATGTCCTTGTTTGAGGATGTTTGTGAATAAGCTCCGAATGTCGCTGTTCCACTAATATCCCCAACTGCATAATCAAAACAACTGACAGATGAAACCCCCTGATTTATGCACTTGCTGGTGGTTTCAAGGGATGGCCAATTACTGTCGTCCCATTTAGCCACAAAACCGTCGTAGACATTTGTTAATCCGGCATGAGTAAAACTACCGCCATAAGTGTCAAAGTTCATCGTACTTGTTCCCGATATGGCGCTGAAACCGCAGGCACCGCAGCATTGGACATCTTCGACAGAGTTGACACAAACATCATAACCCGCGTCGGTATATATTGTTCCTTGTACGGTAGCGGCTATTGTGGCACCGCTACCGGCATCAAAATCGGCTAAAAACGCATCCGAACCACCATAGGGAGTCAGGTTGCCAAAACTTCCAAAACTTGCCGTGCCCGAAAAATCCCCGACCAAATAACAGCGTAACCCACAATTATCCACCGCAACCCTTGCGCCGTGGTCTGCGGTTGTACTTCCAATCGGATCCAACCATTGAACTGTTGTACATGCATTGTTCAATTTCAACAGAAAGACATCGGTGCTGCCATTGCTTGTATATGTTGTTGCCCAACCTAAAAAAGAGCACTGCAGACCCGCAGTACCGGCAAAAGTTCCGGAAAGGTAAACCGCACCACTGCCATCCACTGCAATTCCAGTCCCAGCGTCACCAACAGTTGTAGTTGAAGCCCCACTGCCGAATTTATCGGCGTGTGACAATCCCCCTTGCCAATCGAATTTTGCTACGAATCCATCAGCGGCACCCCCTCCAATCTGTGATAGGTTTGTTGAGCCTGTTGTACCTGCAACTGTCGCACTTTTGTCCAAATAATATCCGGTGACATAAGAGTTTCCATTGTAATCAGCCGCTACGCCAAGGGCTTGGCAGGTATTTGTATCCTTCATTGTAACCACCCATGTACAACCTCCCGGTGCCGTAAGGCCATCGGTATAGTTGGCAAGAAATCCATTCTGATTTGTTGCATTGCCGCTTTCATTTGTTATGGCGTTGTATGGATTTGCCCCGAAAGACATGGTTCCCATATAACTGCCGGCGATCCAGATTGAAAGCTGCGCCCCATTATTATGGGAATTATTTACGGCAATATCCCAGCCAATGGTATGGTTTCCTCCCGTCACATTGCCGCAGTCCATGACCCACATGACTACACCGGCACTACTATACTTTACAATGTACATATCCCAGGTTGTTGTTGAGCCCGAAGCCGAAGCAAGAACAGTCGTGCCGCCACCCCAACTCGTAAATGTAATTTGATCCCTGAAGCACCCTGTAACATAAGTATTAACCCCTCCCAATCCATCCGGATAAACAGCAACGCTCATCGCCCTGTCATCATACAGGCCTTGTCCCTGCACATACCACAAGTAATTTCCAGACGGATCCTGTTTGCATATGAAGATATCATTCGAGCCACTCGATACTAATGTAGACAATGCTCCTCCAAAAGACATTGTTCCGGCAAATTGCCCGACGATATAGCTATTACCCTCTCCATCCATGGTTATTCCCTTCGATTGATCATCGGTTGTACAACCAGCTGTAGTTCTAGGTCCGTTACTGGAAGTTGGAAAATCCCAATGGTAGGAGGGTTGGCTTCGAAGAAGTGTCGGAGCGAGCCACAAAATGACTAAGGCGAAAGCAAGAAGTTTTGTTTGACTTTTTTTCCGCTGGCATATTTCTTCAATTATCATTGAAGGGAATGGTTTCAAGTAGTTGTTGTTCATGGCAGTTGTTTTTGGTTTGTGTAGGTTAAATCTTAATATGCGTTGCAGGATAGCAATACCATTAGCCTTTTAGTTTATTCCAATAAATTCTTTTCTTTCCCCTCTTCAATCAAAATAATATGGCACTCATCAAGGCTGCCGATATTTATTCAGCGCCCTTTTATTCCCATCAGGCCTTGGGATGGGTGAGAAAAAGTCGATTGCATGGGGGACAAGCAACCGACTTTAATAAATCACTTATTTACGGTATTAATTACATAATTTATATCGAGTGCGAAATATATAATATCAACGTATTTAAAGCAAAACTATTTTTCGACAATTTTATACAACGGAGTACATTTTATGCTTGTTTGGATGAGTAAGAATGATCGAATAGGATTTGCCTTTGGTTTCGAATGTCCTGATTTTGCCAAGCATAGGTTATAATCTCGATTGCAAATTAAAAGGGTGGAGTATTCTCGGAGAAACTCATCTTAAAGTCAATATTCAATATCCATGAATGCGCCAACGCAACTTCTGTCAATGAATTCGGGAACAACGAAACCATTTCCATTTATCCCAATCCCTCCAATGGAATCTTCACTTTGAATTCGAAAATCACGAAAGGGGAAACTTCTCCGAAGGAATCCTCCGTGACCATTTACAATTCACTCGGCAAAATCATTTTCCAATCCAACATCAACAATTGATTTATCCGATCAGGCAAACGGAATTTATTTTGTGCGGGTGATTTCAGGTTCGGAAACCTATTCCGGGAAATTGATCAAACAATAACCGCAGCATTTTTTTACTCCATAAAAAAACAGGCATCCCTTCCTGAGGGATGCCTGTTGTACTTAAGCACAACGCTCCATCACACCGTCCGTGTCACATTGATGGAAATGACGGGAGAGAATTGTCCCACTTCATCATCACCGATCAGGTAACGGGCCTTGTAATCCCACGTTGCAGTGAACGTGTTTGTCGGGAGCGGCATCGAATCGAGATAGGTGTTGCGGAACACTTTTGCGAGTGCCACGAACCCATTGTTGTCGCGTCGATCGACATACAGTTGCACTCCATCGGCATTTCCCTTTTTCCATTTCAACAGCGGATGCCCCGCATCGATACGGATGCTGAGATTGGGAACCATATCGCTTGGATTGATGGTTGTGGTAACAGGAATGATGTTGAGATCCTGTCCCATGGCAGCGGTGTAGGCACTGCTCTGTTTGATACGGGCCACAAGCAAGGCAACGCGATTGAAGATTCCGCTGTTTACCGCTGTCGGTGGTGTACCCACAGATGGCGCAGCGGGAAGTACCGGAGCGGTAGTTTGTTGCGGTGAACTGCGCAACTGTTTTTTCACGCTCGATACCGCTGTCCAGTATTGGTGTCCTGCATCCTGCAGTTGCACCACATACGAATACATTGCTGCATCGTGTTGTATACTTGTTACATCTGCCGCCACCAATCCCAGTGACGTAGCATACTGTCCTATCCGGTTGCTGAAATTGTTCAGCCAAACAACACGGCCTGTGTCGCTTACCGGCAAATAAGGTGTACTCATAAATTGTTTTTTGTTTAAGGAATTGTCAGCCTGTTCCGGGCATGACATGAATTGGGACCCACACTTCAACATCGGAGGAATGATCATTCACGCGCGTCATCTCTTTTGTCTGACCGATAACCAAACATCCGCTGCGCAACGTTTGCAGGGTATCGGATTTTCCAAGGGGTTGGAACAGTAAGCGTGTTTCTTTAAAAGCCGATTTAAACCGGTGCATTTTCAGTCCTTGGGAAAGGAATCTGTCCTGCTCTTTTTCTGGCGGCACCTACTTGCCCGGTCAACTTTTATTACTTCACTGCATTTATATTGCAAAGACGGGAAAACATGAAAAAAGTTGTGAGTGTCTGTATTTTTTGAAAACCATTATCAGGCAGTTACGAAAATGGGAAATCCCGTTCACACCATTAAAACGCAAATTCAGAAAGAAAAACCGGGTGTTCGGAAAGATTATTGAAAAAATGAAAAAAAACGAAAAATAAATAGACGAATGAATAAGATAGTCTCGATGCGTCGTTATATACACCCTCATTTCAAGAATGCAGACCTTCGTCCGTAAATTATAGCCTCAAAAAGAAGTAAGATGGTTTCGACACTTTGTGATGTATACCATCTTTCCAAGAATGCAGGTCCTCTTCCAAAGAAAGTAGATCCTCTTCCGGGAATTATTGTATCGAAAGGACGTTGGATAGTCTCGACAATCCGTTGTGTAGACACTCTTCTGAGTAAAGTAGGTACTCTCCCGAGAATTTTTGTCTCGGAGGGACATTATGTATATCCTCTTCCAAGGAAAGTATATCCTCTTCCGGGAATTATTGTATCGAAAGGACGTTGGATAGTCTCGACAATCCGTTGTGTACACCCTCTTCCCAATAAAGTAGGCCCTCTTCCAAGGAATGTAAACCCTCTCCCGAGAATTTTTGTCTCTGCAATCCGTTGTGTACACCCTCTTTCCAATAATGTAGATCCTCTTCCGAGAATTATTGTCTCGACAACCCGTTGTGTACACCCTCTTCCAAGGAAAGTAGATGCTCTCCCGAGAATTATTGTCTCTGCAATCCGTTGTGTACACCCTCTTTCCAATAATGGAGATGCTCTCCCGGGAATTATTGTCTCGTAGGGACGTTATGTATATCCTCTTCCGGGAATTTTTGTCTCTGCAATTCATTGTGTACACCCTCTTTCCAATAATGCAGGTCCTCTTCCCAGAATTATTGTCTCGGAGAGACGTTGGGTACACCCTCTTCCAAGGAAAGTAGATACTCTTCCGAGAATTCTTGCACTCAAGTGAAATTCGGGTGGTCTCAGGAAACCGTTTAAAACGGCATGATCAACTTTATGCAGATATTTCTTCCCATTCCATCTATTCCATAATGTCCATTGGGAGATTGGGAATAATATTCAAAATATTTGAGCCTGCTCAGGTTGGATTGGTAGGCTGCATTGAAAATATTATTCACCTGAACCTGAAATTGGATTGCGGATTTTTTTGAACGGGTGAATTTGAAATCAATCGCCGCATTGAATAGGATATAACCCGGCGTTGCCGTTTCGGTTTCATTCAATGCCAGATAATGGTTTTGTGCCGCATTGATATCCGCCTCCGCCCTTAGAGTGATGAGTGAAATGATTTTTGATTTCAGTTCAATGTCCTGCACAATGGCGCTCAACAATTTCATGGGCGGAATCAATGGCAAATATTCCCCGTTCACACCTTTATCCCTATACGCACGATCGCGATTAAAACCATAAACGAGTGAAAAATAATTCACGAACCTGAATCCTTTCATGTATGCGGGGTGAAAGTTCAAGGTGCTTTCCAATCCATACAACTGCGCATCTCCCTGTTCATATTTGTAGGTTTTGTTTCCTGGAACGATTTCCAACGGATTTCCATTCGTATCAGCCAATCGAATCAGATACGTATAATCATCAAGATTGTTATTGAAAACAGTTGCACTCGCATCGATGGTTTTATAATTGACATTCATTCCGACATCTTCCTGCCAACTGGTTTCAGGGCGGATATACTTGTCGCCAATAAAATAAGCATGTGCACTTGCGTCCAATCCGTTAGAGGCGAATTCGGATACGCTGGGCAATCCTGATCCCCTGGAAATATTCGCCTTGATGTTTATGTGTCCATTCATTTTGAATGTCACACCAAGATCCAAAGACATGCCGCGGAATGTTTTTGTGAATGCGGGAAATAAAAGTTTTGCACCGGTCGTATCGGGAGGGTTTACATGTTGGACAATTCCTGTAACGGTATCTTCCCTTGTGTAAAAATCATTTCCATTCACAACACTCACATCATAACGGTAACCGCCACTCAAGGTCAATCTGTCCAATTTCAACTTTTCAAAAACAAATGCACCCGCATCAAACAGGCCATAGTCCGGAATGGGAATGTCGGTTGCATTTACGTTGGTATTTGTCTGATACATTCCATTGATGCCAAAAGAAGTTTCCACAGCCGATGTGTCGGGCAAGTGATAACGCAAATCATAATTGAGGGAATTCAACCGCATGGAAACTCCCACCTGATCCCGGTGAATCGGATAATCATATTCACTGCGAACATTTTGCTGCAATGAAACCATCGCATCAATGCCGCTCCTGTTGCTGAATTCATAATGGTTGTTGCTGTAAATCCGGTAGTGCTCGATATGCTGGTAAATCGGCCCCATCTTATAGGAATTGAGTTCCCCATCGGAAACGACGGGTCTGCTTTTAATGTCATCGAACGGATCTTCATAAATCGCCTTCGTGAATTTTCGCGTCAATGAATCCCTGCTGCCATCGGGGATTCCTTGCAAATCATCATACAGCGTAAAATTCAAATCGGAATACCCGTTTTCGGTTTTGTGTACAATGCTTGCCGATGCATTCGTCTCACGGAAACCCGTATCATAAACTTTACCGTCGATACGGTTGGAATAATTTTTTGCCATGCGATAGGAACCTCGTGCAACGAATGACCAATGACCGTTTCCGTAATTGAGACGAAGTCCATTGCCGACCAATCCATTGTTACTTTGATATTCTGAAAAGAGTCTTCCGTGAATTATTTTATCGCTGTCCATGGGTAAGGAAGGATAAAGGCAAACAATTCCCGCAAGTGCATCCGGACCAAACATCAAAGTGGTTGGACCCAAAATCACTTGAGCCCTTTCCACATTGTACATGTCCACCTCCAACACTTCCTCATCCTCGAATTGTTGTCCTTCCATTGGCACGCCATCGTAAAGCGTTTCGATTCGGCTGTAACCGAGTCCATGAATGAAAGGTTTGGAAACGTTCGGTCCGGTTTTCACCGCATTCAATCCCGGAACATTTTTTGCCAATGCATCAATGAGATTGCTTTCCGTTGTCTGATCAATTGCCTTTTGCGAAACTGTTTCCACCGCCATCGGATTCTCTCTTGGTATTTCTTCCCCGTTCACTTCGGTGATCACCGCCTCTTTCATCACACCTTGCATGGACTTCAGGAAAATCGGGTAATGGGTTTGCGATGGAATGATTTCAACCGTATCGGTTTTGTAATTGACACAGGCAACAATCAATTTTGGAGATGGAATGTTTTTGGGAATTGTCAGGTTGAAATTTCCCTTCTCATCCGTATTCGTTCCCGATGTGCTGTGTAGAATGGTGATACTGCAAAAAGCGAGTGGTTGTTTTGTTTCTGCGTCACTTACTGTTCCGGTAATGGCGAGGTTGATGCTGTCGGCTGCTGTGACCTTTGGATTTGTGGTTTGTCCAAACGCAAATGTTTGCAGTATTACAAAAAGTAAAACCGTGATGACTTTTGGCATTGGCACTGACAGGCTAGCAAGCATTCTCTCCGGTGACTCAAATGAAAAAAACAGGGCTCCGACAAATTTCAGCAATTCATTTTTTAACCGTCCATTATTTCAAGGGAGATCACCGATTTTTTTTTCATCACCGACAAGTATTACTTTTCCATCAAGGCCGATAGCCATCCGTCAATGTTTTCAAAAAGGCAACGATGTAGGCTTCTTCCTGCGCAGTAAGGTGCAAATTTCCGGTTTCGACAGTATCAACTGTTGACGCAACTTCGGGAGGAGCAAAACCCGAATTCGGAACATCGCGCGTATTGTAAAAATGAACCACATCTTCCAGGGTGTTGAAAGAACCGTTGTGGAAATAGGGAGCGGTCAGCGCAATGTTTCTCAGCGAGGAAACTTTAAATTCCCCGTCAAAATGATGATTGCCCAAAAAAGCCCCGATGCCATCATCAATATAATTCACACCCAAGGGATTGAAAGAAGAAGGTATGGTATAATATGGATTGTTGGGATTTTTGGGAACTCCGTCGTTGGTGTAAGTAAAATCGGTGAACAAAATTTTTCCACTTACAGGATCCGGATCGGCTGAATGACAGTTCGTACACTGCGCCCTTAATGTATCCTTGAAAAGCTGCAAACCATTAAGTTCTTGTGCCGATAAAGATGCCTGTCCTTTCAAATAATAGTCAAATTTTGAAGTGAAGGGATTCAATTCAGCCGACCTTTCATAAGCTGCGAGCGCTTTAGCAATATTGTCAAATGCTTTATCTACATCTCCAACTTCACCATAAACCTGTTGATAAAGGGTATAAGTTCTTGAATTCTTCAATTTTCCAATAACCATTGACGCATCAATGTTATCCATCTCAAGCATATTCAAAAAAGGTTTTTGCGCTTGCTCTTCCAATGTATTGACGCGCCCGTCCCAAAAGAAACCACCTTTATAGGATGAATCTTCCGTACTCCAATAAAGTGAGGGCGAAAACATGGCGTATGCAATGCTTGGGGCATTCCTGTTTCCAAACAAACCATCTACTGCGCCAGGAGAAACCGCATTATGATTGGGATCACTGAATGCTGTCGCTGGATTATGGCAACTGGAGCAGGATTGGCCAACGGGATTTGACAACCCCTTGTCAAAAAAAATTTCTTTCCCCAAGGCAACTATTTTTTCGGGAGAGACTGTTGGTATTTCAATATCATCCTTTTGACAGGCATTGAATAAAATAATGGAAAGGAGGATTGTTGTAACGGCAACGAGCGTTTTGTTTTTCATTTTCGAACTGCTTTTTATGATTGAAACTAAATCCTATTCCATGCAGCGATGGAATGTTGCAAAATCAACGGAGCAAAAGTAGATCTGGGGAAACCGTTGTTCAATACCTTGAAATGGGTAAACGGAAAAGGGCACCCATATTGTCGGCAAAACACGAAAGCAACAGGGCTTTTCAAATGGAGTCGGCGTCTTTATGTTTGTTTGCTGTTTGCAAGAATAATCCTCTTCCCGTTCAAATCGGCAATCGTCGCATGGATCTGATAGACCTCCTGCAATAATTTTTCGGTGATGATTTCCGCGGGTTTCCCTTCGGCAAGCAGATTCCCTTCGTGTACCACATAAATATGATCTGCCATCTGCAAGGCCAATTGAAGGTCATGCATCACAAGTACGGTAACGGTTTCGGAAGTTGTAAAAGAACGCAACTGCTCGGCAAAATGATATTGCTGACCGAGATCGAGATATGTGAAGGGTTCGTCGAGCAATAAAAAGCGGGAGCCGTTTTCGGGCTTTTCCCATACTTGCGCAAATACACGTGCAAAATGTACGCGTTGCCTTTCGCCACCACTCAGTGAATTGTATAAACGGTCCGTCAAATGTGCGGCATGGAAATAATCGAGTGCTTCAGTTGCAATTTTCCGGTCGCGTGCTTCGGGTGTACCGGTGAAATGCGGATGGCGTCCCATCATCACCACATCGTATACACGAATCGGAAATGGAATATCGGTCTGTTGTGAAAGGAAGGCACGCCGTGCAGACAATGCATATCGGCTGCGGTGATCGTAAGTTTTCCGATCATAAAAAACAGTTCCGCCGGTGGGTGCGAATTGAATGCCTGCGATTTTCAACAGCGTGGATTTGCCTGCACCGTTTGGGCCAATCAATACATTGAGCCGGTTGGGAAGGAATTGCGCATGGATGCCTTTCAGCAATATTTTGCTGCCGATTTGATGGCTGATATTTTCAACTGACAGCATGTTGTTTTATTCTCCGTAAAAATCGGTTGATTTGCGTATGAGGTAAAGGAAAAAAGGTGCACCGACAAGTGACGTGATGATGCCGATTGGAATTTCAGCGGGAGCGAAGGCTAGTCGTGCAACAATATCGGCTAGATTCAACAATATGGCTCCTGTCAATGCACTTGCACAAATGATATCCCTTGTATTTGTCATGTTCATCCTGCGTACGAGATGCGGAACAACCAATCCGACAAAACTGATGACACCTGTAAATGCAGTGACACCTGCCACCATCAACACAATGAGTAAACTGACTGCCAATTTCAGGCGGCGTGTATTCACACCGAGCATTGTTGCCTCTTCATCGCCCAACAACATCGCTTGCAAATCTTTTGCCCTGCGCAAACTGAGAGCCATGGCAATCGCACAAATGGTTCCGACAGTGAAAACCGCCGACCAGCTTGCACCGGAAAGTGTGCCGAGATTCCAGAAGGCGATGGAGCGTGCCTGCGGATCGCGTGCGAGGTAAGTGAAAAACCCGACGCCGCTCATGAACATGGCATTGATGGCAATGCCACAAAGCAAAAGTGTTGTGACAGATTGTTTTTTTGCTCCAGCGGATGAAAGCAGATAAACGAGCCAAGTTGCAAATGCACCGCCGCCGAAAGCGGCAATGGGCATTGTCCATTCTCCCGGTGTCCAACTCAACGTTGAACCAAGTACAAAAAGAAAAGCTGCACCGAATGCCGCACCACCCGAAGTGCCGATCAATCCGGGTTCGACAATCGGATTCCGGAATAATGCCTGTGTAATTGCCCCTGCCGCTGAAAGTGCCGCACCTGCAATGCTGCAAAGGATAACGCGTGGCATGCGGATAAAGAAAAATATCCGTTCGTCGAGAGAAGATCGGTCGATTGTTCCCGTGAAAAAATGGGCAACCGCTCCGCGCATCTCATTCCATGAAATCGTAATTGCCCCCAGCGCGAATGAACAGAAAAACGTGAGCACAAAAACGATCCAGAGAATAAGATAAACGTTGCGTTTCTTCATTTCACTTTTGGTGAATCAGATTGATGAGGTCGATGATATTCTTGCCGGTGCGTGGTCCGAAATAAACCATATCATGCTCTTCCACCCGGTAAATGCGATTGTTCTTTGCCGCTTTTGTTGCCGCAACGCCGGGAAGCCCTTTCACTGCATCCATCGAACCCAATCGGTCATAACCATAATCCGTTACGAGAATAATATCAGGATCCGCTTTTGCAACGGCTTCGGCTGACAATGGCATCATGCCTTTTTCACTGTCAATGGGATTTTGTGCGCCGGCCATCGAAAGCAATTGTGTGGTGAGACTGTGTTTGCTCATCACCAGATAATTGTTGTTGATCCTTCCGAAATGGATGACAACAACTTTTACCATAGTGTCGGTGCCCAATTTCTGTTTGGCGGTGACAGCGGCTTTCATGTCGGCATCGAGGACATTGCAGAGTGAATCGGCTTGTGTTTTCCTCCCGAAATAATCGCCCATCTCGCGGAACAAGGCTTTCGTGTCTTCAATCGTTTCTCCCTTGCTGAATGTTTTCATTGGAATTTTCAACTGCTCGAGTTGTCGCATCACATTGTCGGGACCCACATTGTCATCGTGCATGACCAAAGTCGGTTTCATGGAAATGATTCCTTCTGCACTGAGCATGCGGTGGTAACCGACTGTGGGAAGTTTTTTGATGGCATCGGGATAAGTGCTGGAAAGGTCAACGGCAACAAGATTCTGTTGTGCGCCCAAGGCATAAATGATTTCGTTGTATTGTTTGGAAACACAGACTATTCTCACTTGCTGTTCCTGTTTTTCATCCTTGTTCGAGAATCTTCCACAGGCTGTGAATGCAACAGACAGTATGGCAATAAAGATTGTCTTTTTCATTTCTTTGGTATTTGGGAAACACCCGGAGAAGAAGTTGTGAACCACACTTGTTCCCCTGTCTCTTGCTGCGTAAACAAGGAAATCGCCTCTTCGTCCGGGTGTCCTTTGGTTATTGTTTTTTCTCGAGATTGATACTGAGTTTCACACCACCGTAAAATGTTGCGGTGTATGGCGCAGGCAAAATGTAACCGTCTCCACTTCCACCATGGATGTATGGGTCGTTCGATTGGGCCAAAGGACCGATGGTGCTTCCAATGAAAATGGAACTGTAATAAGTGGAACCGAGCAAATTATCCGCTCCTGCAAATGCATCAACCGTCATACGTCCGAAAGTCTGTTTGTATCCGATTCTTGCACCAAGCAAACTGTATGCATTCATGTAATGCTCATTGTCGAAAGTGATCGGCGCCTTATCCACATATCGGAAACTTACACGCAGGTAAAAACCGATTTTGGTATCCAGGTCAACACCGAAGTTGAAAATGTTCGGAGCGATTGCAGCCACTTTTTTATTGGAAAAATCTGCAACAAGCGTATCATTTCCCGTTGATGATTTTGCGAAATTCTGGAACTTCACGTAAGTCGCATTGTCATAAGTATAACTCATCCAGGGGCGAAGCAAGGTGATCATTCCGTCCTTATTTTTAATCACTGAATACGACAGGTTCAACTCTGCACCTTCGTTGCGTTGTTCCCCTGCATTGACAGTGGAACTCACGGCACTTGCATATTCGGTAATGAGCCTGTTGGTGATATCCAAATCGTAGAGGGCAAGTTGGTAAGACAATTTTCCATTGGCAAAATTGCCTTTTGTGCCGATCTCATATTGCATTCCGCTTTCCGGTTTCAATCCAGTTGTCACCTTGCCTGTACTGGTGAGAATCTGACTCAAGCCCGGAGGGGTGTACCCCATTCCGACATTGGCATAAACAGACATTTTCCCCTTGATCACTTTTGCAATCGATACATTGGGTGTGAATACGGGCTTATAATCGTAAAGAAGTGTAGGCGGCTCATTGTAGAGAACGTGTGTGCTTGACAGCATGTTCTGTATGCCGAATTCGGCAAAATTCAGGCTGCCACCCACAGTTGCAGTGAATTGGGCGGGTAAAGAGAAGCCCCATTGTGTGAATATATTGTAATTCATCCCATAGTTCTGTTGGTCAGTGTAACTCGCTATGGGAGTACTGGTGGTAAATGGAGCCAAGTGAAAAGGAAGAATGAAAACCCCATTGATGGTTTCTGTCGTTTTCTGGAAACTGGCACCGAGCATTCCATTGACAGATACCTTGCTTCCATGATTCTCGTATGTAAATGCTGTACGTCCTCCAAGATTGAGTTCGGCAACATCAGTGAATCCGTGCGCAATGGCTTGGTCAAGGTCATGACCGGTGGCAAACACAGTGGTCTGATTGCCGAAATGCCTGTTGAATTTATAACTGTCGGTTACTCCTGCACGGAAGCTTTCCATTTTTACATGTGAATTGTTCAACATGTAGTTCGTATCGCTTACCGCCTTGCGGCCATATACCTGATTACTGTCAAGCTCTCCGGCCAAGCCTTCATAAGAATTATTGTATGAGAAATAAGTCGATACCGTATTCTTGGAACTCACATAGAAATTGCCGGCAAAACTTGCAAAATCCTTTCTCGAACCATCATTGGGTCGGAAACCTTCGTACGTCTGGTGTCCGTAATTAATCCAGATGGAAGATTTTTTGCTTGCCAATTCCACTGTTGTATTCGAGCGGAAAAGGCCATAGCTGCCACCAATGACCTGTTGTTGAACACCGCTTTGTGTGGGCATCGGCGTAAAGAGATTCACGGAACCTCCGATGTAACTTCCAAACAGGGGTGAAGAAGGGCCTTTGACAACATCGACTCTTCCAAGACTCGACATATCCACATCGTCAAGTATGGTATTGCCCAATGCATCCGTTACAGGAATATTGTCAATATATGCCTGATAGCCGAATCCGTTGCTCGTATTCACACTGTTACCCAGGTTGGGCATATAACCGCGTATGATGATGCGGTCGCCACCCCAAGGTTCACGGTTCTGCATGTTGACACCGGCGACATTGTTCAGAGCATCCTGCAGATTCAATCCTGAGGCGCGATTGAGATCTTCATTGCCGAGTGTTGATGTGGAATTCGCTTCCTTCAGGCTTTGTGCAACAGCAAAACTATCGTTGATGTTCACGGCCGTGAGACTGTTTTGGGCGGGAGTAAGGCCTATCTGCAATTTTGTATTGCAATCGTTTACTGTGTTATTGTAATCCTGAAAACCGATCAGGTGAACACTGATAGCTGCTGGAAGCGTTCCACAGGGAAGTGAAAATTGTCCGGCAGCATCTGTTTCAGTGCTATTGCCATTCAACATGACAATGGCGCCTTCCAGCGGTTGACCGGAAACGGTATTGTTTACTGTACCGCTTATATTTTGTCCATGAACAAAAGCAACAAGCAGCAAAAAGGGAATAAGGGAGAATATTCTCCTGGTCAGAAAATTCTGTTTCATGATTTGGATTTGTGAGTAAATGATAATAGGGACTTGCCGGGGAAAAGCTCCCGGTAAATACAAAAGAATGATCCTGCGGAAAATTTCCGCAGCAACGCATTCAGGCTATCAACAACTCATGAAACGGGGTGGTGGAGTGGTAATGGAACGGGGAGCGTCATTCCATGGATGAAAGAAACCTTTCGGTTGGATAAAGCAGGTAACGTAAATTAAAAGGGAAGAATCGGTATAGGGATAATTGAAAACCATCCAATTGAAAACGACCTTTTTCACGGTATGCTTTTCAGCCGAAGTTTTATCCAGCTTGGAAATCAACTGATCTTCCTTTTGATCCGACAGACAGGAAACGATATAGATGTTCCCTTTTTTATGAATGGAGGAAAGATCGTAATGCTGATCATTATAAATGAATTCATTTCCATCATTCCAATTCAAAGCGGCATATTGGGAAGCCGAAAAGGAAAGAGTCGTGGCGCGTTCACCTTCATAATCCGATGAATCGAAAACAGATTCCTTATGCAACAATAGGGAAATGGAAATCATCGCAGGCAAAAGGATTCCCGCAGCAAAAATAAGCAGCAACAGATATGTAGTGTGTATTCGCAACAAGTGCCAAAGTTAAAAATCACGAAGTGACTTTAGCCCTTGAACTCCTTAAATTTTAATAAGGAAAGGCAGGGAATATGATTTCAAGGGGAGATGGGATTGTTGCTATTGGACAATGAAACCGAAATTTCAAAAGCCCAACAATCTGCCACAGGAAAACCTTCGTGGCTATTCATGCATCACGAAACATTCCCATTGAATTTTGTCTCGAATCCATGATATAAACATAAACGGAAAATGAAGCCGATTCACTCCCGAAAATTGGCAAAAATTTGCACTTCGGGCAATTGTTGTATCTTAGCTAACGGCAGATCAAATAAAACACCCTGCACATTCATGAGAAGGCTTACTATTTTGTGTCTGGCTTTGCTATGTTCAATCGCTGCAAATGCCACCCACATCGTTGGCGCATCGCTGACATATCAACATCTTGGCGGAGCTACTTATCGTGTTACATTGAAAATGTACCGCGACTGTCGCCCTGGAAACGTTGCATTCCCCGGCTCGGTTCAGATTGAAGTGAGAGACGTAAATGGAAATCTATTTTCTCCGGATAAAGCCATTACCATCAACTTTACAACATCAACTCCTGTCAATCCATACATTGATACGTGTGCGGTGAATCCGGGCTTATGCTTGGAAGAAGCCATCTATACCAAAGTCGTCAATAACCTTCCACCGCAACCGGGCGGTTATCATTTGTGGTTCTCTTCCTGCTGCCGTAACAGTACTCTTACCAATGTGGTGAATCCGTTGAACACAGGCGATTCCTGGTACACGCACATTCCCGATGAGTCCACCCTGATTACCGATAGCAGTCCGGTTTGGGTAAATCCACCTCCGGTTTTCGTTTGCCAAGCCGAGCCGATCAACTTCCCGCACGGAGCAACCGACATTGATGGCGATTCACTCGTTTACTCCTTTTATACACCTTACTCGGATGTTCCCGGTCCAACATTTCCGGCAGGTGTTGCCACATTTACACCCATCACCTGGCAACCCGGTTTTGGTCCGAACAATCCTTGCGGTGGCCCCAATCTCACAATCAATCCGCACACCGGTTTCATTTCAGGCTCCCCTCCGAATGTCGGACAATATGTGACGGGAGTTCGTTGCGAGGAATATCGTAACGGAGTGAAAATCGGAGAAATCCTCCGCGATTTCCAATTCAACGTTGTGTATTGCCCGCCGATTGCACAAGCGAATATCGGTCCACCTGCTGGAGTGTGTTCAGGCAGCACCGTGAATTTTGTAAACAACAGTGATCCCGCCAACAACTATTTCTGGAATTTCGGTGATGGAAGTACATTGGCCGATACGTCAAATCTTGTTACACCGAGTTATACTTATCCGGGCCTTGGACCTTATACGGTTACGCTTGTCATCAATGTGGGAACAGCCTGTGCGGATACGGCAACCCAAGTGGTGCAGTTGTCTTTTGTCACAACTTCCTATACGCCTTCAAATGACAGTACTTGCGTGGGTGAACCGGTGACTTTTACCGACACTTCCGTTCCCTCAGCGAATTCAACGATAGTCGGTTATTGGTGGGACTTCGGTGATGCAACAACGTCGACGGCACAAAATCCTGTACATACGTATGGCGCAAGTGGAACGTATACTGTAACACACACTGCAACGAACCAGTTGGGTTGCAACGATACGATTACACAAACGATAGTTGTGCTCGCCCCTCCGATTGCACTTGCGGGTAATGACACTGTTGCCTGTACGAATAATGCAAACATCGGATTGGGTGGAAACGTACTCAATGTTGCCGGTGGTATCTGGAGCGGTCCGGGAACATTTACGCCAAGCAATACAACATTGAATGCAACTTATACACCTACACCTGCAGAAATTGCGGCAGGATTCACGTATCTGACATTGACAACCGTCGGACCTTCGTTGTGTGCAATGGATTCCGATTCGGTGATGATCACTTTTGCACCGGGACCAACAGTTTCTGTCGGACCTGATATTATTGTTTGTCGCGATACACCGTCCGTTGCAATATGCGGAACGATCACCATTGCGACAGGAGGAATATGGTCAACTTCCGGCTCGGGTTCATTTGGAAATCCAAGCAGCCTTTGCACAACATACGCGCCGAGTGCAGCAGATGCCGCAAGCGGACAGGTTTATCTGTGGATGACTTCCAGCGGAAACGGTTCGTGTTTGCCGGAATCGGATACACTCATTTTGTTTTTGACTCCACCACCAAACGTAACGGCTTCTTCACCGGATACGGCCTGCAGCAATGAACCTTTCTCGATCATAGCCACTACAGCAACCGGTCAGGGATATTGGACAACGACAGGTGATGGAACTTTCCCGATGGGAGATACTTTATTGTCCTCAAATTATTTGCCCGGACCGAATGACTTGACAAATGGAAGTGTGCAAATCATTTTCAATTCGCTCAACAATGGCGGTTGCCGTCAACAGTATGATACATTGTTCGTGACCGTCATTCCGGCTCCTGCGGCTTCATTCACTTATACGAGTGTTTGTCCCGGAGTACCAATGCAATTCACCGATGCTTCCACTTCCGTCAGCCCGATCACCAGTTGGAGTTGGAATTTCGGTGACGCTTCGTCATCAAGCACTTCAACAAACCAAAACCCAACGCATACCTATGTTGCAGGCGGTTATTATAATGTGACACTCATTGTTTCTTCACAAAATGGCTGTCCCGATTCGGTTGTCATGCCGATCTATGTTTATCCGGATCCGCAGGCTTCATTTTCCACAACAGGATTCTGCCTGAACGATGGAACATTATTCACTGATATGTCAACGGTTGATACGGGAAGTGTGGTGAGCTGGGTTTGGAATTTCGGTGATGCAACAACATCCACCTCCAATCCGACAACACATACATTCGGATCGGCTGGAACCTGGAATGTAACCTTGATCGCCACTTCGAACTACGGTTGCAAGGACACGATTGTGCAACCTGTAATCGTTTACCCTTCGCCAACTGCCGCATTCACTTCGAATCCGACAAGTGCAGCGAACACCACACAAATTGTCCAATTCACCGATCAGTCTTATGCTAACATCAACAGCTGGTGGTGGGATTTCGGTGATTCAACAAGCAATTCGACACAACAGAATCCTTCGCACGCTTGGCAGAATTCAGGTTTGTATCCTGTCACACTTGTGGTAACCGATACGAATGGTTGCACCGATACGGTGATCGTTGATTATACAATCAGCACACCACCTGCATTGCCTACAGGATTCACGCCGAACGGTGACGGACACAATGATTATTTCTGGATCAGGGGTGGCCCATTCAAGGAAGTCGAATTCCGGATTTACAACAATTGGGGAGAATTGATTTACACGGGCACAAGCCAGCAACCGGGTTGGGATGGAAAACGTGATGGCGTTGACCAACCGATCGGTGTTTATGTTTACACCGCTCACGTTGTCACGCCGGATGGAAAGGAATACAATCTTTCCGGTTATGTAACATTGCTTC
>CAYMZV010000052.1:0-19239 GCA_964394965.1 uncultured Chryseobacterium sp.
AGAAGGGCGTATGGAAAACATTTCACAAAACTTCTTCAGGAAAAAAAATATGATCTGGTTATTGTGTCCGCTTCAACTGCATCTGCCGCAGGATTGAAAACGGACATTCCCATCATTTATATCAATGACCGCGTCATTCCGGGAGCGATCGACTATCACAAAGTGCTTACCGACCTTTATCACTTTTCAAAAAAACAAAGTATCGAAACGGACCGGCTTGCGATTGAAAAAAGTTCCATCTCCATTTTCTCTTCCGATTGGGCTGCCGATGCTGCGATTGAATTCCACGGAACGGATCGCAAAAAAATAAAAGTCCTTCCCTTCGGTGCAAATTTTGAAAACTCACCGCCTCTTCCCAAAAACATCCCTTTCCCCTCCTTTCCAATCCGCTTGTTGTTTGTAGGTGTAAATTGGGAAGACAAGGGCGGATACATTGCCTATGACACTTTGCTCCACCTGAATAAAATCGGCATCGATACTGAACTGACGATTGTAGGCTGCACTCCTCCTGGAAATTTTTTCCATCCCAAAATGAAAGTTGTCGGCTTTCTGAACAAGAATAATCCGGATGAATTTTCCCAATTGGTTGAATATTTCCGGACGAGCCATTTTTTTATCCTGCCAACCAAATACGAAGCGTATGGACTTGTGTTTTGCGAATCGGCCGCGTATGGATTACCTGCGCTTGCACCTGCGACCGGTGGAATTCCAACCATCATTGAAAATGGTGTGACTGGATTTTTGCTGCCTGAAAAAGCGGAGGGAAAAGATTACGCTGAAAAAATAGAACAGTTGGTTAGGAATCCTGATCAGTGGAAAGCCATGCGTAACGCGGCTTACAAACGATATACCGAAAAGTTGAATTGGGACAGTTGGGCAAAAGGATTCAAGGCGATTCTGGAAGAATCAGGAATTCGTTTCCAATAATTTCCTGTATTCCATCCTGAATTTTTCTTCACTGAAATTTTCAACTGCATATTTTCTGGCCGCGGTTTTTATTTTCAATGTTTCTTCCGGATCGACAGAAAGTTTTTCCAACCAATATTTCATTTCTTCTCGAACCGTTTTTTCATCAATGCCGGAAACTACAATTCCATTTTCCCCATTCAATCTGTTGGGAATATCTCCAACAGGAGTAGAAATGACAACCAATCCGCTCATCATCGCTTCCATGATGACCATTGGAAATCCTTCGCGCGAAGAAGTCACCAGCAGAAAATCATTTGCCCCATAAATTTCCGCCATCCTGTTCTCATCCGTAATTTCACCGAGACATTTCATGTTGGGAAACGCTGCCGGCAGATATTGAACTCCAACAATGGAAAATTCAAACCGGACTTTTGTTGCATGATTGAATGCATTTGCCAGCTTCAGGAATAATCCCAAACGTTTTTCTTCACTGTTGCGTCCGACAAATAAAACTCCCACGGGAGCATGCAAGGGATTCACAGCTTCTCCATGATCACGAACCGAATTTGAAATCAGCAGCAGACGATTGGAAATTCTTTTCGGAACATTATTGTGGAAATAAAACTTCATGAATTCCTGTCGAGCCGCTTCAGAAACGAAAATGCGCTTGTCAATCCGTGAAGCGAGTGGAAGAAATTTCTTATGGGCAAGGTTCGCTTCCGGCTGGTACTTGAATGCATGGATAAGGTCAATCACCTTGATGTTAGGCGGAAGTGTTGGGATGAGGTCGTAAAACAATCCCGCATTCGACCCGAATAGAACCGCATTTTTTCCCGCGGCAATTTTCGCCGACAATAACCGCAAGGCTTTTTTTCTTGTGAACGGATAATTGACGTAATGAGAAACGTCAAGCACTTCCGCATTGGAAAAACGGTCAAGGAATTTTTTATTCTGTGAAAATCCCGAAAAGATGACAATCGGTTTTTGATCGGCGACAGTATCAACAATTGCGGCATGCACTTTCTCAGCGCCACCGACATGCATGTACGGGAAAATAAAAAAATGGCGCCCTGAATATTTTTTCAGGACAGAAGAAAACTTTTTCCCTTCGGAATAAACACGAAAGGGTGAACTCGTCAATAAACGTTTTGCATCTCTCCCCCATTCCGGAAATTCATTTGAAACAAGATGTCTGCCGAAATTTTTCAGCCAACTGAATTTCACACCGACGTAAAATCCATTGATTTTCAATTTCAGGAATTGTCCAATGAGAAATTTGGATTTCACGCGCATCAAGCGGCGTTCCAGCACCACAGCGACTTTATCTTTTCCCATGATGCTCGCCGGGTGAATCCTGTAATGGAGCAATGCCTCTGGAATTTTTGCAATCCTGAAACCGGAAGCCAACATTCTCATCCACAAATCCCAATCTTCCGCACTTTTTTGCTTTGCATTGTAAAGGAATTTTTCGACAACATCTTTTCGAATCATCACCGAGGGATGCGCAATGCAATTCGTTCGCATCATCATGGAACGGATTTCAGTTTCGGAAACCGTTTCGCGATCGGTATTCAATACTCCGGTCACTTCACCATCCTCATTGATAAAATCGACAAACGAAGCAAGCACGGCAATGGAGGAATCGGCATTCAGCTTTTCAAACTGCTTTTCCAAACGCATCGGCAATGAGATGTCATCCGCATCCATGCGTGCGATGAATTTCCCTTTTGCCATCTTGATTCCACGATTCAATGTTGCAATCAATCCGAAGTTTGTTTCATTCTCAACAAAACGGATTCTTTTGTCATTGAACGATTCGATGATTTTTTTGCTTTCATCTGTCGAGCCGTCGTTGATGATCAACAACTCGAAATCGGAAAAGGTTTGTGAAAGGATGCTGTTGATGGCATCAGCCAAAAAAGCGGCGGCATTGTGAACCGGCAAAAGCACCGTCACCAAAGGGTTTCCGCTATTTTGATTTTCCGTGCTCACTTCTGTTCAATCAACTTTCGGTATAAATCCAAATATTGTTCCGCAATTCCCGACCAAGTGAATTTTTCCTTCCAGGCTTTTTTCCCTTCCTGTCCCGTTTCCTTCAACAGTTTTTTATCCGCACAAACTTTTTCAAACACTTCAATGGATTCCGCCAATCTGATTTTGGTCCATCCGTTTTCTGTTTTTCCACAAGGAAGAATCCAACCTCCATGCGACCATTTCACGATCTCTTCGGAATTCCCCGCCGAAGAAGCGAGAAATGGAACACCGGCTGCCATTGCTTCAAACAGAACGATCGGAGAACATTCCACATTGCTCGGAAAAAGGAAAAGATCGGCTTCAAGAAATGCGGCAACTGATTCTTCACGCGTGAGTTCAACAATGTTGATTTTCTTTTTCCTGAAAAGATTCTTGATGCGCAAAGGGAAATAGCTGTAATGGCTTTTAAATGCCTTTTCGAGATAATGGTTTTTATCGCCGACAAGAAGCAGAACCGCATTTTTCACTGATGATCGAATGAAAATATCCAATGCTTCGCGATGTCCTTTTATACCGGTATAGGAACCGACATGCAAAACAAGCAACTCTTCCTTTTTGATTCCGAAACGTTCCCTGATATTTATTTTGGATTCCTTTTCGAATTCCTCTTCGGCAGCTCCGTTTGGGATGATTACATTTTTTGTTATTCCGTTTTCCCTTGCAAAGTTGATGTCGGTATAATTTTCAGACAGGAATACATTCGCATCAAACGCATGCATCCAGGTTTTCATTTTTTCAAAATAATCACTGTAAGCCGGATTATGGAAATGGGAAAAACCTGTCGGTACAAAAATTTTCTTCCCGGGAATTTCATTCAACCTGTCAATGATCGAATCGGTCGCCCATTGTTGAGCGGCGAAAAGGACAACGACATCAAAATTCCCATCCTTCAACTCCTGAAAATATTTTCCAGTGTCCGGTTTTATTCCTTGCACATAATTCCCTGAAATGGGAAATGACCGGATGTTGACTCCATTTATTTTTTCCGAATTCCGGTCGGGATGAAAAGAGGTGAAAACAGTTACATCCATTCCTTTCGCTGCAATCCGTTCCGATAATTGACGCACCACTTCCGGCATTCCGCCTTTCGATGGAAAATAACTTTCTACACAATGGGCAACTTTCAAAGTTTTATCCATGAGTCGGGGATGATCTCATTTTTTTGTGAAGCGGGATCGATGAACCATTTTTCGGGCGCGATCACCATTTTGTCTTTCGAAGGATTGAGCCAAGCACCCCACCAACTGAAACTGCTGTTGGCAATGATGTGGTGATTGCAATTCTTCATCAGAAAAATATCCCAATGGCTTTCACGGCCAACATTATGCGAAACATAAGTGGTTTTATAGGGCAGATGGATATTGGCATTCACCCACTCCATCTCATCCGAAAAAACAAAAAAGTGATTCACCCCTTTTTTTTCGGCAATCATTTTTGCGGCCAGTTCATAATATTCAACGGAACAGGTTCCATGGAATTTGGCGGCATCCGCATTCGTAACATAATCATTCCTGCGCACGTGAATGCTTGCACAGGAAGTCGATTTCATTTCCCGCAACAATTCCGAATTCAATCCGGAAACTGGTTTTACCGGAATGAAATCCTTGTTCCGAAGCGAATCCGCAATGGACAAAAAATATTTTTCGTTTTGCCAAAACCCATCGAGATAAACGGGTGCTGCAATTTTTTCGAAATCCCCGAGAAATATTTTTTCGGTTTCGCGGAAGAGGTGATTGGATCCGTCAAACAGCTTGGACAATTTCCCTGCAATGGCTTTCAACTTTCTTGTCCATGTTTCCCTCGAAATTTCCGCATCGATTTTAAAAACATCCAATTCGAAATCCCTGATCGTATGGGAAAGATTTGGAGAACGGTCATCAATGAAAGTCCGGTCGAGAAACAAGGGCACATTGAGACGGGTCGCGAGTGATTTTCCCGCAGCATATTGGAACATCTGGTTACCCAGTCCTCCCATCAGCTTGACCATTACCTGACCCATTGGAATTATCCGAATTAGATTTTATAAAGCAAAGTCATTCCGGGCAATCCGAAATCGGTAGAAATTATCTTGTATTTGTTTTTGTCATTTCCCAAAACATCTTCAATCGCCTTGTGCGGTCCGATGTTGTAACCCGAATCGGGCGATTGGAAAAAAGTGTCGTGCAAAAGTATTTTTGCGTTTGGAATATGTTTCAGGATGGATTCCAATTCACGTTTTACGGATTCATAACTGTGATCACCATCCACAAAAAACAAAACGGTTCCGTTCGTTTTGCTCTTGTCGAAAATTTCAAATGAACGTGTCAATCCATCGGCTTGATGAAGTCTCACCTCTTCCAATCCCCGAACCAATTTCCCCCTGTCATTTTTCGGATGCTCATTGTGGAAAACATCATCCGGCAAATCGATCGAATGGATTTCACAGGGAATTTCAAATGCCTTTATCGTTTCATAAAAAACACGGGCTGACTTTCCAATGTTTGTTCCCCATTCAAAGATCAAAGTCGGTTTAAAACGGCAAACGGTTGCAGACATCAACATCAATTCATTGAGTGGAAATGGATGCATGCCGACAGCGGGAATAAGTTTTTCCACCACAAATTCTGAAATGATCCAATTGTTCACTTCAAATTCGCCGGCATTCAAGTTCAATGCAGGGTCGGAAAACTTGTTTTTTTTTAAAATCCCCATTTTAAACTGTCTTCGTTTTATTTTATCGCAATCCGTTCCAGAAATGAACGTCCGTTGTTTTTCATTGCCACACGAAGTGATTTTTTTATTTTGCCCAATCGCGATGCATTTGCAAATTCCGGATTTTTCTTCAGCCAATTCCAGAAATCTTCCAGCACGCGCTCGCGCTGCACATGCTCTACTGCATCCGCACGGATGCTGTTTTCCGCATCATCCGTATAATCAACCAGGCATTCCTCGACATACGCAAAGTCCGTTTGCAAAGCGACACGCAACCACAATGCATAATCCTCGATCGCTTTCAGCAAATCCGACTCTGGAAATTTCCCCGATTTTTCAATGACCGATTTATGGATGAGGGCAGAACTGCAGATCACATAATTCGAAACAAGGATTTTTTCGAAGGTGATTATATTTTCAGGATAGGAAAGGTAATTTCCCGTTCTCCCTTTGCCAGGAATCACGCGAAACGCATTTGTGCAGGAAGCCTTGCAATTGTTTTTTTCTGCGGCTGCAATCTGCTTTGCTATTTTTTCCGGCAACCAAGCATCATCACTGTCAAGAAATGCAATCCAGTTTCCTTTCGCCTGCGCGATTCCACGATTGCGCGGAATTGCCGGCCTGCCTGCGCGTGCACCTTCAATGAATTTTATCCGATCGTCACCGATGGACTGGAGAATTTCTTTTGTGCGATCGGTTGAACCGTCATCACAAACCAAAACTTCGGAAACGGAATACGATTGGTTCAATGCACTTTTCACCGCACGCTCGATGGTTGAGGCACGGTTCCAAGTGGGAATGATGACGCTGACAGTTTCCATTTTCAAATGATGACGTGCTGGCGATAAATGTCCATCCACGTTTGCAATAATCTTTTTTCGGATTCACCTTCGTCCACCATATATTGTTTCAGGTATTCCTCCGCACATTTTTCCAATGCGTCTTTCGAAAGGTTTCCTCCCGCTTTCTGTGCAATGACTTCAATGTTGTAAGTTCCTTTCCAATCATTTCGTTTCACCTCTTTCACCTTATACCCGAAACGTTCCAGCATATCCGACAATAAATCTTTTGAATAACCCTCAAAATGAACCGCCCAGTGCGCTTCCTGCGATCCGAAAATATGTCGCAGTGCAATGTGTTTCATTTTTGAGTTCTTGAATGCACTCAACGCCGCTTTTCCGGTTTTTTCGAAATCGGGAACTTCGATGTGAACGGTTCCACCCACTTTCAACCACGAATACCAATTGGAAAGCAATGCACAGGCAACCGGCCGTGAGAAATGTTCGAACACATGATGCAAACGGACTTCTTCGATTTCCCCGGCGGAATATTTCAGTTTCAACAAATCCGCCTGAACGTCGGCAACGCTTTTTTCCTGCACGGTATGTTCCGTCATCGGATAATCAATGTTGACATATCCTTCGAAATAACGTTGTCCGCAACCGAGATGGAGTTTCATTTTTTTGAGATTAGTATTTTCCCCTGAGTTTGACTGATCGTAATAATTCTTTCAATAATCTTTTTGGTCCGAATGTATGAAGCGGGCGTTCGGTTACCCTTGGCAAATCGATTTGCTTGTGGCAAACATCCGCAATAGTGGAAACGTGCCTGACTGCGAATGGTTTTTCCCACTCAAAACCTTCCATGAAATAAATGATAAGGTCGTCGATTATTTTTGAATGTCCCTTGATCAACGATTGAAAAAGAAAATCCTGGATCGGTTTGAATTCCTGCAGATGCGATTCCGATTTTTTCATGTATTTCAAAATGCCATCATCGAACTTCACAAAATTGAGATGCACGTCGAAATTATAGAGGTATTCATAATACGCGAGAGGGTATTCGAGATAACCTCGCTTTGCCACACGGAAAATTTCAGAAAGGAAAAACTCGACATCTTCCACATGTTCGAGTACATGCGCACAAATGACATAATCGAATTCCTTATCCTTGAATGGAAATTTCTTCCCGTCATAAAACACAACTTTTTTTTCCGTTTCCAATTTACGGTCGTGACCGAATTGACGTGCATAATCCTCTTCATTCTCATATTCCAACTCAAGCAATATGTTGGAACGTGGATGCGGATCGGCACCCGGGCCAATTTCCAGAACGGAATCGCTTTCCTTTATTTTCGTTATGCGTTGAGGAAAAAACATTTCATTTCTTTATTATTTCAACGTTCATCTGATTGATGATCAATCCGCTTTTGGTGTTGATGATGCGTACATCGTCGGTAAGCGCACTCACTTCCGAAACGGCCAAGATGCCGCCATTTTCAATGTATTGGATAACGCGACCTTGCGAAGAAAGCCCAACCACCAATTTGTATTGACCATCCGCCAAATGCATTCCGTCATTCAGGAAAACAGCTTCATATTCACCTTCGCCGACTGTATCCGGTTTGCTCCAAGTTGTACGAATCGGTTGATCGAGCAAGGAAGAGATTCCCAATGCGATGACAAAATCATCCACCTTCCTTTTCATCTTGAAAAAAATCCTCACCTGAAAATGTTCGCCGATTGGAATTTCATTGACAGCCTGGCCTCTTTCATTTTCAATTTGGAGACGGGTTGCATATCCCGCAATTTCTTCGGAAGGAATTTCAAAATCAAAATGAATCTGCCCTTCCTTGAAAGTCTCGAGATATTTATTCGTGACGGAATTTATTTCCCCCTGTAAAATCAATTTTCCCTTTTCGAGAAGAATTCCCTTGTTGCATAATTTCTGGATGGCATCCATGTTGTGGCTGACAAACAAAACCGTCCTTCCATCGCCGGCCACTTCCTTCATCCGTCCCAGACATTTTTTCTGGAAAGCCGCGTCACCCACAGCCAACACTTCATCGACAATCAAAATTTCCGGTTCGAGATGCGCGGCAACTGCAAAGGCAAGACGCACATACATTCCGGATGAATATCTTTTTACCGGAGTGTCGAGAAATCTTTCAACTTCCGCGAATGCAACAATTTCATCGAACTTCCTTTTTATTTCCGTCTTTGACATTCCGAGAATGGCACCATTGAGAAAAATATTTTCCCTTCCTGTCAATTCCGGATGAAAGCCCGTTCCCACTTCCAACAGGCTTGCAATTCTTCCCTCGAGTGTGATTTTCCCTTTTGTCGGCGAAACGATTCTGCTCAGCACTTTCAACAATGTGGATTTTCCTGCGCCATTCCTTCCAATGATTCCAACACGGTCGCCCGATTGAATCGAAAAATTCAAATCGTCCAACGCAAGAAAAGTTTCTTTCTCACCTTTTCCGGAAGGTCCACTGAAAATGGATTTCGCCTTTTCCGCCAGCACATCACGCAACGCAGTATAGTTCGACACCTGTTTGTGCCGCAAAACATATTGTTTCGTGAGATGCTCAACCTGTATGGCGGTATAACTCATGTCAGATAATGTCTGCGAAGTTTTTTTCCACCCTGCGGAAATACCAAGTGCCGAAAACCAAAAGGGCAATGGTGACACAACAGGAAAGTTCAAGGCTTCTCATGTGAATCGGGAAATCATTTCCGAAAAGGCACCAACGGAAACCATCGATGACGGCAACGAGCGGATTCAATGAGAAAAGAATTTTAACCGTTTCGGGATATTTCGGATTGTCGAGAATGAATGAGCTGATGAATGCAACAGGTGAAACGTAAAGGCTGAGTTGCACCACAAATGGAACGACATACCTGAAATCGCGGAATTTCACATTCAACGCTGCAAGAAAAACCCCAGCTCCCATGCAAGATAAAACGGCAAGCAAAAGAAACAGCGGGAGAAAAACAATGTTCGCACTCAGCGGTTGTCCATAATAAAACATGAGCACAATGAGAATCACCAGCGCAATCAGGAAATCGACCAAACAGACAATCACTGTACTCAGCGGAACAATCAATCTTGGAAAATAAATTTTCGAAATGAGACTTGAATTTGAAATGAGCGAATTGCTTGCATCATTCAATCCGGAAGAAAATAATTGCCAGGGTAAAATCGCAGCCGTCACAAAAAGCAATGTCGATACACCGTGTGTGGGTGTGGCAATGGCATGTGCAAAAAAAGCAAAGATGAGAATCGTCAACAAGGGTTTGATCACCGCCCATGCAATCCCGATTACCGTTTGTTTGTAACGCACCAGCAAATCACGCCACGCAAGAAAACGGAAAAGCCCCCGGTATGCCCAGAGGTCTTTCCAGTAACTCACGCCACTGCGTTGCGGATCGATTACGGTTCTTTGTCTTTGCATTCTCAGTTTGAAGGTTTGAAAGTTGAACGGTTGAAAAGTCGGACAACGGAAACTTTCCAACATTCAAACCGTTCAGCTTTCCAACTTTTTATTTCGCGTAAGAAACCGCCCTCGTTTCACGAATGACAGTTACTTTCACTTGTCCCGGATAAGTCATCTCATTCTGGATTTTAGTGGAGATGTCAAGGGAAAGTTTTTCGGCGTCCTTATCGGAAACTTTTTCTGACTGGACAATCACACGCAATTCCCTTCCCGCTTGTATTGCATAGGTTTTATCAACTCCAGGATACGAGAGCGCGAGCGATTCCAAATCCTTCAAGCGTTTGATGTACTGTTCCACGATTTCACGTCGTGCACCCGGACGAGCGCCCGAGATGGCATCGCACACTTGGATGATAGGAGAAATCATGGAAGTCATTTCCACTTCATCGTGATGGGCTCCGATTGCATTGCAGATGTCGGGTTTCTCCTTGAATTTTTCGGCGAGTTTCATTCCGAGAATCGCGTGAGGCAATTCAGGTTGATCGTCGGGAACCTTCCCGATGTCGTGCAGAAGTCCGGCACGTTTTGCAGCTTTCACATCGAGTCCCAATTCCCCTGCCATGATCGCACAGAGATTCGCCACTTCACGCGAGTGTTGCAACAGATTCTGTCCATAAGAGGAACGGTATTTCATCCGTCCAACCATGCGGATCAATTCAGGATGCAATCCATGAATTCCCAAATCAATCGTCGTGCGTTTTCCCGTTTCAATGATTTCATCTTCCACTTGCTTTTTCACTTTCTCCACAATTTCCTCAATGCGTGCAGGGTGAATCCGTCCGTCGGTCACCAATTGGTGCAACGCAAGACGAGCAATTTCCCTTCTGATGGGATCGAATCCGGAAAGGATGATTGCTTCAGGAGTATCGTCCACAATGATTTCAATTCCGGTTGCGGCTTCGAGTGTCCTGATATTTCTTCCTTCACGTCCGATGATGCGCCCTTTCATTTCGTCGTTCTCGATATGGAAAACCGAAACGGAATTTTCAATCGCATGTTCGGTAGCCACACGTTGGATGGTTTGGATGACGATGCGTTTCGCTTCTTTACTCGCAGTCATTTTTGCCTCGTCCATTATTTCCTTGATGTAGGAAAGTGAATCCGTTTTCGCTTCGGCCTTCAGCGATTCCACCAATTGTGTTTTCGCTTCGTCAGCGGAAATTCCGGCAACCGTTTCCAATTGTTCCACCTGTCGGCGATGCATTTTTTCAATGTCATCCTCTTTCGCTTTCACAAGATCCAATTGGTGTTCGAGATCGCGGCGGCGTTTTTCAAGTTCGGCGTCTTTCCGTTTGGTCTCTTCCAATTTCTGGTTCAGCGATTGTTCCTTTTGCTTCGCGCGGTTTTCAGCTTGGATCACATTTTGATTTCGATCATTGACGGCTTTTTCATGTTCCTGTTTCAATTGCAGGAATTTTTCTTTTGCCTGAAGCAATTTTTCTTTCTTGAGCGTCTCTCCTTCAACTTCAGCAAGCGCGAGTTTGTCATTCGCTTTTCTTGTTACGGCATTACGAAGAACCGTAGCGGTAACAAGAATTCCGAGGATAAGAGCCCCAGCTCCGGCAATGATCGTGATGACGATCGGTGGCATAGTGGGTATGGTTTTATCGGGTTAATAATTTAAGAGTTAACAAAAATCCCGCATTCCGCTCGTGATTTACGGGCGTGTTGCGGGAATAAGTTAACAGGTGTTTGTGTAAAGCCTCGAAAGCCTTATACAGCGCGGGATTTGGCAAGGTGAGCGTCAAGCAAATCGTCAACTTCTGTCAGGCTGGCAATCAGTCCATCCTTGTCATCAACAATTTTTGTTTGCGCTTCCAGATATTGGGTTGCGAATTGAAGGGCCGTCAACGCAAGCAAATCCTGCTTGTCTTTTACCACAAAGCCTTTTTCCAATTGCGAAACGCGTTTGTTGATGCGGTCGGCTGCATCATGTACAAACGCCTCTTCCGCAGAATCCACCTTGATCGGGTAGCTTCGGCCTGCGATGTTTATTGTGACGGACTTTTCGCCCATTTTTTTCCTTGTAAACCTGTGTTACCTGTTAAGCTGTGCGATACACTTGTCTATTTCCCGCACCAGCTCGTTTATCTTGAGTTTAATTGCAAGATTCTTGTCCGTATCACCGGAAACATTTTGGGCAATGCGGATGATTTTATTCTGTTCATCCAACTTGCTGTTCAACGCCTCCAGTTCTTCCACCCTGCTTTGCAACTTGCTAACTTTCAGCACTAACTGAGCGTTATTTTTCTGCAGGGCTTCCTGCAAATGTAACATTTTTTCAGTCTTGCTTTTGAGGCTTTTTACGATGGAAGCAATGCTTTTCATGAAGTCGCCTGAGAATTTGGGGATCAGGGAGTTACTAAGGTAAAATTAATATTGGATTGCAGAAAATCATCCGGCCGATTTGAAACACAGTCACTTTCCCTTCACCAACACTGCTCCCGCTTTCCGGTCGGCGGAGATCCCTGCTCCCGATGCTTCGAGACGGGGTTATTTCAAGAGCATTTCTTTTTCTAAAAATCGTTCACGATTATTTCCGTTTTCCTTTCGGTGTATTGTCCTGCAAAATAAAACGAATGGGTTGTGTCATGACAACAGGAACTTTTTTCCCATTCATTTCTCCCGGCGTCCATTTCGGCATTTCCGAGATTACCCGAATGGCTTCTTGCGACAATCCTGGTGCATCAGGAATTCCCTTTACAACTTTCACATTCGCAATCGAACCATCAGGCTCAATGACAAATTGCACATAAACCGTTCCTTGCTTTCCCGCTTTCTTTTCGGCACTCGGATATGTGATATTATCCTGCAGATACTTTTGAAATGCAGGCTGACCTCCGGGAAATACGGGCATCACCTCTGCAAAAGTAAAAACCTCATTGGTATCCTTTTGGATCTTACCCGAAGAATCCGTCTGAGTTGTTACTATCCTTTGTGACAAGGGCGGCGGCGGAGGTGGCGGAACCTGCTTTGGGGTTTGAGCTGAAATGATTTTCCCTGTGAAAAGAAAAATCATGATTGGGATTATTTTTTTCATTTTATTTTTTTGGCTGGATGCCTGTTTTTAAAAAACATTTTGATTGTTGCTTTTCCGAACGGGTTGCATTACCGTGGAAGATTCAAATTATGATTATCCCTATCCTGATTCGGATCATTGTAAATTTCCCCCGGCAAACTGCTGTCCACAATTTCCTGATAGGCTTTTGTTCCCGCTTTCATCGGTTTCCCTTTTTCGTCCCACACTTTCGGGGTTGAAACCGCATTCGTTCCATCGCAATCATATTCGATCATTTCCTTTCCATTCGCATACCATTTTTTGTAAGTGCCTTTTATTTTTCCGGCAGAATAAGACGTGACCGATTTGATTTTTCCAGTCGGATAATATGTTGTCCAGTCCTGGTCTTTCTGGTCGAAGTGATATTTGCCCGACAGTAAAAGATGTCCCACCTCATCCCATTCCGTATATGCCGAGAATTCTTCCGTGCGCACGAACCCGGGAAAATACGAGTACACACGCGCAATCGCCAAATTCCCATTCGCATGAAATGTATGCATCGAATCGATTCTTCCCGATTTGTACCAGCTGAAAGTTGTCGGTTTGCCGCTTGAGTCGAATTGTTTTTCGATGCCGCCCTTTTTTCCATTTTCATAATGCACAATGCGGATGACCTTTCCAAAACTGTAATAGATGCATTCGCCATCCAGGTTTCCATCCGTGTAATTCTCTCCACTCAGCGGCAAACCTTTCGAATCCCAAGTGAAATATTTTCCATTGAGCAAATCATCCCTGTAATTTTTTTCCTCTACAAGAATTCCATTTTTATACGTGCGTTGGACTCCATTCCTTTTTCCCTGTGAAAAATTTTCAATCATCGACACGGCAGTATCCGTTGCCGAAGAATCAAGATAGGTTCTCCACGTTCCATTTGCCAAACCGAATTCATAATATTCCATTTTTTTCGGACGGCCGTTCGAGTACCAGATCCAACGGTACATCAACCTGTTTTTCGAATCGTAATTGGCTTGCTCGATCATTTCCCCCTGCTCGCACCACCATTGTTGAATTCCGGTATATGCATTCGCGGAATCGGAAACATTGGAACCGCCATAAAAAAGTGTGCTCTTCAATTTGCCATCGCTGAACCAACTTGTCCATGTCCCGCTCTTGAAATCCCATTGGTAATTTCCTTCGGTCGCTTTCTTTCCGTTGCTGTAATATTCCGTATACAAACCGCTCTTGGCATCGTTCACATAATGAATCACCTTGATGAGATTCCCATTTTCATCCCAGTATTTCCAGCTTCCCTGTTTTTCATGTTTCTTCACTTTGCCCGACGCTTCTTTTTTCCCATCGGCAAAATAGGTTGTCATTTTCCCTCTTTTCTTCGTGACGGTTTGCGCGAAAGAAGAATGGATTGAAAATAAAAAACAGAGAATAAGAATGCGGGAGAAAATCGTTTTCACGTGGCAACAGCTTTTAATCGGGAAATGCGGGGCTCATTTTCATTGATAAATATAAACACAAACGAATGGATTGGCACCATTGATGAACTGCAATTATCCGACCAATCATTCAATTAACAAAAAAACGTTGACAGTTCTTGGAAACCCATTGAAAAGAAACGCACTTCCCTCCTACTTTTATATTGACTATGAAACTCCATGCATTTTTTCTCCTGTTCATTTCCACCTGCTGCCTTTCGCAACAGAACAATTATCCGAAAGATTATTTTCATTCGCCATTGGATATCGCCATTGCACTTGCAGGAAATTTCGGAGAGCTCCGACCGAATCATTTTCATACCGGCATTGACATTACCACTCATGGCGTTGAAGGACTTCCCGTAAAGGCCGCCGCCGATGGATATGTTTCAAGAATAAAAGTCGGTCCGTGGGGATATGGACATGTGATTTACATTACACATCCGAATGGTTATACAACTGTATACGGACATCTTTCCGCGTTCAATTCCGTCATTGGCGAATACGTAAAAAAAAATCAGTACATCAATGAATCATTCGAAGTGGAATTGACTCCTGCTCCGAATGAATTTCCCGTGAAGCAAGGTGAAGTGATTGCCTATTCGGGAAATACCGGAAGTTCGGGCGGACCACATTTGCATTTTGAAATCCGCGATTCGAAAACGGAAGAGGCGATCAATCCTTTGCTGTTCGGTTTACCCGTGAAAGACAACGTTGCGCCAACAATTGTTTCGCTGGTGATCATTCCATCCGAACCGAATTCGCTCATCAATGGGAAAAATGAATTGAAAAAGATACTGTTGAAACCGGAGGGAAAAACGTTTGTCTTTGCAAATCCAGCCGATTCGATTGTTGTTTCAGGAAAAATCGGTTTTGCAATAGAGGCGTATGACAAGGAAAATATCCCGACGGGAAAAAACGGTGTGTATGGAATCAGGTTGCAATGCGACAACCGGACAATCTATTCCGACCGGCTTGAAAGGATTCCATTCGACAAATCGCGCTACATCAATTCTTTCATTGATTACAGGGAACACGAAGAACACAATCATTTTTACATGCAAAGTTTTTTGTTGCCGAACAATGAACTTCCGATTTACGATTCAGTCGTCAACAATGGTTATTGCGATTTCAAGGCGGATTCGATTCACAAATTGAAATATTCCGTTTCGGATACCTATGGGAATACGGTCACTGCAACTTTTAAAATCCATTCCCTTGCAAAAAAAAACAATTCGCATCTGGAAATCAAGAACAGCTATAAACCATTTTTCACAGTTTTGCTTTGGGATACGACAAACGTGATTGATGAATCGGCATTCCATCTCGAAACCCCTTCCCGCGCCGTGTACGACAAAGTGATTTTGAATTTTTCCGTTGTCGAAAATAAAGTGCGGGAATATTCCCCAAGAATAATCCTGGACAAGACAATTGCATTGCAGGAACCCTGTTCCTTGACGGTTTATGGAAACGTTCCAAAAAATTTCCAGGACAAGGCTTTGTTGGTTGATGGAAACAATTCGGCTGTTGGCGGGAAGTGGAATGGAAAAGGTGTGACTGCCGAGATCAAGGAATTCGGGACATTTTTCATTTCGATTGACACAACGGCACCGACTGTGAATCCGTTGAATGCAGGAGAAAATTTTTCGGCGTTGAAACAAATCGGTTTTACTGTCAACGACAATCTTTCGGGAATAGAAAGCTATCGCGCAACAGTGGATGGAAAATGGATATTGATGGAATATGAACCGAAGAAAAAATCATTGTTTTATGTTTTCGATGAACACGTTGCAAAAGGAAAACACGATTTGGCATTGACCGTGACGGATAAAGTGGGTAATGCAACCGTGTATAAAAAGAGTTTCGTGCGGTAGAAATGTCAATGGAAAAATGGATGTTCCGCTTGAAGAACTTTCATTTCAAAAAAAATGCCGAACGTTTTCACATTCGGCATCATCAATCATTCCTCATTGATTCATTTCAGGTAAGTCACCCACGCATCGGGATATTCTTTTCTCGCTTCCATGCAAGCCTTGATGGCTTCATCGACTGTCATCGGATGACCGAAAGTGACAAACATGAGAGTCTTTCTCGTATTGAAAATCCGTTCCACTTTCGGATACTGTGGCTTGATCTTGATTTTATTTTCCAACCGTTTTGCAAATTCAATGTTCTTGAACGCACCAACGGTAATGTAATAACCCGGTTCAGCCTGGTCTTGTGAATCTCCGATCCTGTAATATTTAGCCGAGTCGCCGATGTAATAGATATTGTTTTTTACATCCAACATGGTTCTCACCGGCACATTCGCCGAATCGGATTTGGTCATTGCCCCGAATCTTTCCGGATGTTTCATTTTATACTCATCGGAAAAAAACTCAACATTGATTTCATTCGTCGTATAGGTTTTCACTTCGGTCGCATCATAGGTTTTCGAATATTCGTCTTGTCCGCTCACCTGAAAAATCAATTTGTAGTTTTCGCCTTTGGGCAAATTGATCGTGTATTTTCCATCTTCCGCACTTCCATTGTAATCGCCCTGGATATCGGTTTTGTTCGTATAGGTAACGGTAACCACGGCGCCGATCGGCATATCATCAAGTGTAACGGTTCCTTTCAAGGTGACAAGATCCGTTGCTGCAATACCGGGCGTTGCAAAATATAAATCCATCATTCCATTTCCACCAGAGCGGTTGGAAGAAAAAACCGCGCTCGACCCGTTTTTCGATGGCTGATAAAAAATATCATCGGCTGTACTGTTTACAGGCACACCCATGTTCAACGCCAATTCCCACGATTTTCCATCGGTACCCAATTGGCTTTGAAAAATATCGTAACCTCCCATGCTGTTGCTTCCTCTCGAGGAAAAATAAAGTGTGTTCTCATTGTTTCCAAGATAGGGAGCATCATCATCAAGCGGGGTGTTGATGTTGGAGCCAAGATTCTGTACATTTCCCCAAGTGGAATCGCCGATCAATGTTGCGCTGTAAATATCCTTGCCGCCAAAACCGCCTGCGCGATCGGAGGCAAAATAAATGGTACGTCCATCTTTGGTAATGGTAATACTGCCTTCCCACGAATCGGGTTTGTTGACATCACCTTGCAATTTGACGGGAGTCGTCCAATCTTTTCCCGCTTTCCTTGCCATGTAAATGTCGCCGCCATCCTTGTCGGAAGAACGGTAAATGAAAAGGATTTTTCCATCGGGAGACAATGCTGTTCCCGCATCATTCGCCTTGCTGTTGAGATTATGGCTCAAGCTAGCGGGTGCAAACCAACCGTTTCTTCCCAATGTGGATTCGAAAATATCTTCGGTGTAATATCCTGCCGAATCCGATTTTCCAAATGTGTAGTTTTTTCCGCCGGTACTTTCCTCGCCTTTGTAAGTGAAAATAAGTACGGAATCATTTTGCGTAAGGATGGGTGCAAATTCATCACCGGGAGAATTCAGTGGACGACCGGCATTGGTAACGGTGTTGTTCGTTGGTTTGCTGGAAAGGTCTTTTGCCGATTGGCAATTCACAATGTACTGATTGAGCCGTGGTTTTTGTGTTTCATCCGTTTCTTTCGCCAATTGCAAATTGAACTGAAGGGATGCATCGTCATATTGTCCGTTCAACAGATAGGCACGACCAAGGAAAAAATTAATGTCGGGAATGGTTGGATCCTTTTCATAACTGCCCTTTATCAGGCTCAACGCATCTTCCGCATCGCCATAATAAATTGCACAAACACCTGCGCGAAACTGATAGGCGATTACATCGGTGTGCACATCCTTCAACTTCATGTAATAACTGAAAGCCTGTTCGTATTCGCGCTTCTCGAACAGTTGATTGGCATGGTCAATCATTGTCTTGTCGTTTTGCGCTTGTGCGGCAAGGGAAATCGGCAGAACAATCGAGCAAAATGTTCCGATCAAAAAGCCGAGAAAAAAATATCTTGAATTCATAAACTTCCAAATGTCATACCGGATGAAAGATGTGTTTAAATACAACTTCCTTCAAAGTTTCCACCAGAAGCCCCGGGTGGATTGTGATTGAACTGAAATGCTAGTCGTATTTTCCGCGTTGATGTCCGCCAGAAGTGTCTCCACCGCTTGAAACCTGGCCGAATTTATATCCAAGCATGAATTCATGGCTGATTCCGGCAGAGGTTTTCAAAGGGGTGATCAGGATGTCGTAAGCATAACCTGCGCTTAGGTTTCCGAAAAGTTTGACACGCAGATTCAACCCGATTGCATAACTGCTGCGATAGGAAACACCAAACCAAAGCATGTCTTTCCAACTTGCAAGTGCATTGATATCGTATTGAAATGGTGTATGCGGCATGAAGCGCACCATCACCAAAGGTTCAATGGCGAGTTGTTGATCCTCATTGAAAACATATTTGTAACCGACAGTTCCTTCGTAATGGCGATTGAGTTGGTAATAGGCATAAGTGCTGTAATCGGAATATTTCACGTGCTGTGAAAACAATTGCGGAACGGAAAATCCGATGCGCAAATCTTTCCAATTGTAGCTCACACCCATATTCGCGTCGAGTGCCGATTTGCGTTGCATGGTACCGAACATCATTGGATCGTATTGGTCTTTTACAACCGCCTTGGAAAAATCAATCCGGTTATCCAAAAATCCCAGCGACAATCCGAAACGGATTTGTTGGTCGTCATTTATTTTTACGCGGTAGGCATAAGAAGAATAAATGCCAAGGCGTTCGTTGATATCCTGTACATCATTGAAAACAGAAAATCCAAGTCCGACATTTTTACTGTCCATGAAACCATCCACCGTAAATGCGTTGGTTACCGCTCCACCGGGAATTCCCGAAAATAGCGAGCGGTG
>CAYMZV010000053.1:0-19159 GCA_964394965.1 uncultured Chryseobacterium sp.
TGGAAGTGGGTTGTGGAAATGAATTGTATGATTCCGAAGGCAGGATATTGCGCGCCGATTATGGCGACATTTCCGTCATCAGTGTGTATATGCCTTCGGGCACCACGGGCGACATTCGCCAAACTTTCAAGTATGAGTTTCTTGATTTTTTCCAGGCGTATATTGACAAACTCAAGAAGAAACGCAGTAAGCTGATCATCGGTGGCGATTGGAACATTTGCCATAAGCCGATTGACATTCACAATCCGATCAGCAATGCAAATTCATCCGGATTCCTTCCCGAAGAAAGGGCCTGGATCGGAAAATTCATTGACAGCGGATTCATCGATTCTTTCCGTCATTTCCATTCCGAACCCCATAATTATACTTGGTGGACCTTTCGCCAGAATGCAAGGGAAAGAAATCTGGGTTGGAGAATCGATTATCAAATCGTGAGCAAGAATCTCGAAAAGCAGTTGAAAAGTGCCGCCATCCTTCCCGAAGCGAAACATTCCGATCACTGCCCAATCCTTGTGGATGTTGAGTTCTAAGGGAAACGGCAAGCAAAAAACGGCAAGTTGAAAATCGGGAAATCGGGAATCGGGTTCCAATGTTTTTTCGGTTCCTTTCGTCACTTCCGATTTGTCACGTGTCCCATTTTTTCACTTGTAAAGAGTATTTTCATTATTTTAGGCGCTGCATTGCCCAAAAACGCAAAATTCAATATGAAACGTCTTAAATTCTCTCTGGCACTCGCGATTTTTTCCGCCCCATTTTTCATTGGATGCGGAAGTGATACCCCCGAAGGTGGTCAGGGACGTTCGGCCAATGGCCCGGTTAAATATGGTGGGGTGTTCAAAATGAACGAAACCGAGGATTTCCGAACTCTTTTCCCACTGAACATTGTCGAAGTTGTTGGAGCGCATATCGGCTCGCAAGTGTATGAGGGTTTGGTAAAGTTCAACCAGAAAGACCTTTCCATCATGCCTGCCATTGCTTCCCGTTGGGAAATAGCGGACAGTTCCACAAAGTTCACCTTTCACTTGCGTCAGGATGTTTATTTCCACGATGACCCTTGTTTCCCGAATTCAAAAGGCCGTGTGGTGGTGGCAGGCGATATCAAATATTGTTTCGACAGGCTTTGTACAATCTCCCCGAACAATCAGGAATTCTCCAACACATTCAAGGATCGTGTTGTGGGTGCCAATGAATATTTTGCATCAACCGAAAAAAATGCTCCGATAAAAGGAGGCGTTTCCGGTGTAACGGTTACCGACGATTCTACAATTGTCGTAAAACTCACCAGGCCGATGCCGACTTTTTTGAACATCATTGCCACAAACGGATGCTGGATTTATCCGCAGGAAGCGTTTTTGAAATATGGTGATGACATGCGTACGCATTGTGTGGGAACAGGTCCTTTCAAGGTGAAAAGTGTAGCGGAAGGTGATGCGGTTGTACTCGAGCGCAATCCGAATTATTACATGTTTGACGAATGGAAAAACCGTCTTCCTTATTTGGATATCGTCGAGATCCGTTTCATCAAGGACAAACGTTCTGAAATCATTGCCTTCCGCAACAAGGAATTGGATATGGTTTTCCGTCTTCCTGTTGAAATGGCAAAAGACATCATGGGAGAATTGGATCAGGCAAAGGAACACAGTGCCGATTTTGTCATGCAAAGCAACAATGCGATGAGTCTGACATTTTTCGGATTCCAACACAAGCTTCCCCCATTCAATAACGTAAAGGTTCGTCAGGCATTCAACTATGCAATCGATCGCGAATATATTGCCGACAAGGTTTTGCAGGGAGATGCCACTCCGGCCATTTATGGAATTGTTCCACCAAGCATGATCGGTTACGATTACAAGGGGGTAACCGGATTCACGTATGATCCTGAAAAGGCACGCAAACTTTTGGCCGAAGCGGGTTATCCGGGAGGAAAAGGTTTTCCCGAAGTGACATTGCAAATCAATAATGGAGGAGGAGACCGCAACACAATGACTGCGGAATACGTCACAAATAAATTGAAAGAGAATCTGGGTATCACTGTGAAAATCGATGCGATGCCTTTCGCACAACACATTGAAACTGTTTTCACGGGAAAAGCGCTTTTCTGGCGTTTTGGTTGGAATGCCGATTATCCGGATCCTGAAACTTTCCTCACGACACTTTATGGACGTCACATTCCAGATTCATTGAGCCAGCCTTCATCATTGAACTCGGTTCGTTACTCCAGTCCGCAATTCGATTCCATTTTCGAAGCGGCCATGAATGAACCGAATGCAGCAAAACGATCCGAGCTCTATCGCCGCGCCGATCAGGTGGCGATGAATGACGCTGCCATCATGCCGATTTATTACGAAGTGAACGATCGACTCCTGCAATTGAATGTACGTGGATTCGACATCAACCCGATGGAATTCCGTGATATGACACGTGTTTGGTTTGACAACAGTGATACATCAAAACCAGCGGTGAAAAAAGATTCATCGGGACAATAAGATTTCCCGAAAAGATAAAACCCACGAGATTGATTTCCCGTGGGTTTTTTTATTGTCTTTTTAAATGGAGGATTTTGAAACTTCGCGAATCAGCATTCGTTTTGCGATGGGAAGAAAAGTTTCGGAAATCGGAATGGTGAGTTCTGTTTCGGCGGCATAAACCGCCGGATTGGGAAGTGAACGGTTGGAACGCAGCAATTCGTTCTTGATTCCCTCAAATGTGTGGGTGAAATTTCTCGTATAACTTCCCACGTACTGCGTGTTGATTCCCCGCCACATGGCATTCGGTTGTTCAAATAACGTCAGCGTAAAACAAAAAACTTCCGTTTTCGAAGAGGCGTCTTTCAAAAATAAATATCCGGCTGAAGCATCAATTGGCAATAGTCCGACGGGCAACAAATGGATTTCCCTTTCAACAAAATCATAAATCTGTTTTCCTTCCTGCAACCCGTCTGAGAATTTCAAGAGTGAAAATTCCAATATCGATTCCAATTCACCCATTAGTTTGTCGTCATTGAAAATCGATTCATATTTCAACCGCAAGGAATCCTCTTCAATTCCTGTTAGCCGCTGCGGAAAATGCGAAGCCAATTGCTCCTTGTTTTCCTTGATTGATTTCGCAACCTTATAATGTTCAACAAGGTCTGCAAGCGAAGGGTATAATTTGACGGTGCGGAAACATTCACTCACCTGCTGCAGATAAGCAAGCAACACATATTTTTTATATTCGAAATCAATGTGTTTTTCCGTCAACCAATCTTTGCTGAGCCGTTCCATAATCATTGATTTAAGGCATGTTTATTGATAAGTAAACGGAAAACCGAAACTTTTGGTTTCGCATGAAATCACCAATTAACAGTTAATAACTTCACTCTCAAATAAGTGGAGTGCCAACTGTGTCAGCTATCTTTGAAGTTCTCAAACCAGAAACAATAAATCATGCGCTTAAAAATTATTGGTCTCGCTATTCTTTCCGCAGCATTATTTGCAACCTGCGTTCCCCAAAATAAATATTTGGCCGAACAAACAAAACGTCAGGAGGCGGAAGCGGAACGCGACAAGTTGAAAGCCGAAAATTCCGACTACGCGACTAAGTCAGCAGAACTCGACCAGCAACTTGCCGATTATAAAAAACAATGTAGCGGATTGCAAAGCGACACTTCCGGTTGCGGAATGCGTTATCGTTTGTTGAGCAGCCAGTATGATCAACTCACTGCGAATTATGAATTGTTGCTCAAGCAAAACAAGGAATTGATGGCGCGCCAGACAACTGAAAACAATCAGCTTGTTGGAAAGTTGAACATGACACAAGAGCAATTGATTGAAAAGGAAGATTCGTTGAAGCGCATGCAGGTGAATCTGTATGCACAAAAACATTCGCTCGATTCATTGCAAATCGAATTGAACAAACGTGAAATGCGCGTGAAAGAATTGCAGGCCGCACTTGCGTCAAAAGATTCCGCCATCAATGCCATTCAGAACAAGGTGAAAATGGCGTTGATGAATTTCGAGGGAAAAGGATTGACCGTCACCGAAAAAGATGGAAAGGTGTATGTATCAATGGAAGATAAATTGCTGTTCGCTTCCGGAAGCATCATTGTGCAACCCGATGGCGTGAAAGCATTGAAGAGCCTTGCCACCGTTCTCGAACAGAATCCTGAAATCAATATCATGGTCGAAGGCCATACCGATGATGTGCCATACAAAGGTTCGGGCGACATGAAAGACAATTGGGACTTGAGTGTCATGCGCGCGACTTCCGTTGTGAAAATATTGTTGGCGAACGGGAAAATCGATCCGAAACGAATCACTGCTGCAGGACGTGGAGAATATTTTCCGCTTGACGATTCCAAAACACCTGAAGCACGTGCAAAAAACCGCCGCACAGAAATAATCCTTACGCCGAAACTCGACGAACTTTTCAAGGTGCTTGATCCGACATCACACTGAAAAAAATAAATACCGGAAAGGCTGTCTTTACAAAAGGCGGCCTTTTCTTTTTTTACGGAATGACAATTGCAACCAATTGAAAAGGATCAGCTAATTTAGGGTATGCCATCTGAAAACAATGAACGCCGTTCATTCCTGAAAAAATCCGCAATAGCCGCCGCCGCTCTTGCAACAGGAAGTTTGTCGGCGCGTTCTTTTGCAGATAAAAAAATCATTTACGAACCCGAACTCATTTTACCGCCACGATTGAAATCGGGTGATACGATTGCATTGACCGCTCCGGCCGGCGCAATTTTCAATGATGATTCAATCGAGAAAGCGACAAAATCTTTTGAGGCGGAAGGGTTTCGCGTAAAACATGGCGCAACACTTTCGCAAAAGTTCGGGTATCTCGCAGGTACCGATGCATTCCGCGCAGCTGAGTTGAGCGATTTGTTTCAGGATAAATCCGTCCAGGCGATTGTTGCCATGCGTGGCGGATATGGTTGTTCGCGGATTTTGAATCTGCTGGACTTCGACAAGATTTTGGCCAATCCAAAAATATTCAGCGGGTTTTCAGACATCACCACTTTGTTGCACGCGATTTTTGTAAAGACGCAACTCATCACTTTTCACGGCCCCGTTGGAAATTCAACACTGGATGGATTCACGATGGAAAATTTTCTCCGTATTGTGAAGGATGGTGAAGCGTTGAAAATGGTTCAACCTGCCAATGATCCGGCAACAATTATTTCGGAAGGGAAAATTTCAGGAAAATTATTGGGCGGAAATCTTTCCGTTTTGTGCAGCTGTATCGGAACAGGATACCTTCCCGAATTCGCAAACTCAATTTTATTTCTCGAGGAAACGGAAGAGGAACCTTACCAGATTGACCGCTATCTCACACAATTGGAATTGACAGGGATAATCGGACGCGTGAGTGGAATCGTTTTCGGGAAATGCACGAAGTGCGATGCGGAGGAACCCGACAAATCCTTTTCGGTGCAGGATATCCTGCTTGAAAAATTCAACAATCTTTACATGCCTGTCATCACCAATTTTTCTTTCGGACATGTGAAAGATAAATTCACTTTTCCGCTTGGTGCAATGGCAACATTCGACACTGCCGATTCTTCCCTCACGTTAAACCATTCTTGCGTTTCCTGAAACCATGAAAGCAAAACTCACTTTTCTTCTCGCAATTTTTTCTGCAACACTCTTTGCGCAAACGGCGAACGACACGATCATTTTCAATCCGCTCGGACATTATTATTACACGGGAATCAATTTGAATTCTGTTTATTCACCGTTGATCGACAGAATGGGCAGGCCCTATGTTTACACCGCTTCCGAAGAAGTGGGGATGGTTACGTTCAGCATCGGCAATCAGAATCAACCTGTTCCTGTGGATACGATCACTCCCGCGATGCTCAACAATGAATATGCAAGTTTTCTCGCGCAGGACAGCAATTATCTTTTTATTGCAACGGGTGTTTTCCAGACAAGCGGACAGCGTGCGGGTTTGTCAATTTATGATATCACGAATCCTCTTCAACCTGTGCTTGTCGATCATTGGGATTCTGCAGCCTTTACACACGGTGCTGCGCAGGTTTTGTTGCAGGGGAATTATGCCTATCTCGCTGCAATGAATGACGGTGTAATCATTCTGGACATCAGCAATAAACAGGATATACGGTTTGTTTCAAACATTGTTCCAACCACCAATCCCAACATGCTTTCGGGTTGTCATGCGCGCGGACTTTATTTGAGTCATGACACATTGCTGGTTGCCTATGATGGCGGTGGATTGCGCGTGATCAGTGTTGTGAATAAATACAACCCTGTCCAGATCGGCGCTTACCTCAATACAAATGCATCCGCGAATTTCAACAGGCCATATTACAATCATGTTTGGCGCATTGGCGATCAGGCTTTTGTTGCACTCGATTACCGCGGATTTGAAGTGGATGATGTTTCCAATCCGGCGAACATTACAACAACTACTTGGAACAATGTCTGGAACAATTCCGCTTTGGGAGATTGGAATGGAAGTGACGGTCATGCCAATGAAATCGCGTGGGCGGCCCCGACTGCAAATGTGTTGATGATGTCGGGTGGCGATTCGCAAGTGTTGGCAATTGACCCGACGAATCCTGCGCAAGGGAGAATCATGGGTGAGTGGGGCGTTCCGAATTTGGACAGCTTGGGCTCTTGGGGCGTGGATGTTTTTGGGAATCTGGTTGCGATTGGAATTCTCAAAACACCGGCGCCATTTTATTCCGACTCGGGTGGATTGCAATTGTTGAGTTGGAATCTTGTTTTGGGTATTCACGAAGATCAACTGCAAACAGGAACGCTGGATATTTTCCCGAACCCCGTTTCGGAAAGTTGTACTATAGAACTACCTCCTTCCGCCGACCGGTCTTTTACGATCGAAGTGGTGAATGTCATGGGACAAATAATAAAAACACAAACCGCCAATCCGAAAATGGATGGACGGACTTCGCAAGTGGACCTTTCCGGAATTGCAACCGGAGTTTACACCATTCGCGTGACCGGAGAAAACCTGATTTATTCGGAAAGAGTGGTGAAGGAATGATTACCGGGAATTATTTCAAAAATCCAAAATTACCGATGGAGATTCCGGATTCCAAACGTACCGGTTCCAAATTGACCAATGAAGAAGATTTTTCCTGTCGGACCTCACGCAAAAACAGTGAAACAAAAATGAATCATGCCGATTGAAACGATCACCTTGGAATTGCAGAACGCAGAATCGAACCTGATCCGTTTGATTCCATTCCTGGGCAGGAAGTTCACGCCCATCCGCTGGAGTATTCTTCCGCTTCTTGCATTCATTCTCATTGCAGGTGGATTGTTATGGACAACCTACCGCTTGGCAACAATCAATACGTATCAGGAATATGTTCAGGGCACTGATCATGTTGTGAGGCTTGTCACCGTAAAAGAATCGCTTTTCAATATTGTTTTTTATCCGTTGTTGATGGTTGGAATGGGTTTGGTATATCTGGCAATGACGGTGAGAAGGATTCCCATGCTGTTGCGCAAAATGAAAACCATGAATCCATTGATTTACGAACCTTTCACCTTAACGCTATCCGAAGAAGGGATTCAAGACAGAAGAAATGCAACCGACACAAAATACCAATGGGATTTTGTAAAAACCTGTTACGAAAAATTGGGTGGACTGATCATCGTCTACAAGTCAAACACTTTTCATTTCATTCCAGCCGCAAAAATTTCGGAAGAAAATTATTTGCGCGTCAGGAAAATACTGACAGAAAAAATCGGTATCAGCGAAATCTGAAAATTATTGAATTCGAAATCCTATCGAAGTTATCCGAACAGTCCCGCAAAAACATCTTCCATTTTTCCCACACCATTTATCTTGATCGAGAAATTCCCCGCTTTCAATCCCTTGTGATATTTCGAAATGTAAATTTCCTTGAAGCCCAACTTTTCCGCTTCCGCAATTCGTATTTCAATTCGGTTCACCGGACGGATTTCCCCGCTCAACCCGACTTCACCGGCAAAACAAACTCCAGCAGGAATTGGAATGTCGGCATTCGAAGAGAGAACTGCGCACACAACCGCCAAATCAATTCCCGGATCTTCCACTTTCAATCCGCCGGCAATATTCAGGAAAACATCTTTTGCGCCGAGACGGAATCCGCAACGTTTTTCCAGAACGGCAAGCAGCATCGACAACCTGCGCAAATCAAAACCGGTTGATGAACGTTGTGGTGTTCCGTACGCAGCCGTACTCACGAGCGCTTGTGTTTCAATCAGCATCGGGCGCAAACCCTCGAGCAAAACCGCAATTGCAACTCCGCTGACAGGTTCATCTCTCGTAGTGATTAGAATTTCGGAAGGGTTGCTCACTTCGCGCAAACCGCTTCCCTGCATTTCATAAATTCCCAATTCATTGGTGGAACCGAAACGGTTTTTGGTCGTGCGCAACAATCTGTAAACGTGATTGCGGTCGCCTTCAAATTGCAAAACCGTATCGACCATGTGCTCGAGCACTTTTGGTCCGGCGAGAGAACCTTCTTTTGTAATGTGCCCAATGAGAAAAACGGGAACGTTCGATTCTTTCGCGTAACGCATCAGCTCGGCCGCGCATTCGCGCACTTGTGAAACACTTCCGGGAGAGGATTCGATGTGTGCGGTATGCAATGTCTGGATGGAATCGATGATCACCAATTGCGGTTCCATCACTTGTGTTTGCTGAAAAATATTTTGCGTATTCGTTTCTGTCAGGATAAAACAATTCGGATTCGTGATTCCGATCCGCTCTGCACGCATCCTGATCTGCTGTTCACTTTCCTCACCGGAAACATACAGCACTTTCAATCCTTTCATGTTTGTCGCGAGTTGCAACATCAACGTTGATTTTCCAATTCCAGGTTCGCCGCCGAAAAGTATCAATGATCCCGGCACCAATCCACCACCGAGCACACGGCTCAGCTCCTTGTCGTAAACTGCAATGCGCTGTTCTTCTCCCGCGGTAATGTCCTCGAGCTTCATCGGTTTCGGTGCGCGTTGTGTGGAACGTGAACCGAATCCGGAAGTGCGTGTGTCATCCGATTTCTGGACGATCTCCTCCACGAACGTATTCCATTCACCGCAGGAATTGCATTTCCCCACCCATTTCGGGGATTGGGCGCCACAATTTTGACAGAAGAAAGAGGATTTTATTTTAGCCATGAATAAAGATGTGCAGATTACAGATGTACAAATTTCAAATTGTTTTACGAAGATAATATGCGAATAGGGGGAATGAGTGAATGTGGAAAACTCTTTGATGGGAAACGGGAATTGTTTTCGTGTGTGGCAATCAGAAAAAAATCATTTGTGATTCGTCATTCTTGATTCCGTGATTTTTCTCGAATCAAACAGCCAGGAAATTCCCAGCAGCGGACGCAGTCTCAACGTCGGTGTTCCCGATGCCTTCACCATCAAATCCATTTCCGCGTCGAAAATAAGGTGATATCCCGATTTGAATTGCGGCGCATATTCCATCACCAATGGCAAAAATATTCCCCAACTAGTTGCCCTGTTATTCGTGTATTTGACGTAAGCGCCAAAACCTCCCATCAGTCCGGGCTCATTTTTTATTTCACCCGCAATATGAAAAAGGGAAAGTGCTTCGGGTTGTGCACTTTGCAAAACCCCGCCGCTGCCGAATGTATAGGCAAATGAACTCCGCAATTCATAATGGTATTTGAAATTGGTTTCCCATAATGTCTTGTGGAAAGTGGAGTCGGGTGTTTTTGCAAGTGGATGCCAGCGTACGCCCACCATGCTGGTGATCGGATAAAAATCAATTCCCAATTGCGCTTTCGCGGAAATCAATGTTCCAAGAAAAATAAAAACAAGAATTGTTTTTTTCATGCGTCGAATTGCTGGACTAAAATTCCGTCAATATAAATCCTGTAGGTATGCGGTTGAAAGGCGGGAAAAAAAAGCGGGCGGGTTTTTTCCACTCTCAAAAAATGTTTTTCCTGTATGCCCACCCACAGGTCGAATGTGCGCGTGAGGCCGAAACCGAAAATGAGCCATTTGCTCACGGCCGGCCAATTGTCCACCCTGATTTCAAATTTTCCGAAGAACTGCTCGAAATAAATGGACACGTTGTGCTTTTCCTGAATGCCGATGGAGAAATGATGCTGCATGTGGTTTTCCAAATGGGAAATTTAGGGAAATATTTTCAAGGGAAGAATCATTTCTTTCGCCGGATGGTCGATTGAAAAATATTTTTTTAGTTTAGCGGGAATGAAACCCCCGCATTTATTTTTCTCCTTTTCATATTGTTTTCTCCTTTTATTCTGCAATTCCCAAAACGTGCAGATTGATTCGATGCGGAATCTTTTGAAAACACAGCAAGAGGATACCAACAAAGTGAATACTTTGGTTTTGATCAGTGACAAGACGTGGAGGGATGGCAATTACGATCAGGCGAAAAAAGATGCGCAGGAAGCTTACAGCCTTTCTGAAAAATTGAATTTTGCCAAGGGCAAAGCGGATGCCTACAACGATTTGGGAAATATCTGTACCAATCAGGGAAATTATCCGGAAGCATTGAAGAATCATTTCGCCGCCTTGAAAATCAGGGACAGCATCAATGACAAAAAAGGGATTGGAACTTCCTACAATAATATCGGAAACATTTACATGTATCAGGGAAACCTGGATGATGCGTTGACCAACCAATTGGCGGGATTGAAAATCAGGATCGAGGTCGGGAATAAAAAAATGATCGCCAACTCCTATTTCAATATCGGGAATATTTATTGGCACAAAAAAAATTATCCCGAGGCAATGGCAAATCACATAAAGGCAATGAAAATCAGGCAGGAAATCGGCGATCAATTGGGAGTTGCCTATTCCCAGGAATGCATCGGATTGGTTTACGATGACGAGGGTAAATACCAGGATGGGCTTGACAATCATTCGTTGGCATTTCAAACCGAAAGGGAGTTGGGCGATAAGAATGGAATGGCAATTTCAATCTTGAATATGGGTTTCTCCTGCATGAGACTCCGGAAATACGATGATGCAAGGGAATATGCGAACAATGGATTGCAGCGTGCAAAAGAAATCCATTTGCAAGGAAGCATAGAGGAAGCCTATGAATTGCTTGCCAATTTGGATAGTGTTGCACATGATTACAAGAGCGCTTTTGCCGATTACAAGTTATTCATCAGTTACCGCGACAGTATTTTCAACAGTGAGAACACCAAAAAAACAGTACAGGCGCAGATGCAATATGATTTTGACAAAAAGGAATCCGCAACAAAAGCCGATCAGGAAAAGAGGGATGCAGTCTCACAGGCCGATGCACACAGGAAAAATATTGTAATCGTATTTGTGTGTTGCGGTTTGCTGTTGGTGGCTGTGTTTTCGGTTTTTCTCTTCAACCGTTTTCAGGTTACACGAAAGCAAAAGGGAATCATTGAGCACCAGAAATTCTTGGTGGAGGAAAAACAGAAAGAAATTCTCGACAGTATCCATTACGCAAAACGGATTCAACAATCATTGATGCCAACGGAAAAATACATTGAACGGAATTTGAATGAGTTAAAAAATAAAAGCCGGGAATAAAAAGCGTCAGGACAACAAAGGAATCATCAAGCCCTACTTACCAACTGGGCGGGCCTTTGGTTTCATATTTATTCCCGCCGTATGGTTGTTGCATTTGCTGACTGTTTATCGTTTGTTTCAGGCTGCTGATTTTTTGCAGGCTTAGGATAAGATAAATGACAAAGGCGATAATGAGAATGATGACGATGATAATGAGATAAATTGTCGATCTGCTTTTGTGTATGTTGTTCACGAACATATCCTTTTTGTCTTCTTCGTTTTTCAGTGCCGATTCCTTTTTTTCGAATTCATATTGGATTTCCTCCTGCGCTGTCTGCTTTTCAAAATTGGAATTCACAAGGGAATCATTTTCCGCCTTGAAACGCATGTAATATTCGAGCGCCTGTTCATACTTTCCCGACATTTTGTAATCGTTGGAAAGCGCTTCATCCGCGTCGCGAATGGTTTCCATATCGCCGATTTCACTTGCAATGGATTTTGCTTTCTGATGCCAGCTCATCGCTTGTGCAGAATTGTTTTTTCTGCTGTAGATATTTCCCATCCCGATTGCAACTGTTGCCATGCCTTGCTTGTCCATTGTCGCCTCATCAATGGAATACGCATCGTTGAATGATTTCAATGCATCATCATATTTTCCCTGCGCTTCATTGACGACTCCCATTTTTTCCGAAACAATGGCCAGCTCATGTTTGTCGCCGCTCTTGTCGATTTCCTGTTTTGCCTTGAGCAAATACTCCATGGCCTTTTCATAATTTTCTCCCGACGAATAAATCGAACCGATGTCCATCAACACTTTTCCGAGTCTTGATTTGTCTCCCGATTCATCAATCAATTGTTCGGCTTGGAAATAATATTTCAGCGCTTGGGCATTGTCCGATTGCAAGCCGGCAATATTTCCAAGATTCGTGTAAATGATCGACATTTCTTTTTTATCACCGATTTCCTCACCGATCTTGAGCGCATTGAAATTATTTTTGAGTGCGAAAGCGTAATTGTCCTGCATCTCATAAATCACCCCGATTGCGACATAACTTTTCATCAACCCTTTTTTATAATCGATTCTTTCGGCGAGGCTTGAAGCGCGTTCCGCAAAATCCATCGCCTCGGAAGTGTTGCCGGTCATTGCGAATTCATGCGCGAGCCGAATCATTGTCATCACTTTTGAGCTGTCGCTATTCTCGGAAGACAGTGCATTTCTCAAACTGTCGATTCTGTCTTGTTGTGCATTTCCTGCAATGGAAAACAACAGGAACAGGAATGGGAAAAGGTTTTTGATTGGGGTTTTCATGACATAAATATAATGCTACGTCCGAAACGCGTTGGAAAAAGTTGACGGAAATCATGATTTCAATGGTTGTTTTTATGACGCATTTCAGGCGGTTCTTGACAATTGTCTGACAAAAGGAAGGCGATTCTGAGGGACATTTGCAAGTAGAATCCCGTATGCAGAAAATCCATATCATAGCGCTTACCCATCGCTCCACAGATGTTCAGGAAATTGGTCGTTACCATCTTTCCGATGATCGCCGTGCGGATGTTTTGCATCACGTGAAAGTTGCATGTGGATTGGATGAGTTGATGTATCTGTCAACATGCAACCGTGTCGAGTTTTTATTGGTGACGAACGAAACGGTTGACGGAAAATTCATTTCAAGATTTTTCATTTCGTTTTTTTCCGGTTCATCGGAAAATGCGGCACATGCCATTGCGAACGCTGAAATTTTTTCCGGAGAGAATGCGATGCGCCATATTTTCAATGTGGCCTCTTCATTGGATTCATTGGTGGTGGGTGAACGCGAAATCATCACGCAGGTACGCAATGCGTACGAGCAATCGCGCGAGATGGGAATTACCGGAGATACGATTCGGGTGATTGTCCAAAAAACAATTCAAACTGCAAAAACAGTTTATACGGAAACCGACATTGCAAGAAATCCTGTTTCAGTGGTTTCACTTGCGTATCGGAAATTGCGTGGATTGAATGTTCCATTGAATGCGAAAATCCTTTTTGTCGGTGCGGGTGTTACGAATACCGCAATGGCACGTTACCTGAAAAAACACGGTTACTCCGATTTTGCGGTTTTCAACCGTACGCTTTCCAACTCGGAAAAATTGGCTGCCGAATTGAATGGAACCGCTTTTCCACTTTATGCATTGCCGAATTACAAAGCGGGTTTTGATGTGATAGTGACTTGCACCGGTGCAGAAGAAATAATCATCACGCCGGAAATTTACAGTGCAATCAAAGGCGAAGACCATTCCAGAAAAGTGGTGATTGATCTTGCCGTTCCGAATGATCTCGATGCATCCATTCCCGAACAGCACGATGTGAATTTGATCGCCGTAAATAATTTGCAGGAAGTGGCATCGGAAAACCTGAAAGAGCGCGAGAACCAGTTGGAGGCGTGCAATGCCATCATCGAAAACAGCATTTCCGAATTCCGTGTTGAACTGCGCCAGCGTCAAATGGAAATTGCACTGTCCGATGTTCCGCGTAAAGTGAAGGAAATCCGCGACACAGCCGTCAACGCTGTTTTTGCAAAAGACATTGAGAAGATGGACGAGTCGACAAAAGAAGCGCTGGAAAAAATCCTGAATTACGTGGAGAAAAAATACATCAGCGTACCGATGAAAATGGCGCGGGAAATCATCGAAGAAGAATTTCGTCAGAACTAATTCCCGAAAAAATGCAGACATGAGATTGTAGGTGTCAGGCATGAGATGCTTTTCTCACGTCCCACACTTCTTGTCCCACGTCCCAATCATAAAATGACCTTGAGCCGGAAAATAATCATTGCATCGCGTGGAAGTGAACTTGCACTTTGGCAGGCGAATTTTGTGCAGTCGGAATTGAAGCGGATCGGAATTGATTCCGAAATAAGAATTTACAAGACACAGGGCGACCTGATTCAAAATCTTTCCTTTGATAAACTCGAGGGAAAAGGATTTTTCACAAAAGAAATCGAAGAGGCCTTGTTGAAAGGCGAAGCCGATCTCGCGGTGCATTCGCATAAGGATTTGCCAACCGAATCTCCCGAAGGATTGGTGATTGCGGCGGTTTCCTACAGGGAAAATCCGAAAGAGTTGGTGTTGATCCGGAAAGAGTCGCTGGATTTCAAACGCAAATTCCTTTTCAGGAAAAATGCAATTGTGGGAACTTCCTCATCACGGAGAAAATCGCAACTGCTTGCCTTTCGTCCCGATGTGGAATTGAAAGATTTGCGCGGGAATGTTCCGACTCGCATCCAGAAATTGCGCGAGGGACAATATGATGCGATTCTTCTTGCAGCAGCGGGAGTGGAACGGTTGAAAATAAATCTGGAAGGAATTCACGTGGAGGAATTGCAACCGCAGGAATTCATTCCCGCACCCGCGCAAGGTGTGCTGGCGTTGCAGACGCGCGAAAATGACAGTGAATTGATTTCCGAATTGCAGAAAATCCATCATGCCGATGTGCAGGAATGCATTGCCATCGAACGGAAAATATTGAATCTTTTCGAAGGCGGTTGTCACATGCCGCTTGGCGCTTATTGTGAAATGGAAGATGAAACGTTCAAGGTGTGGACGGCAATGGCGGATGATTGGAATACGCCGTTGAAGGTTTTGTATACGGAAACGAGAAAACCCGAAATCATTGCGGAACGGATTGTGGAAAAACTGCGGGGAATAAAACCGGCATCGGTTTACATCTCACGTGATTTGCGTGAGGAGGATTTCTTTTCGAATGTGCTGAAACAAAACGGCTGTGAAGTTTATGGTCGCGCGCTGATTGAAACGCATCGCGTGATGCTGAAAAACATTCCGGATTCGGATTGGGTTTTTTTCTCGAGCAAACATGCGGTGCGACATTTTCTCGGACAAACGAAATTGAAACCCGGGATGAAAATTGCGGCAGTGGGAAAAGGGACTTCGGATGAATTGCGCAAATTCAATTTGCGTGCGGATTTTATCGGCGGTGGAAATGATACGCGCATTACGGCAAAACAATTCGGTGCGGTAGCCGGAAGAAGTACGGTTTTATTTCCGCAAGCGAAAGGAAGCCTGAAAACGGTGCAGCAGCAATTGCCAACTGCAAAAACAATTGACCTGGTTGTTTACGAAACCATTTCCCGTCCGGCAGATGATCTTCCGGATTCGGATGTTCTGGTTTTCACAAGCCCGTCGAATCTGGAAGCGTATCTCGTGAAGAAAAAAATATCAAAGGATCAGAAAATTGTAGCGATGGGACATGCGACCGGAAGTACACTGAAAGAAAAAGGATTCCATTCGTACTATTCGCCCGCAACTTTTGATGATGCGGGATTGGCGCAATCGGTTTTCAATTGCCTGAGTGAAAAGAGCGATAAATGATCGGTGATGAAAGACGAATTGAAATTTTCACGTGAGGTCCAAAGGACTCCTTCGGAGGATGGAGGCATTGCCGGAGATCTTTTTGTTTTTACAAAAAAGCGTCCCGAGACTTTAGGAGCCGAGAACCCGACACGACGCAGGAGGGACATGCCATTGATAAAAATTGTAATATAATACAACCATGAACAATCGTCCAAGAAGAACAAGAAAGAATCCCATCGTCCGTAACCTTGTTGCGGAAACACGTTTGGGCAAGGATCAATTCATCTATCCGTATTTTGTTACGCATGGACAGCATGTGAAACATCCGATTGCTGCGATGCCTGGCATCCATCATTTCTCGGTTGACACACTTTTGCATGATGTGGAAGCGGGAATGAAAGTGGGGATCAACAAGATTTTATTGTTCGGTGTGGGTGAACCGAAAACCGAAGACGGAAGTTCGGCGTATGGAAGCAACAGCATCATTCCGGGAGCGGTGAGTGTCTTGAAAAAAACATTCGGCGATGATCTGTATGTGATCACGGATGTGTGTGTGTGCGCCTATACGACGCATGGCCATTGCGGAATTGTGCACGACGGTTATGTTGAAAACGATTCTTCTGTGGAATTGATTTCGAAAATGGCATTGTCGCATGCGCAAGCCGGTGCGGATATGGTTGCACCTTCGGACATGATGGACGGGCGAATAGGAGCGATAAGGAAAAAATTGGATGAAAATGATTTTGTGAATACTGCGATCATGTCGTATGCTGTAAAATTCGCTTCGGCATATTACGGACCATTCCGCGAAGCCGCGGATTCATCGCCACAATCGGGTGACCGGAAATCGTATCAGATGGATGCGAGAAATCCGAATGAGGCTGTGCGCGAAGCCTTGCTGGATGTGGAAGAAGGCGCTGACATCATCATGGTCAAACCTGCGCTAGCCTATTTGGATATCATTCACCGTGTCAAGGAAAACGTATTGTTGCCTGTTGCGTGTTACAATGTTTCGGGAGAATACACGATGGTGAAAACGGCAGCGCAAGCGGGTTACATTGATGAACAAAAAATCGTGATGGAAAACATGACTGCGTTTACACGTGCCGGTGCGGATATCATCATCACGTATCATGCGCGGGATATTGTGGAGAAGGGTTGGCTCTGAGAATCCGGTGTCAATCGTCTATTGACAAGTTGTGTTTCAATATAACCTTATAAAAACAATCATGAAAAAAACAGCATTGATTACAGGAGCATCATCGGGAATCGGAGAGGCGATGTCGGATGTTTTTGCGCGGAACGGCTTCGATCTTGTTCTCACTGCACGTCACGCGGAAAAACTGGAAAGCATTTCAAAATCGCTGACGGAAAAATACGGCATAACGGTTTTTGTCATTCCCACCGACCTGAGCAAGACAGAAGCGCCTGAAGATATTTTCAACCAAGTCCGTGAAAAGGGAATTGAAGTGGAAGTGCTTGTCAACAATGCAGGTTTCGGCGATTTCGGTTTTTTCCACGAAAGCGATTGGAAAAAGCAGGAGGAACAAATCAACCTCAACATAAAATCGCTCACGCACATGACTCACCTGTTTGCGCAGGAAATGGTGAAAAGGAAACACGGGAAAATCCTGAATGTCGCATCCACCGCCGCATTCCAGCCAGGTCCCTTGATGAGTGTTTATTATGCAACGAAAGCCTACGTGCTTTTTTTCACTGAAGGCATTGCAAATGAGTTGAAGGATTTTGGCATTACCGTTACCGCACTTTGCCCCGGACCGACCGCTTCCGGTTTTCAGATAAGGGCTGAAATGGAATCGAGCAAACTTTTCAAGAGAAAGAAAGTTCCGTCGTCGATGGATGTTGCCGAGTATGGTTATGATGCGTTGATGAAAGGGAAAACAGTTGCTGTTCATGGAACGATGAATTATCTGAAGTCATTGAGCCCGCGTTTTTTCCCGCGTAATATGGTTGCGAAAGTTGTTCGGAAAATGCAGGGAGCAAGTCATTGACCTTTCGGGCAAAATGATTTCCATAAAAAAAGGGTTCTGTGAGCAACAGAACCCTTTCACACAAACAGGAAGGAATTTAGTCTTTGATGAAACGTTGAGTGGAGAATCCCCCCTTGGCATTTTCAATCTGAAGAATATACATTCCCTTATCCAATGAATTTACATTGATGTAATTCTCATTCAGTTTTCCATTTTGGATTTCACGGCCGGTGATGTCGATCACGCGATAGATTTTGCCTTGCAGGTTATCTTCCGTCTTGATCATTATTGTCGATTCAACCGGATTGGGGAAAACGCTCCAGCCCATTTGCTGATCGTGATTCTGGATTCCCGTTGGTGCAACAACATTGACATAGAACGGCACATTCGCAGCCTGTTGTGTCAAGCGGGTAACCAGGATTGTCTGGCACATGCTATCCGCACAATTATTTACGGCGTCGATGACAAGCAGGCAAATGGTGTAAGTTCCTGTTTGATTGTAAATATGGCTTGCATACATTCCCGTATCGGAAGTGTTGTCGCCCCAGAACCATTGATACGTCATGTTTGGTCCGCCGGTGGAATAATTGTAAATCCAGGCTTGTTGTGTATTGACGGTATCCATTACAATTGTAAAGTTGGCATGGCAGGAAGAAGAGTTTCCAACCGGGACGTTGACGGAAGAACAGGCATTGCATCCGTTTGCATCCGTTATGCAAACCGTATAATTGCCGGGAAGAAGTCCTGTTGCAGTTTGTGTGGTCTGACCGTCACTCCACGCATAAGTATAAGGAGCGGTACCGCCATTCATGTATCCGTAGGCTGATCCGTCGGCACAGGTTGTGCACGAAGCCGAATGAATCAAATTGGAGGATACGGAAACATTGCAAATGACAGTTCCGGTTACAACAACCGTATCACAGAAAGAGGAAGAGCATGAAGAAGTGTTCAGGGAATCGGACATTGTTACACAAACAACATAGGTGCCCGGTACAGAATAAGTATGCACAGGATTCTGTTGCCAGCTGTATTGCTGATCGCCGAAATTCCAATTGAACATGGTGTAATTCGTGATCGGTGTTGAAGTATTTGTAAATGAAATCACATTGTTGGTAGTCTGTGTCCATGTAAATCCTGCCGTGCATGAATTGATAACCACATTCACCGTACTGCATGCATTGCATCCGTTTGCATCGGTCACACAAACCGTATACGTTCCCACTGCAAGTCCGCTCACCGTTTGTGTGGTGGCATTGTTGCTCCATGAGTAAGTGTAAGGTGCGGTTCCTCCCGATA
>CAYMZV010000054.1:0-18618 GCA_964394965.1 uncultured Chryseobacterium sp.
AATATCAGACAGGCGTCAAGCAATAATTTACACTCGCTTTGGAATAAAAAAATCCCGAACGGTTCAAGTCGGGATTTTTTTAATGCTATTTCAGGATGTGTTCCTTCTCAACTTCTTGAAGTGCGGATCATTCGGATGATCAAAGTGCCTTCGGCTGTTGGCACCCATTTCCGAGCGGTCCGCCTTTATTTCAGGTTTGCTTTGCTTCGACACCATGAACCAGGCAATGAGAATGAGCAAAACAATAACGCCTATGGAACCGAACACTTCCAGATAAGGAAATTCACTTGCCCCGGATTGGGCATTGGTTTGCGCCCAACCCGTGTTTCCATTCAGTAACAGGAATGCTAATGGAGTTGCTTTTATGAGCTGCAACCCCCGGATCCCCTTAAAAATCATCTTCGTCATCATAGCAGTATGATTTAGTTGAAAATTTCAATGGATGCCGTTTTCTGGGAGTACAAAATGGCAATCAAACAAAATTAAGAACGTTATCGGTAAAATACACCGATTTGTCGGTTAATTCTACGTGTTTGTCGGAATAAGGTTCCGTAAATTCCATTTGCATTTCAGAATTCTTCATACTATATTTGCATCCTGTTTTGTAATAATGAAAGGATCAGGGGACGATAGTCCCCTGTTTTTTTGCCATGATAAGTGCATCACTCATACGAGAACTCGCTGAGAAAAAATTGCTGGAGAACGAAAGTTATCTGGTGGATGTAACTGTCAGCGCATCAAATAAGATCAGGGTTGCCATTGACAATTTCAATGGATTGGCCATCGATGAATGCGTAAGCATGAGCCGGTGGATTGAAAACCAACTTGATCGTGATGCGGAAGATTTCGAACTGGAAGTGACTTCTCCGGGTTTGGATCAACCCTTCAGGGTTTTTCTCCAATACCGGAAAAACCTGGGAAGGGAAGTTGAAGTGAAATTGATTGACGGACAAAAACTCGAAGGCAAATTGATCAATGCCGATGAAAATGAAATCGAACTTGAATTGAAGTCAAGGGAAAAAGTTGAAGGCCAAAAAGGAAAACAAAATATCACACGGCAGGTAAATCTTCCGTTTGAAAAAATAAAGGAAACACGCATCATCATAAAATTCTGAACACAATCCTATAAAAATGGAAAACATCAACCTCATCGAATCCTTCGCGGAATTCAAAGAGACAAAAAACATCGATCGTGCAATGCTCATGAGCATATTGGAAGACGTTTTCAGGAGCATGATCCGCAAGAAATACGGCAGCGATGAAAATTTCGATGTCATCGTAAATCCGGAGCGGGGCGATCTTGAGATCTGGCGCAACCGTGAAATTGTCGACGACGAATTTGCGGAAGACAGTTTCGATTACGATCAGAATAAACACATCAGTTTGGCCGATGCAAAAAAAATCGAGCCTGATTTTGAAATCGGTGAACAGGTGACGGACCGTATCGTTCTTGATGATTTCGGTCGCCGTGCTGTTCTTGCCATTCGCCAAAATCTTGTTTCACGCGTTCTCGATCTAGAAAAAGATGCATTGTACCGCAAATACAAAGAGCGTGTCGGTGATGTCATCACGGGCGAAGTTTATCAGGTGTGGAAAAAGGAAACTCTTGTATTGGATGATGAAGGCAATGAACTCATTCTTCCGAAAGTGGAACAGATTCCAGGTGACTTCTTCAAAAAGGGAGACAGTGTCCGTGCCGTTGTATTGAAAGTGGATATGCGAAACAATTCTCCGGTAATCATACTTTCCCGTACAGCTCCTTCCTTCCTTGAAAAATTATTTGAAATGGAAGTTCCGGAAATTTATGATGGACTTATCACCGTCAAGAAAATTGTCCGTGAACCCGGCGAACGTGCAAAAGTTGCAGTGGAATCCTATGATGACCGTATCGATCCTGTAGGTGCTTGTGTGGGAATGAAAGGATCACGCATCCATGGAATCGTCCGAGAGTTGCGCAATGAGAATATTGACGTAATCAATTACACGGCAAATTCAACACTGCTCATTCAACGTGCCTTGAGTCCGGCGAAAATCACTTCGGTGAAACTGGATGAGGAAAGCAAACGTGCGGAAGTGTATCTCAAACCCGATCAGGTTTCCCTTGCCATCGGTAAAGGCGGCCACAATATCCGTCTCGCAGGCAGATTGACAGGCTATGAAATCGATGTTTACCGCGATACTGACGAGGATGTTGAGGACGTAACACTTGATGAATTCTCGGATGAAATCGAACAATGGATCATTGACGAATTCAAGTCAATCGGTTGCGATACTGCGAAAGCCGTTTTGGAATTGAGCGATGAGGAATTGGTGAAACGAACCGACCTCGAAGAGGAAACCGTCAAAGAGGTGAAACGCATTCTTCGAACCGAATTTGAATAAAATCTCATTACGGAAAATCCTTCCTTCGGCGATAGGCAATGAATTGGGGGATTTTCCGAACTTTGTAACCGTTTGCCTGGGAGGCAAGCATATATGACAGAACCAGAAAAAACGATTCGACTCAGTAAGGTCAAGGGTGAGTTCAACGTGTCCATCACTCGCATCTTCGAATATCTCGAAGAGCAGGGACATAAACTCGACCGTAATCCGAATGGAAAAATTTCGGAGGAGCAATATAAACTCCTCCTGAAAGAGTTTGCGCAAGACCGTGAAGAGAAGGAGGAATCCAAACAGGTTGGCATCAGCACACGGACGAAAAAAGAATCCGTTGTTATGGAAGATACGCCCATTACCAAGGCGCAACAACGTGAAAGGGATCGTGATCAGGAAGAGGTGTTGATCAAGGACATGAATTCCACTTCTTCGAAAACAAATACTTCCGCACCGAAAGAAAAGGAAAAGGAGAAAGAGAAAAAGCAGGAGGAAGAGGTTGTCCGTGTAAAAGCGGAATCAACAGTTAATCTGAAAGTCGTTTCCAAAATAGACTTGGAAGATTCGAAACCGAAATCCAAAAAGAAAAAAACGGAAGAGCCGGAGGAAAAAAAGGTTGAGAAGAAATCCACATCAAAAAAGAAAACGGAAGAAGAACCCGTTGTTGAAACAACGCCGGTTGTTGAGCAGGAAGTCGTAATTGAAACTCCTGAAGTGGAAGCGCCAAAAGATAAAGAGGAAGAAGTTCTATATCGACGTACAGTTGAGAAGTTGGAAGGCCCGAAAATCATGGGCAAAATCGAATTGCCCGTCAAGGATGACAAGAAAAAACCGGTAGCCTCTTCCTCGGCCGAATTTGAAGCCGAGAAAAAAAGGAAACGGCGCCGCATTCGCAAAGAGGGTGGTCCGGTAAACAATCAACCCGGAACGGCAACTCCAAATCGTGGACCCGGTCAGGGTGGTGGACAAGGCGGTGGCAACAGAAGAAATCAGCCTGCCCCCCGCGCTCCGAAAGCGGAACTTACCGAAGAGGAGGTTCAGAAACAGATCAAGGAAACACTTGCGCGCTTGAGTGGACAGGGGAAATCGAAAGCCTCAAAATACCGTCGCGATAAACGTGAACAGATCAGCCAGCGTTTGGAAAAAGAAGCTGCTGACAAGGAAATAGAAAAAGGGATTCTGAAGGTCACTGAATTCGTTACCGCGAATCAGTTGGCGACAATGATGAATGTTCCGGTTACGCAGATCATTTCGACCTGCATGACGATCGGTCTTTTCGTTTCCATCAACCAGCGTCTCGATGCCGAAACCATTGCAATTCTCGCGGAAGAGTTCGGATACAAGGTTGAATTCGTCAGCGTTGAAGTGCAGGAGTCGATCATTGAAGAGGAAGACAAACCGGAAGATTTACTTGATAGATCACCGATTGTTACCGTCATGGGTCACGTCGACCACGGGAAAACCTCCTTGCTCGATTATATCCGGAAGGCGAACGTAATTGCAGGTGAAGCCGGTGGAATTACACAGCATATCGGTGCCTATAACGTACAACTCGAAAACGGAAAACACATTACGTTCCTCGATACCCCGGGGCACGAAGCGTTTACCGCGATGCGTGCACGAGGTGCGCAGGTAACAGACGTTGCGATCATTGTTGTTGCAGCTGACGACAGTGTGATGCCGCAAACCGTTGAAGCGATCAATCACGCGCAGGCGGCCGGTGTTCCACTTGTTTTTGCAATCAATAAGATAGATAAGCCAGGGGCGAATCCGGATAAAATCCGTGAAGCGCTTGCTGCCATGAATATCCTTGTGGAAGAATGGGGTGGAAAATTCCAGTGTCAGGAAATTTCCGCAAAAAAAGGTTTGAACATTGAAACATTGCTCGATAAGGTTTTGCTCGAAGCCGAAATGTTGCAGTTGAAAGCAAATCCACACAAACGTGCAACCGGAACAATCATTGAATCCACACTCGACAAAGGACGCGGATTCACTGCAACGGTTCTTGTTGAAAATGGAACGATGCGTGTGGGTGATGTTGTGCTTGCCGGATGTTACAGCGGTCGCGTGAAAGCGATGCATAACGAGCGCGGACAGGATGTGGAAGAAGCGGGTCCGGCTTATCCGGTGCAGATTCTCGGATTGAGCGGTGCACCACAAGCCGGTGATAAATTCAATATCATGGCGGATGAACGTGAAGCACGTGAAATCGCAACACGACGTTTGCAGTTGCAACGCGAACAATCCATCCGTACCACAAAACATATTACACTCGATGAAATTGGCCGTCGTCTTGCGATCGGTGATTTCCAGGAATTGAATGTCATCATCAAGGGTGACGTGGATGGATCCATCGAAGCGTTGGCGGATTCATTGCTGAAGCTTTCGACTGAAAAAATCCAGGTGCGGATCATTCATAAATCTGTCGGTGCAATTTCCGAATCGGATGTGCTTCTCGCTTCGGCATCGAATGCGATCATCATCGGATTCCAAGTCCGTCCTTCTGTCAGTGCGAAAAAATTGGCGGAAACGGAACAGATCGATATCCGTTTGTACTCCATCATTTACAAGGCGATCGAGGAAATCAAGGCGGCGATGGAAGGAATGTTGGCTCCGGAATTCGAGGAGAAAATCGTTTGCAACGTGGAAGTCCGCGAAGTGTTCAAGATCACGAAAGTCGGAACAGTTGCAGGTTGTTATGTGCTCGACGGAAAAATTACGCGCCACACCAAAGTGCGTATCATCCGCAATGGAATTGTATTGCACGACGGATCACTCGGATCACTCAAGCGTTTCAAGGACGATGTGAAAGATGTCACTTCAGGTTATGAATGCGGATTGAACATTGACAAGTTCGACAACATTGAAGTGGGAGATATTATCGAAGGTTATGAAATGGTGGAAGTGAAAGCGAAATTATAATTACAGATTAACGGATTACAGGTTACAAAAGAAGATCTCAGCGATGAGGTCTTTTTTGTTTCTTTGAAATGCCATGCAGGATTATTATTCCATACTCGGACTGAAGAAAGGGGCTTCGAAGGAGGAAATAAAGAAAGCGTACAGGAAGCTTGCGTTCGAATGGCATCCTGATTTGAATGCAACGGAAGAAGCCGAAAAAAAATTTATTGCAATCAACGAAGCGTATGAAGCGTTGATGCAGGGAAATATTTCCACTCCGGTTGTCCGTTCCGGTTTTGCCAATGCAAAAGGAAGTCCAGCGGAAAAAAGGAACAGGGAGGTTCGCGAACGAATGAAAAAGGTCGTCGAGAAACGTCAGCGGGAATTTATGGATCAACGGAAAGAATACCGCAACTCAAAACATTTTTCACTGCTCAGGTTTTGGTTTTATTTCGTGGCTTATTCCTATTATGTGGCTTTGGCTGCAACAGCACTTGCTCCCATTGTGTTGTGCATCATCAATAAACATTGGATGTGGCTGGTAATTCCGATTCTTCCCGCAATCGGATTGGGAGCATCATTTTACTTTAAAGCTGTACGACTGAAAAAGAAAGCCGATATGCTGTTTGGCAAAAAAGAAAATTATACGATTCAGGAATTGAACGATTATATTTTTTATACCGAACCTTTGCAGGATCCAACCGGATACTCCGGATTTGCAAGGAAGGGTTTTGGAAGATCAGGGTGGTGAAATGAAATTCGAATTGCCTGAAATAAAAAGATCGGAAAATATTTCCCGATCTTTTTAAAAATCGCAGTTCAACAAATCCTTATTTCAATAAAATCCCCAATGAAAGACCGACTTTCCAGGCAATGGGCAAACTTTTTCCGCCCGCACTGAAAGCATAATACTGTCTCGGCAAATCAAGAATCTCGATTCCATTTCCTGACGGCTGCCCTGATGTGCTTGTCAATGCATAGCCAAGACTTCCATAAATATCCATTGTAAAAATATCGCCGATCACGGATTGCCGGCCGAACGTGAGAAGGAATGCGCCTGAATTATAATTGACCTTTGCAGTTCCTGAAGTATACATGTAGTTGCTGTTGACATAATTATAGTAACTCCAGTTTACGTTCTTGGAAAAACTTGAAAATGCCAACTCGGGCTGTACATACCATCCACTGAGATTATATGCCCACTGCATATTGTCACTCACGATTTCAGGTGAACGCTTTAACCTGATTCCCGCCTTGATGAAAGCACCGGTGCCACCTCCCGTATATTTTCCCACACTCGGTCCGATCCATCCCACTTCTGAAACCAACGCACGTGAGGGAGTGATTGCCTGTTGGTAGCCTGCGGCGAAATAGCCCAATAAGGGAGAAAATGGCTGAATGGTAATCGCCCTTTTCCGTGCGCGGAATTCCGCTTTCGGAACAACAGAGTATTCATCCTCCGCAACCAATTCCTCTTTTCCATTCTGATAAATTATTTTCCGCACATCGGATTTCTTGATGTCATAAATGGGACCGTCAAGATTATCCCATGTCTTGTATTTGATTTCAGTTGTGCCGATCTCAATGACCTTGCACACGATTTTTTGATTGTTTCTCTTGACAAGGGTATCCTGCGCGTATGAAATGAAAGCGATGGAAAAAAACAGGAGTGAAAGAAAATATTTTTTCATGGGGAGGATTTTAGGGTTAATTAAATGTACAGCATTATCCAACCATTTCCAATTGGGAATAGGAATCGCAAATGAAAACAAAATCAGTTTGTAAAAATCACCGCAACACTTTGGAAGAATGCAACACCATCCCTTTCGCCGTTTCCACAATCGCGTCCGCATCGAATCCGCATTCTTTCCACAACTCCACTTGCTCTCCGTGTTCAATCCATTTATCAGGAATTCCCAAACGTTTCACTTCCGCCTTGTAGTTGTGATCCACCATGAATTCAATTACCGCACTTCCGAATCCGCCTTGCACACAACCATCCTCAACTGTAATAACCTTGTCAAACTTCGAAAAAATTTCGTGCAGCATTTCCCCGTCAATCGGTTTTACAAAACGCATGTCGTAATGTGCGGCATCAACTCCCGATTTTTTCAATGACACACAAGCTTCAACCGCAAAATTTCCCGGATGGCCGATAGTGAGAATGGCAATGTCTTTTCCATTGCGGATTTTTCTTCCCGTACCGATTTTAATTTCCCCGAAAGGTGTTTTCCATTCAGGCATCACACCCTGTCCGCGCGGATAACGAATGGAAAAAGGGAAATCATTTTTTTCAAGTTGAGCCGTATACATCAAGTTGCGCAACTCCGATTCATTCATCGGCGCACTCACGACCATGTTCGGGATGCAACGGAAATACGCGAGATCGAATGCGCCGTGATGTGTAGGTCCATCTGCGCCTGCGAGTCCGCCACGGTCAAGACAAAATACCACATGAAGATTTTGCAATGCCACATCGTGTACCACTTGATCGTACGCGCGTTGCATGAAGGAAGAATAAATATTGCAGAACGGAATCATGCCTTGTGTGGCAAGTCCCGCAGAAAAAGTCACTGCATGTTGTTCGGCAATGCCCACATCGATTGCACGGTCGGGCATGGCTTTCATCATGATGTTCAAGGAACAACCCGAAGGCATCGCAGGAGTGATTCCCATGATCTTCGGATTTTTTTCAGCCAATTCCAAAATGGTATTTCCAAAAACATCCTGGTATTTCGGTGGTTGCGGTTCGTTGGAAACAGCCTTGATTATTTTTCCGGTTACCTTGTCAAAAAGCCCGGGTGAATGCCACAATGTTGGATTTCCCTCTTCTGAAAATTTGAATCCCTTTCCTTTTGTGGTGAGTACGTGCAAAATTTTCGGACCGGGAATGTCTTTCAAATCCTTCATCACTTTCACCAAACGGTCCACATCATGCCCATCGATCGGTCCGAAATAACGGAACTGGAGCGATTCGAATAAATTGCTTTGCTTGAGCAAAGCCGTTTTTAATGTGTCGGAAACTTTTGATGCGATGTATTGTGCATCGGGACCGAATTTGGAAATTTTTCCGAGCAATTTCCACAATTCGTCTTTCACCTTATTGTATGTGTGCGAAGTGGTGATATCGCTCAAGTATTCTTTCAGCGCACCGACATTCGGATCGATGCTCATGCAGTTGTCATTTAATACAACCAGCAGATTGCTCTTTTCAATTCCGGCGTGATTCAATCCTTCGAAAGCCATTCCTGCCGTCATTGCGCCATCTCCGATTACAGCCACAACGTGACGGTTTTCCTTTTTGCGGTTTGCGGCAACAGCCATTCCGAGCGCCGCTGAAATGGAAGTGGAAGAATGTCCAACACCGAACGCATCATATTCACTTTCGCTGCGTTTTGGAAATCCGGAAATTCCCTTGTAAAGACGATTGGTATGGAAAACCTTTCTGCGACCGGTGAGAATTTTATGTCCGTACGCTTGGTGACCGACATCCCAAACCAATTGATCGAAAGGCGTATTGAAAACGTAATGCAGGGCAACTGTCAATTCAACAACACCGAGACTCGCACCGAAGTGTCCGCCTTTTTTTGAAACAAGATCAATGATGAATTGGCGCAACTCTTTTGAAACTTCAGGAAGCTGGTCTTCGCGAAGTTGACGCAAGTCGGAAGGCAGATTGATTTTATCAAGCAATTTGCCCGCCTTGAATTCCCCGGAATTTTGATCGTCATTCATTGGTATGCCCTTGCAAATATAAGGAGAAAAGGTCAGTGTTTTCAGCCCAATAACGTGGCTTTCAACCGGTTGTTGTTTATATACGAAATGAATATTGTAAAGGTTTGTTAATGTGGGAAGGAAGTGACAAGGGGCAAGTGACAAATGAGCGAAGTGTTTTTTCAGTCGATTTCGGGAGACAGGAATATTTTCACCGGAAAAATTTTTTGCAATTGGATGAGATGCTTTGTGTCTTGGTGCTTTAGTGGCAAGAAAATCCCAAGAGGGAAAATGATTCTGAATAGCCCTGTCCCGAAGCATCGGGAGCAGTGAGCTCCGCGACCGGATAGTCCGAAGGATTCCTTCGGAGCGTGATGAATGTTTCTTGATGAAGATTTTTTTCCGCTCCAAAATTCTTATAAAAAAACGGCGACACAGTTTGAATTTTCTGTGTCGCCGTGTTTCAATGGGAATTTATTTTTTCAATCAATGATGATGCGGAGGTGTGGTTGAATCGTCCGGAATATTCGGTGTCAATATTATTTCCGGCTGTTCGGGAAAATCAACCTTGCCGGTTTTGAAAATCCTTTTGATCCAGAGTCCCATATTTTCGGAAATCAAATACATGGCCGGAAGAACGATGAGCGTGAGCACCGTTGCGAAACTCAATCCATAAATCATTGTCCAGGAAAGTGGTCCCCAGAAAGCGACACTGTCACCTCCAATGAAAATATGTGGATTTCCATCCGTAATCAAGGTGGAAAAATCGATGTTCAATCCGATGGCGAGTGGAACCAATCCGAGAATGGTTGCTGTGGCTGTCAACAACACAGGTGTCATTCTTGTTTTTCCCGCTTCGATGATGGCGGCTTTCGTTTCCATTCCGCGCTCTTTCAAGATGTCGATGAATTCAACAATGAGAATTCCATTCCGCACCACAATTCCTGCGAGGGCAACCACACCGACTCCGGTCATGACAACGGAAACGTTGTCACCGAAAATTGCGAGTCCGAGAAAAACACCGATTACGCTGAAAAGGATTTCGCTGATGATGATGATTGTTTTTCCAACGGAATTGAATTGCGTTACGAGAATCAGGATGATCAAGCCGATGGAAGTGAGCAACGCACCGCCGAGGAAGGACGCCGTTTCCGCTTGCTCTTCCTGTGATCCACCCATTTTCACCTGTACGCCCGGAGGCAAATGATTTTGCGCCCAACGTTTTACCTGAGCATTTACATTGTCGGCAACCTCATTCGGATTGTAACCCGCCAATACATTTGATTCGAGCGTGATGATTCTTTTTTGCGCCTTGCGTTTTATTCCACCGTAACTCACACCGTATTTCACATCGGCAAAAGAGGAGAGGGGAACATTGCGGATGGCACCTCCCATGTTCATGTCGCGGTAAGTGATTTTAATATTCCGCAACGCATTCAAATCATTCCGTTGATCTGCTTGATAACGCACCATGATCGGATATTCATCCTTGTCATCGCGGAATTTTGAAACTTCCGTTCCGAAAACGGCGCCACGCAATTCCATTCCAATTTGTCCGGAAGAAATCCCTTCGCGATTTGCACGTTCACGGTCAATGGTGAAAACAATATCGGGTTTGCTGGCAACGACATCCGTCTTCAATTTTTCCACTCCCGCAACATTGACAGAATCACTTTCGAGAAAACGTTTCAGGCTGTCGGCAGTTGCAATCAGATCCTCCATCTTGTCGCCCGTCACTTCAATGCTGATCGGTTTTCCAACCGGTGGTCCGCCCTGTTCCTGCTCAACAACAATTTCCGCTCCCGGAATCTTGTCTTTCGCAAATGATTGTTGCACACGTTCCAAAACTGCACGTGTGGATTTTCCATGGCGTTTTGCGAATTGCGTGAATGCGACGGAAACTTTTGCCTTGTTCGGTTGAATCGAAAGGTCGTTTGCCTGTGGCGATCCTGCTCCGAATGCGACGTTTGCAATGATGGATGTTACCATATCCGTATCGCCGCCAATTTGTTTCCTGATGCGCGCTTCCACTTCCTTCGCCACTTCATTTGTTTTTACCTGATCGGTTCCAACCGGCATTTCAATGTATGCGTAAATGAAATTCGGATCGGCAACAGGAAAGAAATCGACTTTCGGTTGTCGTGCCATCAACATGAAGATGGACAGGATGAAAAGAAGAAGTGTGGAGAATAAAATTGTTTTCGGACGTTCGATCGCCCATGTCAATCTTCTGCCATACCAATTCCTGAATCGCGGCCATAATTTTTCCTGGAAACTGAAAATCCATTTTCGCAATACGTAATGGTGAAACAAAACGAGCGCGAAAAGCAACAGTGAAAAATTTCCGAACCCGCGCGAATGTGATACGTATCCCAGAGCGGCGAGCACAAGCATGATGACGGTAAAACGTTTCAACCAACGTGGCCATTTCATTTCCTTCGCAGTCTCGGAATCGTAATGGCGCATGAATTGCACAGCGAAAACCGGATTGATGATGTAAGCGACCAACAAAGACGCCAGCAAGGTGATGATCATTGTGATCGGCAGATAAATCATGAACTGTCCGATCATGCCGTCCCAGAATGCAAGTGGAATGAAAGGTGCAAGTGTGGTGAGTGTTCCTGAAAGTACGGGAAGGAAAACTTCGCCCGCCGCCAATTTTGCGGAACGGATAATTCCAATGCTGCGGTTCTCGAGAAAAATGCGGTGCGTATTTTCAATGACAACAATGGCATCGTCCACCACAATTCCGAGAGCGAGCAGGAATGCAAAAAGCACAATCATGTTCATCGACCAACCCAGCGAGTTGAGAACGACGAAGGCAACCGCCATCGAGAGCGGCACGGACAAGGCAACGAAGAATGAATTTGTTGCGCCCATGAAAAACATCAATACGATAATGACAAGAATGAAACCGATGATGATGGTGTTGATCAAATCGTGCAACGTCACGCGTGTCTGATCCGACTGATCGCCGGTGATGGTGACTTTAATGTCATCGGAAATCACTTTTGATTTTTGCAATTCCGAAATGAGTGCATGAATCGAATCGGAAGCGTTGATTAGGTTTTCTCCGGGACGTTTGATGACGTTGAGTGTGATGACATCTTTTCCCTCGAGACGCGCATAACTTTCCTTTTCCTTGTATCCGTCGCGAACAGTGGCGATATCTTCAAGATAAATTTTCGCACCCGCCTGCGAACCGACAATGATGCGATTCAATTCACTCACATCCTTGAATTCCTTTTTGATGGAGAGGGTCCGTTTCATTCCATCGGTTGTCACGGTTCCTCCGGAAATGTTCAGGTTCTCATTGGCAATTGCGCGTTGTATGTCACCGAGCGTGAGTTGCGCCGCCTGCAATTTGTACATGTCCACATCCACCTGGATCTCGCGGTCGAGTGCGCCCACCATGTCCACGCGAGTGATTTCCTTCATCGATTCAATGCGGTCCTTCACTTCATCCGCAACATGTTTCAATTTTTTCAAATCGTCTCCCGCGATATTCACGTTCATGATCGGGAATTCGGAAAAATTTATCTCCTGTGCATTCGGTCCCGCATCCAGTTTTTGCGGCAAATCCGTTTTCGCCTTGTCAATCGCATCTTTCACTTTCTGCAGCGCCACTTCCACTTTCACATTCGTGTTGAATTCCACAATGATGTTGCAAAAATCCTGAATGGAATTGCTCGTCAGTTTTTTTACACCGGAAATCCCCTTGATTTGTTTCTCGATGGGTTTGGCAACGAGATTTTCCATATCGGTGGGAGAAGTTCCTGCATAAATGGTGGAAATGTAAATGGTGGGAACTTTCACTTCCGGAAAAGCCTCTTTCGGAAGTTTGTTGTAATACTGATAACCCAGGATTCCGAGAAATGCAGTGAGGATGAAAATGGTAATCTTATTGTCGATTGACCAACTCGTCGGTTTGAACTCTTTTATTTTTTCTAACATAAAAATGTTGTCAGTTATCGGTTGTCTGTTGAGTGATTGAAAAATGAAAAGTTTTTTGTTTGACTTTCAAACTTTCCAACCTTTCAACACATTTGTTATTTTACGGAAAGTAAATCTCCCTGATTGAGATCGGCGCTTCCATCGGTGATGAGTTGATCGCCTGCATGTAATCCGGTAAGGATTTCCGCATTTCCGTCATACGTTTTTTCATAGGTGATTTCGCGTTTTTCAGCAGCGAGTTTTCCATCCTTGTTTTTCATGGCAATGAAAACGAATGTGGCACCGGTGGAAGATTGTTGAACGGCACTGAGCGGAACAACAATGGCGGAATCATTTTTGTAATCGTTGATTTTCAAAACCGCAATCATGTTCGGGACAACATCAGCCTCATTCGGTGCAAGCACAACTTCCACATTGAAAGTGCGGTTCACCTTGTTGATGATGCGACCCGAATAAGAGATTTTCGTTTCGATTGTCTTATTCGCATCAGGGAAATAAACGCTGACCGGATTTCCATCGCGGACTTTTGAAACATAACCTTCCGCCACTTCACCTTTTACGCGCAATTTGGTTGTGTTCACAATCACAATGCTTGAAATTCCGGCTGCGGCCATTTCTCCCGCTTTCATGTTTACCGCATCAACTGTTCCATCCATCGGTGCTTTTACCCTTGCCATATCAATCTGTTCCGCCATTGCAGAAACGGATTTGTCCGCCGCATCATAAGCCGCTTTCGCCTGGAGATATTGGATTTCCGTTCCTATTTTCTGGTCCCACAAATTTTTCTGGCGATCGAAAACATCTTTCGCCATGTCGCGTTGGATTTTCAATGCGGAAAGTTGTTGTGTCATTGCATCCACATCGATTTCCGCGAGAAGTTCTCCGGTCGTTACCTTGTCTCCCGATTGCACATAGACTTTTTTCACCAATCCAGGGACTTGCGGACTGACCGAAACACTTTCATCGGCATCGACCCTTCCCTGAATGTCGATCGAATGATTGAAGGAGGTAATGGCAAGTGTTGAAACCCGAACAGGTTTACCCAAGTCATTCCGTGTTGTGTCGCTTTTGGAAATTTCGGTTTCAAGATCGGTGATTTCCTTCTTGAGTTTTTCCATTTGCTCTTTCTTGGATTTCAACAATTCCTTTTTGTTGTTGGATTGGTTTCCACAGGAAATTGCAAAGAGAGAAAGTATGCTGATGAATGCGATTGATTTTTTCATACAACTATTTTGAATAAAATGATTTCAGGTTTTAGATTGATTTTTTGTAATCCGGATGATTACTTGAATGTTCCGATTGACTTATCGTATTCCAGTTTTGCATTGAGCGCATCGTATAGTGCTGTGAAATAATTTGTCTGCGCTTCCTTGAGTGCGGTTTGTGCATTGATGATTTCAAGATTTGAACCGACACCCTGATCGTACTTTTTTTGTGCAACATCAAAAACACTTTGCGCCAATTCCATATTGTCCTTTTGCGATTGCAGTGATGCGGCGCTGTTCTGCAGGTTCACCTTTGCAACTGCCTGCTGCATGTCGATGGTGCGTTCCATGAAAAGGAGATCATTCTGCGATTGGAGTATTCCGACTTTCGCTTGTGATATCTGGTAATGGCGTTGCAGTCCGTCGAAAACAGGAATGTTGATTTGCAATCCGACAAAAATGATCGGATACCAAGGTTTGTTTACATCAAAAAAGTTGAACGTTGAACGTTGCGCATTGGTTTGCACGGAACCGAAAAGGGAAACCGTTGGCCAGTAACCCATTCTTTCCGATTTCAATCCCAATACTTTTCCTGCGAGTGCGATATTCATCAATTGGTATTCCACCCGTTTGGAATAATCGAATTTTTCGGAAGAGGGTTGTTCCACGAGAAAATTTATATTTTCAATTTTATCGGTGAGCGTGAGTTTTGCACTTTGGTCCATTCCCATTTGGTATTTCAACAACACGAGCGAAAGGTCAAGCAGGCGATGTACATTGGTGACTTCAGTGGCAAGATTGTTATAAGTGACGGTGATACGGTCGACATCTATTTTTTCAACAAAACCGTTTGCATTCAATGCTTTTGTATCATCCATCAATTTTTTCACCCGATCCAGATTTGCATCGAGCAGGATTTTCTTTTCGGCATTGACGAGAACGGTGTAATAGGCTTTCGTCACGTCGGAAGTGGTTTCGATTTTTGTGCGGTCCACATTTTTCTGTGCAAGCTCTTCGTACACTTTTGTCCCTTTCACGGCTTCGAGGTAGCTTCCACTGAAAAGCAATTGTGATGCGGAGAATCCGGCCGTTGTGCTGTATTTTATTCCGAATTTGATTGGAATGAAAGTACCGGGCTGTCCACCGAAAAATTCTCCCGGAATGAACGAAGTGGGAATTTCAAGATAATCCTGCGATGTTATCGCACCATTGATTTGCGGATACGACATTCCCAAAATCTCTTTCACCTTATCCGTTGCCGCTTGTTGATCGAGCACAACGTTTTTCATTGCATTGTTATTCTGCACGGCAAAATCAACCGCCTGTTGGATTGAAAAGGAGTAACTCGAAGTGTCGGTTTGCTGTGCATTCAGTTTTGTGATGCCCAAGAGCAATAGAATTCCCAAAAGCGATCTGCCTATTTTGAGAGGGACTTGGCAGATGAGCTGACGAATTGTTTTCATAAAGATTATTTTGAACGGATGAGTGGTTATTGGCTTTGAGTCGTTTGAGACAATGGAATATTTTACTTTTCAGATTATTTTTTTGTAATGCATGTTATTTCGCATTTCTTGCATAATATCATTCTTCCTCGACAATTTGCTTGTTCTTATTGATGAGTTTATGTCCTTTCAATGTGCAAACACCATAAAGGAAATGTTCGGTGAGTGAAAGATGCACATCAAGAATCCGGAATTTGTCGGGAGGGAAAAGTGTGGAATTGAAACCCATGTCGATTTCCTCGACACGCAATTTTGCAAGCAGTTTGGTATTGACATCGGTGCGTACGAGTCCGTCTTTTTTCCCCTTCTCCAATGTATTCTCCACCATGTGAAAAATGAATTCCGTCCTGAACTTGTGAAAGAGTTCCCATGTTTTCGGATGGTATTTTTTCAGGTCATAAAAAATATTCGGATTGATGTTGCCGAAAATCTCGTGCATCTTTTTCATCATCACAAAAACCTCTTCCACCACATTTGCCGCCGCCTTTGTAATGTCATGGAAATCCTGTCGGTCTTTTGCAAGCGCCTGCTCCATTAAAGTATGTACCACTTCATCCTTGTCGCGGAAAAACTGGTAAATCGTTTTCTTCGACATGGAAAGGTGTTTCGCAATGTCATCCATCGTCACACTCTTGATGCCGTAACGGAAAAACAACTCGTAAGCCGCATGCTGTATTCTCTCTTTAGCTTCCATGGGGGAATAAATTTCGCCGGCAAAACTATGGAAACATTTTATGAATTCAACGTTTCTCTCGAAAAATATTTTCTCTTTTACCGTTTCCGGCAAACCAATAGTTCCATATATTATTGATAACCAATTAAATGTAAAGGAAACTTTGGAAACTTTAATATTTTCCGTTGAGCCCGACTGACATTGCACAAACCATTTCTTTTCGGGCAAAATGAAAATCATTCCCGGGTTGCAGCGTTTTTTTTCGTTTTTTTGTGTCCCCATAATAACAATCCAAAATCGTCATGGCATACCAAAAAGTAAAAGAACTGCTCAGCACCACTGAACTCGACAGGGAAGTGACTGCAAAAGGCTGGGTGCGGAGCGCACGAGGAAATAAATATGTTCAGTTCATTCACATCAATGACGGATCAACGATAAAAAATATCCAGGCGGTTGCCGATGTTGCAAAATTCCCCGAAGAGATTCTGAAATTGGTGACAACGGGAGCTTGCATTTCCGTTACAGGAAATCTTGTCGCTTCACAGGGAAAAGGCCAGGCACAGGAAATCCAGGCAACATCAATAGAAATTCTCGGTGAATGCGATCCGGAAACTTATCCGATCCAACGCCGCGGAAAAGATGAAAAGGACAACAAGACACAGACACTTCCACTCGAATTCCTCCGCGAGAAAGCGCATCTGCGTCCGCGCACAAATACATTCGGTGCGGTGTTGCGCATGCGTCACCACATGACATTCGCGATCCATAAATTTTTCAACGACCGTGGTTTTTTCAATTTGCATACGCCCATCATTACGGCTTCGGATGCAGAAGGTGCAGGAGAAATGTTCCGCGTGACAACACTTGACTTGGATAATCTTCCGAAAAAGGAAAATGGAAAAATAAATTTCGAGGAGGATTTTTTCGGAAGGGAAACCAACCTCACCGTTTCCGGTCAGCTCGAAGGGGAATTGGCTGCACTTGCGCTCGGGCAGATTTACACGTTCGGTCCGACATTCCGCGCGGAAAATTCCAACACACCGCGACACCTTGCGGAATTCTGGATGATCGAACCGGAAGTCGCTTTCAACGATATCAATGACAACATGAATCTTGCAGAAGACATGTTGAAATATCTCGTGAAGTACGCTTTGGAATATTGCCACGACGATGTACAATTCCTGAACGACACTTATGATGACAAGTTGGTTGCGCGTTTGCATTCCGTGATCGAAAGGCCATTCGCGAGGATTTCCTATACTGAAGGAGTCGAAATCCTGAAAGGTGTTGCGGAAAAGAAAAAATTCGAATTCAAGGTGGAGTGGGGAAGTGATTTGCAGAAGGAACACGAAAATTATCTGGTCGAACATTTCAAGGGACCTGTGATTGTTACCGGTTATCCGAAAGAGATCAAATCGTTTTACATGAAATTGAACGATGACGGAAAAACAGTCCGTGCAATGGACATTCTGTTTCCGTGGATCGGTGAAATCATCGGTGGTTCACAGCGTGAAGACGATTACGAAAAATTGGCAACGCGCATCAAGGAGTTGCATATTCCGGAAGAATCGGTGTGGTGGTATTTGGAAACACGGAAATTCGGAAGTTGCCCGCACAGCGGTTTCGGTTTGGGTTTTGAACGCCTGTTGCTTTTTGTAACCGGAATGACAAACATCCGGGATGTGATCCCATTTCCGAGAACACCGAAGAGCGCTGAATTCTAATTGCTGATTTTCAAATCACGGATTTTTTCATTGGCAATCCGCAATCAAATCCTTCGCTATAAATTCCCCAAAACAGATTCCAGAAAACAATCGACTTCACAGATGAATTTGGAATCTGTACGTTTGGAATCCGGGATCTCAATTGGGAATTTTCATTGGTAATCATTCCCATCATCGAGATCGGCATCCCCTTTTTTCTTTTTCGCTTTCGGTTTTCCGGAATCATCCTGTTGAAGAATGAATTTTCCGCCGTCATTTTTCTTGCGGTCCTTTTTATTGTTATCCTTCGGATTGAGCGAATCATTTTTATTCCAGTGAAACTCATTCTGGAGAATCGAACCCAGATTTTGTTTTTCGGCATGCCAATCCTCTTTTATCTGTTGGATTTTCCCTTTCACATCGTAATGAATGTCGGGTTTGTCGATGTATCCTTTCATGGTGAGAAATAATCGCATGCGATGGCGATTGTCATACACCTCTTCACCGAAATCCGCATCTTTCGGTTTTTTTGAAATCCATTTTGCAGCGAGCACTTCATCCATATCGACAATGAATTGATAATCGACCGTGTC
>CAYMZV010000055.1:0-16813 GCA_964394965.1 uncultured Chryseobacterium sp.
GCAGGAAAAGACAAAACACAGGATGTGTTTTTCCACATCTTCAATCATTTGCATCAAACCGGAAAACAGTTGGTACTCACCGCCGACAAACCTCCAGTGGAAATGCAGGGAATGGAACAACGCCTGCTGTCGCGTTTCAAATGGGGACTTTCCGCTGATCTTCAGATTCCAGGATTGGAAACACGGATTGCCATCCTTGAGAAAAAATTATACATCGACGGAATTGAGTTGCCGCGCGAAGTGGTTGAATACCTCGCATACAGCATCACCACAAATATCCGTGAACTCGAAGGCGCTTATATCTCATTGCTTGCACAGGCATCATTGAACAAAAAAGCGATCACTCTGGATCTTGCAAAACAGATGATCGACAAATTCGTGAAGAACACGGCACGCGAAGTTTCCATCGACTACATCCAGAAAGTGGTTTGCGATTATTTCGATCTTCCCATTGAATTGCTCAAGTCAAAAACACGCAAACGCGAAGTGGTTCAGGCCCGCCAGATCGCAATGTATTTTGCGAAGAGCATGACCAAAAGTTCATTGGCAACCATTGGAATGCATTGCGGAGGAAAAGATCACGCCACCGTATTGCACGCTTGCCGCACAGTGAACAATTTGATGGATACCGATAAACGATTCCGCGCTTATATTGAAGAATTGGAAAAGAAATTGAGCATTCAGTAAAATAAAAGTCCCCCGTCAGAGACGCCTTCCAATAACAATTGGAGGGCGTTTTTGTTGGGCCTCACCCCAGAGTAATTTTATTGTGACGAGCATTTCGTGCCCTCTCCTGAAGGAGAGGGAGGAGTTGCTTTTCCCTTTACTGTTTGCGTGAGGTCAGTGAAGCTTCATGTGAGAATTAAAGCGGGATGCGCGTAAAAAAACAGCAGCATACATCCATTCATGAAAAATTGATCGACCACTCTTCAACTTAGAAACGGTCCTTTGCCTCTTCCTCGAATTCGATCTTATATTTTGTTCCATTCTCCACTTTCACTTGCACCTTTCCATTTATCTGTCCACTCAACATCAGGATCAATTGCATTCCCAGGGATTCCGCTTTTTCAAAATTGATGGGCTCCGGAATTCCATTTCCATTATCGGCAACCTGCAAGACAAAACGGTGTTCGGAAACCTTATGCAGCGAAACAAAAAGTTCGCCTTCCGATTTTCCCTCGAAAGCGTATTTCAGGGAATTGGAAATGATTTCATTCAGGATCAATCCCAACGGAACAATCGTGTCGATCCGGAAAGGATGCTCCTCGATGAGCGTTTTGAGATGGATTGTTTTGTTGCTGTCATACGCGTCAATGAGCGAACGGATCAATTCGTCGATGTAATTCCGGATATCGATGTTGACGAGATTTTTGCTTTGATACATTTTCTCATGAATGAGCGCCATTGAATTTACGCGGTGACGGCAATCCTCGAAGAGCGACAAGACATGTTTGTCGGAAATTCCATCGGCCTGCAAATTCAACAGGCTGGAAATGACCTGCAGATTATTTTTTACGCGGTGATGGATTTCTTTCAGCATCACTGTTTTTTCCTCATTCTGTTTTGAAATTTCAAGTGTGCGGTCACGCACTTCCGCTTCGAGCATCTGGCGCTGCCGCAAGATCCTGCGTGTGCGTCCGACGATCACATACAACAGGATTCCTCCAATGGAAAAAACTGCAAATAAAATAAACCACCACGTTGCCCAGAATGGCGGCGGCGGCGGAAGAATGACAATGGGACAGGAAACAGCGGGAAATTTATTCCACTTGCCTTCCGCATTGCAAGCCAAAACACGGAATTCATAATGGCCAGGAGGAAGATTCGTATATGTAAATTGATTCGCGGTTGTGACCGGTTGCCAAATGGAATCGAATCCGGCCAACATGAATTTATATTTTGTCGATTGCGGACTTTGCAAATGAACACCTTCATATAAAAACGTGAGGTGATTGTGTTCAAAATCCAAATCCAATTTTTGCGGTGTGTGATACCAACCTTCTTCCTGCGCGCCGGAATATGTCCAATCGGTCGGCTCGAGGAATAAGCGGATTCCGGTAATGTGTGTGGAAGGTTCAACATCATCCTCAATGTCTTTTGCCGGATTGAAACGGATGACACCTTTCACGGTTCCGAACCAAATGCATCCGTCACTCGCCACACACACTGCGCGCGAGTTGCATTCTATTCCGCGAAAGCCTTGGTCACGCGAATAATTTTTTACGGAAAGGAATTTCCCATTCGCATTTATTTTCACCCTGTCGATTCCCTTGTTCGTTCCCACCCACAATGTTCCCGTTGAATCAAATGCCAACAGATAAAAAGTATTCGAAGCCAAACCATTTTCATCCGTGTATTCCGTAAATCCTTTTCCATCCGGTGCATCAGGATCAAAACGCATGATGCACACATCGGTGTGAAACCATATTTTCCCAAACGGATCTTCAACAATGCAACCTACATACGAATTGCACAAACCATCGGCCGCTCCATACGATGTAAAGGTTTTTCCATCATATTTTCCCAACCCCGATCCGGTTCCGATCCAGATATTTCCTTTTTTGTCTTCGTAAATCGCATGCACAAAATTTCCGGGAATGGATTTATTTTCAGCCGTATAATTCTGGAGATTCGTTCCATCATATTTATACATGCCCTGTCCCCAAGTTCCAATCCACAAATTTCCCTTGCTGTCATACAACAACGAACGCACTCGGATTCCATTCAATAAAGTTTTCACCGGACGGTCATTTACCAAACAGGTCACGCCATCAAAATGCCCGACCCAAATCCGTTGCTTGTCATCTTCCAGCATCGCGACCGGTTGCTTGAACTGTTTTCCGCCATTCAAAATCGGTGATGATTTTTTTCCATCATACACATTCACACCTTCCTGATTGGAACCGATCCACATTCTTCCCGTGTGATCCTGCATGATCCTGAAAACCGTTGACGAACCGAGACCGGGAAGATTTCCAAAATAAGTGAATGCCTCGCTTCTCAATTTCAACAGACTCTGCTCACGCGTACCGAACCACATGTGACGCGTATCGTCTTCCGTCATGCAATAGATTGTTTCCGCTGTCAAACCATTCGACTGGTCGTAAGAAATTATTTTCCCATCGGCCGAACATTTCACTACCAGATTATTCCAAGTTGCCACCCACAATGCACCTTCGTGATCGGTGAAAAAATTCTTCACCTGAGTGCCCGAAAGTTTTTTTGTCAATTCATTTTCGGAAAATGTCCCGGTGGAAATCCTGTAAACCATCATCCCATTATTCAATCCGATATAAATCAATCCATGCCCGTCGGAATGCAACACATTGATCGTATGATCCTGCCCTTCCGGAATTTTCAAATCGATTCCGATTTTCAGTCCGCGTGAAACCTTGAAGAATCCTTCGCCGGTTCCCAACCACAGATTCTCATTTTCATCGACACACATGCTGTTGAGATTGGTCACAACTGCAATTTGCCGCAGGAGATTTGTTTTGGGATTGAATTCGAAAACACCATCGGGAACACCGATCAGTATCACATCCTTTTTCGCAACGATGCAACGTATTTCATTCTGACTCAATCCGCGTTCATGATCTATTTTGTAAAACGTTTTTCCATCATACATCGCAGCACCGGCATTCATTGTTCCGAACCACATGTTTCCACTTGAATCTTCCGCCATTGTATTCACCACTTCGCCGGGAAGTCCATCGCGTTTTCCATATTCACGGAATTTCAATCCGTCAAAACTGCAAACACCGCCGCCGGCCGTTCCCATCCAAAGATATCCGCGTGAATCCTGAAGCAGGCAGCGCGGCTCCGATTGCGACAACCCGTCTTCCACTCCGTATGAAATAAAATCGCAGACTTGCGCAAAAACAGTAAAGGAAAAAATGGAGAAAAAGAAAACCATCAGGATTTTTATCCTGAAACGGAAAATGAAAATGTCGGGAGAGGAAAAGTGCATGGGTCTGCTTCTTTAAAAATAGTAAAAAATAGCATTGGAATGTTCAACCGTGAAAATCATCGAATTAAAAATCCATAAGAGGATTGCTTCAATCCGTTCAGTTTGACTATTCGTAGACTGGTTCCATTTGATCATCTACACATTTCGCGTGTCCATATTTTTTCCAATCTCTATCTTTACCACTCCTCATTCAATCCAAATGGTACATATTCTGATGGTTTGTCTCGGCAACATTTGCAGGTCGCCACTTGCTGAAGGTGTTTTGCGACACAAGCTTTTCCAAGCGGGAATAAAAAATGTCACCGTCGATTCTGCAGGAACTTCGGGCTGGCATGCCGGCGAACATCCGGATGCGCGTTCAATAAAAAATGCGAAAAGCCATGAAATAGACATTTCAAAATTGGTTGCACGTCAATTCAATGCTTCCGATTTCAATCGGTTCGATTTCATTTATGTGATGGACAGTTCGAATTTCCGAGATGTGATTTCATTGGCAGGAAACAAATCGGATAAAGAAAAAGTGGATTTGCTGTTGAATGCAAAATGGCCGGAAAAAAATCTTTCCGTTCCCGATCCGTATTCGGGAGGCGAAGATGGTTTCGAAAAGGTTTTCCGTTTGGTCGATGAAGCATGTGACGCTATTGTGGAGAAAATAAAAATGAGGCGTGGGACGTGAGAAAATAAAATCATCGTATTCTAAAATATAAAATCACCTTATTCCGAAATCCAAAATGCCTACACAGGGAAAACTTTATCTGATACCGGTTCCGCTTGGAGATGAAAGTCTTCCTGAACATATTTTTTCCGCTTCGCAACTTGAAATTTTCCGAACGGTAAAGGAATTCATTGTCGAGAATGAAAAATCTGCGAGGGCATTCCTGAAAAAAGCGGGGACAAAAATCCCGATGCCTGAATTGATTCTTCATCCGATCGGAAAACATGTTTCAACTCATGCAATGAATTCCTATCTGAACAATGCAAAAAAAGGGATGACAATCGGTTTACTCTCCGAAGCGGGTTGTCCTGGCGTTGCCGATCCGGGAGCGGAAATTGTCCGTATGGCTCACGATGCGGGAATAACGGTTGTTCCATTGATCGGTCCATCTTCACTGTTGCTTGCATTGATGGGTTCGGGAATGAACGGACAGCGATTCCATTTTCACGGTTACTTGCCCATTGACAAAACCGATCGGGCAAAATTCCTGAAAAACATTGAACGCGATTCAAAACAAAATGATACAACGAATTTTTTCATTGAAACACCATTCAGGAACAATCAATTGATGGAAGATGTTTTGAAAACGCTGGACAATGCAACCAGATTCTGCATTGCATGCGACTTGACCTTACCAACGGAATTCATCCAGACAAAAAACATCTCCGAGTGGAAAAAAAATCCGCTTCCCGATTTGCACAAGCGTCCAACAGTTTTTCTTGTTGGAAAATGATGTTGTAACATGAAACAGGAAATTTATCCGGACGCATTTTTGAACGGATTATTTTTAGATTGAAAACAACAATCCCAAAATCTGAAATCGGCAATCGAAAATCATTCTCACTCTCCCAAAAAACGAACACCTTCCTCGAACAATTCATCAAAGCGTTTTTCCAAAGCCTCATTTGTCCCGCGGATTTTTCCAATGACAGCTTTTGACCATTCGAGATAATCCAATCGGCGCGCAACACTCCAATCGCGCGGAGGTGCGTAAAGGATGTCGTATACATTGCAGATCTTATCACTGATACGAACAAGTCTCGCGTCGGGAGAAAGTTTTGTGGCTCCGGTCAACTGGTGTCGTTTGCGTTCCTCTTTCGACAATGATTTATCGTCGGTCAACTCAACGACAATTTTAGAAACGCGTTCGCCGAAACGATCGGCGATTTCCTTTGCAGTGACTGTTGTATCTTCAATCACATCATGCAAAACGGCAGCGACAAGAATATCCTCATCCGAAACATTTCCCGTATGTGCGAGCAAGTGCATCACCTCAAGCGGGTGATTCACATAAGGAGTATTCCCATCCTTGCGCAATTGTCCCGAATGGCTTTCTGCGGCAAACAATATTGCATCGATTTCCCTTTTCATCAGCGCAGAACTATATCATCAATGACATTTCCACCGGCTTCCTCATTGAGCAGTTTCACCATTTTGGAGCGGCCATAAGAAAGTTCTTCCCGCAACGCAGCTGATTTCAACTCGATGTAAAGCACACGGTTTTCGATGTGGATTTTCTGTGTGTATTTTGCAATGACCGATCCCATCACCTTTTCCCAACCTTCCAACAATTTCACCTCATTCAATTTTCCCTTCAACTTGGAAGTGCGCATCATTTCATCAATGACTTGCTTCAAGGTGGATTCATTGTTTTTTTTTACGGGCATGGGTCAGGGACATCTTTTCAATTGGGAATCCGATCAGTGACTGACACTGATTTTTTTGGTGACCAGCGATTGGCCTGCAGTGATTTTTATGAGGTAAATCCCGTCGGAAAGATTTTTTCCATCCACCTTGACCACATGTTTTCCCTGCGAAAGTTCGCCTTCATTCTGTGAGACAACCAATTTCCCCGTCATGTCAAAAACGGAAAGGGAAACATTTTGGCTCTGCGACAATTCGATTTCAACATTCGCATCCTGATCGAGTGGATTCGGATAAATGGAAACATCGTTATCCGTAATGCTTTCCATGATGGAAGTCGTACCGATATTTATGTCATCCACATAAAGATTATTGCCATAATCGGAAATCGCAACAAACTTTATAAGCAGGTTCGTTGATGTTGCATAAGGCGCAAGGTTGACTGTTTCCAACCGCCATTCGCTTGCCAGTGAAGGAGTATAGGATGAACCTTGGGCGGCCCTTGTTTTCAAGGTGTTTCCCGATTTGTTGTAGAGTGTTGTCCAGGTCGCACCGCAATCCGTTGATACAACAACTTTCAATGTATCCGTTTCGGATGACGATTGGCAATAGGAAACGGCAAAAGTCATTACCGTATTCGTAGAGGCCGTCATATCCACATTCTGCGCCATCAATTCATCCCTGTAACCGACAGGTGAATTGAAAAAATTCATGGTTGCACAGGAAGTCGAGGCTTCAAATCCACCGGTTGTGGTTGAGCGCGCCCATGTATGTGCGTCATTTTGGATATTGAAGATCGACCAGCCCGCTGGAGGAAAAGTGGTCAGTGCGAAATCCTGAATGAGTGGAGCAGCTGCTGGTGGGCCGACGATTTGGAATGTTGCCGTTTTTGTATCGCTTGCCGTATTGTAATCCGTGGAATTGTTCGGCATCGTTGGCCATGCTGTGAATGTATGTGTGCCGGTTACGGAAATGGTTTGGACAGGCAATGTGACAACCGTTGTGTTTCCCGAAGTGACAGAACCGTTCCATGAAAAAGTTTGTGCGGTTTGTGCATCGATCTGGTAATTGACAATGCAACTGGTCAGTGTAGCGGAACCCATATTTTTTATGGTAACGGTCGGAGTGAAAGTATTGTTGCAGGCGGAAGTTGGAAGTCCACCGATGGCTGTAGCGGCAGCATCTTTCACCAACTGTACAGGATTGTCTTTTCCCGCTTGTTTCACTTTATAATTTCCATCATCCTGCACCCAAGCCACAAAAGCAACCTGTTCCTTGTCATAAATATAAGTTGGAAGTGCTATGTTGATATTATAAGTATGCGTCTGTCCATTGGTCCAACTGGCATTCATGGCAGTACCTGTCGTATTGGGATACATGCCTCTCATTACATTATAGAAATCAGTTTGCCCATTTCCACCCGGATCAATATCAAATTGGATGTGCTGTTCAACCAAGGCAAGGCGGAGTTTCAGAAATCCTGCAGCTGTAAAATTCTGAGAGGCGGTAACAACAACACTCACATGTGCGGAATCGTAAGTGGCATTCATCGTATGCGTGACAGTAACTGTAAATGGTGAAGTGACTGCATATTCGGTATTGATATCAGACTGTGTGAGATTCAATGGAGATCCCGTATAATTCACGTGTGTAGCATCATACACAAGTGCAGTATCACCATCCACCCGACAGTTGGATACGGTTGGAATTCCATAATAAGTCACACGCGCACTGACATCGGCAGGATCTTGCGTATTCATCGGATCAACTCCTGCGCCGATTGTATGATAATTGAGTGAAACAACCTTGGTCGGATTCGCCACCATCAATGCGTGATAAGTGGAATCCTGTTGTACACAGGCGACACAATTGTCGCGGGAAAATTCTTCCGTAAGAATCAATCGCTGTGATTGGGAAAATGAAAAAAAAGAAAGGGTTGAAAATAACAGTGTAGCGTAGAGATTATTTTTCATGAGAAAAGGATTTGTTAGTAATTGGAAATTGTTTTTTGGTCAAGGTTCGGGGCAATCCGGATCATCATTCCACTGATCTATAATATTAAGAAATTTAATTTGAAGATGCTTCAATATTGCAACCGTAACAATTATCAACAAGATATCAGCAAACCTCCCGTAAAATAAAATCGCCGATATACATCCATGAAATGTCCATAAACAGCCTGATCCTGTCGTCCAATAAATAAAAATATTATTCCTTTTGCCCTGTATCTTCAAGGCGCCAAATAATTATAGTATTGTCAAAGAAAAACCATTGCTTCTAATTAACAGAAAATTAGTATATTAGCGAAGTCTGGCCAACACATTTTACAACTTATGAAAAAACAAGTTACCCTTCTTCTTGCTGCTGCTGCGTTTACGTTTATTTGTACGCCTTCCTGGTCTCAGGTTAATGTATCGGCAAACCAACGCGAAGTCACCAATGATTCATTGGTTGGATTCAATACCGATAGTGTCATGAATATTGCCAATCATGCACATTTATCGGCTTCTGAAACCGCTGTATTTCTTGCGCAGGAAAAACGAACTTTTATTGAAAAACGTTATGACCTCAATGGTTATAATGAGAAAAACGGAATGCTTCCACCCCAAACCCCACAATCTGCCTGTACGAATATGGGATTTGAAACCGGAGATTTTACGGGATGGCAAGGAGCCATTGGCGACAATACGCTTAGCTCATTGGGGCCATTGCAGAATATCGTACCTGGAATTGTAAGCAATGGTGTTGATGCGCCGATGTGTGATGCAACTGCCCGTCAAACCATTTGTAGCGCCGCTTCAGGAAACGATATGTATGGTGGATTTCCGATTGTGCCTCCCGGTTATGGTAGTTATGTTGCTCGTATTGGCGGTGAAACACCAACGGGTACAGGAAATTACCAAGGTGAAATTCTTGAGCAGACATTTGTCGTTGATCCTAACAACACCCAGTTCACTTATCGTTATGCAGTTGTTTTGTATGATGGTGGCCATTTGTTGGGTGAACAACCATACTTCAGAATTGAAGTTGTAGATTCACTTAACAACCCGGTTTCCCCATGCGCACAATATTATGTTGAAGCAGGTGGATCAATTCCCGGATTTCAACTTTCCCCAACTACAACCAACGCATCATGCACGGTTTCATCTCCTGTATATTATAAACCCTGGTCACCTGTTACCGTTGATCTATCCGCTTACATCAATCATAGTGTAACTGTACGATTTACTGCTGCCGGATGTATTTACGGTGGACATTTCGGTTATGCTTATGTGGATTGTGCATGTGCAAATATTGGAAGTTCCGTTTCTGCATTTTTCTGTCCGGGTTCACAAGGTGCTTTCCTGATTGCGCCAGGAGGATTCGGTGCTTACCAATGGTACGATCCACATGGAAATCTCATCCCCGGTGCAACAAACGATTCCCTTTTGACTTCAACCGCACAGGCCAATGATACATTTACCGTTCACATGACTTCCCTTACCGATACAAGTTGTGTGAGTATCGTAAGTGTTATCGTGCAACTTACTCCGGTTCTCACTTCACCAACCAGTACGGATCCTACTTGCTATTTGTATACCAATGGAACGGCAACCGAAAATTGCTCGAACTGTTTCCCTCCCGTACAGTATACGTGGAGTTCGTCGCCTGTCCAGACAACGCAAACCGCTACCAATCTCCCGGCAGGCCCGTATATAGTCACACTTGTCGATTCGATTGGGTGTACGAAAACGGATACCGTCGTCCTCAATCAACCTCCTAGACTGGATACCTCAGCATTGACATATCATTATTGCAATGGTGATCCTGCTGTTACGCTCAATGCACTTCCCGGAGAACCGGGATACCAATGGGAAGACGCTACGCATACTCCTATAACAGGTGCAACCGGTCCAAGTTATATTGTTACGAATCCTGTTTTGGGTGCTCTTTACTATTGCGTTTATTCTACCAGCCCTTGCCCTTACACAGATTCAATCGTTCTGAATTACATTCCTCCGGCATCATTATTCTCGCCTGACTCAACTGTAAATATTTTCACTCCGAATGGTGATGGAAAAAATGATTACTTCTATCCTTATTTTGATCAGAGTGTTTACAGTCAGGCTTCATCTGCCGGCGGTGGACAACCGGCTTATGATTTCTACAACTTATATGTCGGCTCTTATGAAATCTATGTATACAACCGTTGGGGACAACAAGTATTCTACTCAAGTGATTATTCAATCGGCTGGGATGGAAAAATAAACGGCAAGGATGCCGTACCCGGGGTTTATTACTGGATCGCAAAATTCACGTCACGTTGCAAACCGGATATGGAACCCGTTACCAACACAGGTTTTGTCCATCTCATCAGATAAAATCCACACAGCATTGTTCACTGAAAAACCCCGTCACGCGTCGGGGTTTTTCTTTTGTAACCTATTTTCGTCACATGCGGATTTTTCTCTCAATTGGAATTGTTTTTTTGATGTGTTGTGGATTCCTTTCCACCGACTCCTCCTGCCCTTCCCTATCATTCGACGGGATTTACGTTTACAAAGTTGACAATGAAAGCTCCGCCGTGATCCGCTTTTATGACGACAAGGTTGTTTTGGTTTCCTCTTCAATCAACGATTATTCGAAAGTCCTGACTTGGTTCAACCGCGATCCTGAAAATTTTTCCAGAATCCTTACGGGAAAATATAAAACCGATAAAAACAATTGTGCCATCCGGTTTACCGTCAAGGGAGAAACGGGAGAGCAGAAATATTCCGGGAAAATCATTGACGGCAAAACGATCGATCTCCACATTTTCAATCCCAAAGACAATACGAGCACTGACCGTACCTACACTTTTATCAAACCGTGATTTGCATTTTTTTTGAATTTATTTTTAGGTATATCTAAATTTTTATTTTTGTTACTATAAATATATTTACCTTTGAAATAGAATCTTGGCATCCATGCAAACCCATTCGGAAGAGAATTACCTGAAAGCCATCTGGAAAATTGTCCAGCAATCGGGTGAAAGCGTAACGACAAATGAAATTGCCGCTCAAGTGAATACCCGGGCCGCTTCAGTTACAGATATGCTGATCAAGCTCTCCGACAAGAAATTGATCAACTACAAGCCGTATCAGGGCGTTATGCTTACCCGTGAAGGAAAACGGGTGGCGGTTGAAGTGGTGAGAAAACACAGACTCTGGGAGTATTTCCTCGTAGAGCAGTTGAAATTCAAATGGGATGAGGTGCATGACATTGCCGAACAACTCGAACACATCCATTCCCCATCACTCATCGAGAAACTCGATCACTTTCTCGGCTATCCCAAAGTTGACCCGCATGGTGATCCCATCCCGGACAGGACAGGAAAGATTTCAGGGGCGCACAACATTCCACTTTCAAAACTGGGCAAGGCAAAAAAAGGAATCATGACCGGTGTCGGAGATCATTCGGTTGCTTTTTTGAGATTCCTCGACAAGAACAACATTCAGCTCGGTCATTCCATCGAGATAAAAAAAATCACGGACTATGATCACTCGCTTGAAATTTCCGTGAACAGGAAAAAAAACATCCATATCAGCAATGAGGTTGCCAAAAACATCCTCGTGAAAAAAACACGGTAGCAGTCAACGGACAAATGGGAAAACAGGAAAAGTCATTGAGGGAAATTCACGGTACCGTCGATACCACACTTTCAAAAAATACGTGGCGGAGATTGCTTGCGTTTTTCGGTCCCGCCTACCTCGTGAGTGTCGGTTACATGGATCCCGGGAATTGGGCGACAGACATTGCCGGCGGAAGCAAATTCGGATATGCTTTAATATGGGTTTTGGTACTCTCCAATTTAATGGCATTGCTGTTGCAAAGCCTGAGTGCGCGTTTGGGATTGGCAAGCGGACTGGATCTGGCACAGGCATCGCGCGCGCATTATCCGAAAAAAATAAATTTCATTTTATGGCTGCTTGCCGAAATTGCGATTGCCGCCTGCGATTTGGCTGAAGTGATTGGAATGGCAATCGGATTGCAATTGCTTTTCGGATTGCCGTTGATCGCCGGCGTATTGATAACTGTTCTCGATACATTCCTGCTGCTCGCCATGCAACGTTTCGGAATCAGGAAAATGGAAGCGTTCATCATCGGATTGATCAGCATCATCGGATTGGCATTCATTGCTGAATTGTTTTTTGTAAAACCGAACGTCTCCGATATTTTTTCGGGAATGAAACCTTCCATTCCGAATTATGATGCACTTTATATTGCAATTGGAATCATCGGTGCGACTGTCATGCCTCACAATTTGTACCTCCATTCTTCATTGGTGCAATCAAGAAAAATAGGCCGCACTGCAAAAAACGTCTGGGAGGCAATCAAGTTCAATGTGATTGATTCATTCATCGCCTTGAATCTGGCACTGTTTGTGAATGCCGCCATCCTGATTCTTGCCGCTGCCGCTTTTGCCGCACACGGTGAAAATAAAGTTGAAACCATTGCACAGGCACATTACCTGCTGAGCAAATTGTTGGGAAAATCGGCACAAATATTATTTGCAATTGCATTGATTGCCGCAGGACAAAGCTCAACATTGACTGGAACCTTGTCAGGACAAATCGTGATGGAAGGTTATTTGAATTTGCGATTGCAACCATGGATGCGAAGGTTGATTACACGGATGGTGGCAATTATTCCAGCTGTCATTACGATAGAAATTTTCGGTGAGGCAAAAATGGAAAACCTCCTTGTATTGAGTCAAGTCATTCTTTGTCTCCAATTGGGATTCGCAGTCATTCCACTCATCCATTTTGTAAGCAATAAAAAATTGATGGGTGAATTTGTCGCAAGCAAGAAATTGATTTTCCTTGCATGGATAGCCGCATTCATCATTGTTGTCTTGAATGGGGTATTGGTTTATTTCAGCATTGCGGATTGGATGCAAAAAAGTTCAAATCCAATGATGGTTTGGTTAGCCACAGTTCCGATTTCCATTCTTACAGGATTGTTATTGCTGTGGATCACCTTCCGTCCATTCATTGGAAAAGCGTTGGTGAAAAAAAGTTCAAGACCGCACGATATTCCGAATCGGTTGGATGTTGCCGAACGCAAGGATTATTCCAAGATTGCAGTGTGTGTTGATTTTTCCTCGAGCGACAATGAAGCCTTGAGCCGTGCGATTCAACAGGGTGGAAAACCCGCAACTTATTTGCTCATTCATATTACGGAAACTGCCGGAGCCCGCGTGATGAAAAATGAAACCGGAGATTTTGAAACTGAATTCGATCAGAAAGCGCTGAATGATTATTCGGAAAAATTACGCGCTGACGGATACAAAATCGAAATCACTCTTGGCTTTGGAAATCCGAAGGAAACCATTCCACAAATTGTAAACGCAGCGGAAGTTGACTTGCTCGTCATGGGTGCACACGGTCACAGCTGGTTGAAAGATTTATTGTTTGGCACAACTGTGGAACGGGTAAGGCACAATGTAAAAGTTCCAGTTTTGATTGTCAGGAAGTGACAAGGGGCAATGGAATTTTTCAATACTTCTGTCACTTGCCCCCTGTCACTTGTCACTTTTAAGTAATTTCGTCCTGTAATAAAATCAAAATGGATCAAGAAAATACTTCGGAGGAAATTCAATCGTCGCAGGAAGAGCAACAGCGCCGGAGAAAAAAAAATCCTTTCGCCGCATTGATTCCAAAAGGGGAATATTTTTTCACCCCGATCATTATCGACATCAATTTTGCCATTTACATCCTGATGTGCCTGTCGGGAGTGAGTCCGATTTTTCCTGATGCCGATGCGCTGGTCCATTGGGGAGCGAATGTCCGTGGGTTGGTCATGCATGGAGAACCGTGGCGAATGTTCACCTCCATGTTTCTTCATTTCGGAATCATTCACATTGCATCGAACATGTTTGCATTCTGGCAAATCGGAAGAATGCTGGAACCTTTCATTGGCAAATGGCGATTTCTCGGTTTGTATTTGATGGCAGGTCTCGGTGGAAGCGCAGTGAGTTTGTGGTGGCATGCAAACAGCGTGGGCGCAGGTGCATCGGGAGCGATTTTCGGAATGTTCGGTGTTTTCGCCGCATTGCTCACAACAGATTTGATCGATCAATCCATTCGCAGGCAATTATTGAGAAGCATCGGCAGCGCAATAGGATTGAATCTGCTGATCGGATTGAATGGTGCCATTGACAATTCCGCACACATTGGAGGATTGCTCACCGGCGCTATCGGCGGATACCTTTGTTATTTTGATTTGAAAGCGTGGTATCATGCACGGATAAAAAAATATACGGGCTTGATCATTACCGGAATCATCACGGCGGGAATCATCGTTTTCTTTTGGATGATCATTCCTGCCACCACTTATGTTGATCCCGATGAGATGATGAAAAAATTCAATGAGCAGGAAAAATCAGCAATCGCATTTTACAATTCGATTACTCCGAATACACCGGTAAAAGAGATCCAGGAAAAGGCAATCAATCCGTGGAAACATTGTCTTGCGATTACAGATACAATCCTGAAAGCGGAATTGAGCGAGACAGGTGAACACATTACGGAGCAACTCCAAACCTATTCGCAAATCCGATTGGAAGCGAGTCAGGCCATGTATCGTTTTGTCAATGAGAAAAGGGCTGATTTGCGCGACAGTTCCATTGCATTGAGTCATCAGGCGGATTCCATTGTTTCTGCCATCAATGCCTATTCGGAAGCGCACAAGAAATAAATCACTTCGCTTTCGAATCTTTTTTCGGCTCGGGAACAGGTTCCACATAATTCCCGATTTCCTTTTTCTTGATTCCGAACAATCGATACGCCAATAATTTTCCGGCATCTCCAGTCTCTTCCCTATTCACCAACTCTGAACCTTGCGCAATGGTTTTCGAACCGTCAGCGGCCGTTACCGTGTAATCGATTTCGACTGCATCTTTTGTATCGTTGAACTGCAAATTGACAACGGGACAGTCAGCATCATTGGTAAAAGCCAGATTGCAATTTTTCAAATCGTCAATGATTCCCGAGTCTATATTTTTATGGCTCTCGGAATAAGCGACACAACCCGACAAAATGGAAATCAAAAGCAAGACAAGAAAAGGAAGCATGATTATTCCCAAATGCAATTTTATCTTATCCGATTTTTTCAGGAAATAAAGCAAGGATGAAATGCAAACGCCGAGCAAAGCGCAGAGCAGCGAAATGATGGCTGTATTTTTCGCACCGCTGCCTTGCACATCGGACACCAACCTGAAATGCATTTTCAAATCCGAAAAGGCGACGAGTTGCGGATATGCCGCATACATTTTCTGTGTCCAATAATCCTTTTCATTGCCGCTTGAAACCGCCATTGCCATTCCTTCACAACACCGCGCATACAAAAGTGTATTGTAGGGATCGGCAATATCAGGGTCATTCAACACTTCCTGAAAATAATTCACCGCCTCCCTTTGGTCGCCTTCCTCGAGATAAAGCTTGCCGAGAAAATACCTGAAGAATTTTTTGATCTTCGGACGCTTGTCGGTCGCTTCCAGTTTCTTATAAATCTTGATGAAGAAATCATTTCCGAATCCGTCAATCACACTCCACACTTCATCGAAATTGATCAGGTTTTCAGAAGAGAAAATCGTGTAGATCACCTGCCCACGTTCGGGATCCTGCGCGACGAGTTGTGCAAGAATCAATTTGTATTCATGCACTTGAAAAGAATAGTTGAGGCACTCAAACCAATTCACCGGATTCAACCAGAAATACCATTGGTCATTTTCAAAATAAAATTCCTTTTCCGCCTGAAGCTTGTTGGAATAATTCAATGTTGCAATTGCAAGATGATATTGTTCCTGTCCCCACGTTGTGGCAATATGCAATTCATGGAAATTCGCAGCCTTGTTGATCCGCGCCTGACTTTCGGACGTCAATCCTTCATAGTGCTGCGCGCGGGAAAGTGCAATGGAATGCCAACCGAATCCGGGAGTGGCACCTTGGTCTTCGAGTACCTTGTGCAATAATGTATCGGCCTCTTCCGGATGTCCTCGGTATTCATCGAGTGATCCTCGCATGTAAAAGAATTCTTTCGTCCGCTTCTCATCTCCACCTTCACGTGTTTCGGCTTCGTGGAAAAAATCATCGGCAATGCTGAACTCGCCCATTGCCATCTTGAATTCCGCATAATTGTTACTGCTGTAATAGCCGGTACGAATCAATTCATCATAATAATAATTCGCAGAATCGATTTCAAGATTGAAGTCGAAAAGAATGGCCTTGTAGTGATACGTAAAAAGATATTGCCGATTCAAATAAGTCGCATCGAACAATCCTGCATTCAATGGAGCATCCACATTTATTTTTATCAATGCAGAATCGAGGTACATGTAAGCCATCGAATCATTCTGGTGAACGGAATTTTTCAGGAAAGGGAATTTCGCGGAAGTGTACATCCGGTTGCGATGGTAAATCCACGCCATCGTATTGTACGTTTCCAAACCCTGTTCGAATTGG
>CAYMZV010000055.1:16823-18051 GCA_964394965.1 uncultured Chryseobacterium sp.
ATTGGATGTTGCGGTCACGGACATGTTGCAACACTTCAAAAGCCTTGTCCGGCTCTTCAATATTCTGATACGACTGCTCCAACCAATAGGCGATGTAGGTGTAATCGTTTTGATAATTGCTGGCACGCAAATAAGTGAAAATGTCATTGGAGCGTGTGCGCAATTCCTTGTCATAATCTTTCTCGATCAGTTGCATCGCCTTGGAAAGCGGGACAATGACCTGTGAAAATCCCAACTCATCATCCGCACGATAAAATTGGAATGCACCGAGATACATGAAACCGATGTAGAATGTACTGTCTTCCCGAATGAATTCACGTGACTTGTCCAATGTCTTGTCGTCGAGAAAAGACAAACTCTTGCGTTCCGAATCGATCCTGTTGCGGAGATCACTTTGCGAAAATGAAAACAGCGGTAACAACATGCACACCGATAAAATGGTTGCACGCAGGTTCCTGCTGATCGCACAGGGACGATATGGAAATCTTTTTTTCACTTATCCGGCAATGCGAAGTTTCGACAAACGTTCCAATTCGCGTTCAATGACTTGTTGCAATGCCATTTTCGATGCTTCACGGTTCCTGAAAATCAAACGGTGATGCAGGACAGGCTGTGCAATGGCACGAAGGTCATCTTCAATTACAAAATTGCGTTGATTGACGAGCGCCCATGCTTTCAGGCATTTTATGAAAATGATTCCGCCGCGTGTCGAACATCCCAAAGCGATATCGGGATGTTTGCGTGTGCCCTGAACAATGTTCACAATTGATTTCACCAATTCAGGATGCATGTAAACTTTCTCCGCCTCTTCCTGCAAACCGATAATGTCATGATAAGCCAGCACTTGCTTCACCGTATTTTTCACATCACCGATGGCGATATAATTATTGTAAATGTCCAACTCAACATCTTCCGTTACATAACCGAAACTTATTTTCATGAAAAAACGGTCGAGCTGCGCGGCAGGCAAAGGATACGTTCCTTCCATCTCGATCGGATTCTGTGTTGCGATGGTGAAGAAAAATTTATCGAGATGAAAAGTCCGGTCGCCGGCTGAAATCTGATTTTCCGCCATACACTCGAGCAAGGCACTTTGCACTTTCGGCGAAGCGCGATTGATTTCATCGGCAAGAAGTACATTGGTAAACAATGGACCTTTTTTGAAAACGAAATCTTTTTTCACCTCATCAAAAATGTGTGAGCCGATCAAATCCATCGGGAGCAAATC
>CAYMZV010000056.1:0-17886 GCA_964394965.1 uncultured Chryseobacterium sp.
CCTCCAACGAAATGCGGATGAATGTGAATGGGGAAATTATTCCCATTGTCCCGGCTGATCGCTTGCCGGAGCATATTGATTGTTCGGAGGAGGAACAGAATTATATCCGATAAAAAACGCAGCACCCATTCCGGAAAAATGCGAACCGTTGAAATCGGGAAGATCCGCGTTGTCGGTTTTCCATCTGCTTCCTGTAATGTCATACCGGTATGTCACCCGCGTTCCAACGGCGAATTTGTTGACCACATAACGGAACGCCACACGCACAAGCGGAGAAATGAAAACATTGTGATTTGTTTGTCGCAAATCGTATTCGGTTTACAACCGAAAATCCTATCCCCAATCCTCATCAGAATCGATATCCGACGAAAAACTGAAATCCCCCTCCCGACAGGTTGGTGTGTGGAAGTGCAGTGAGGTAATCCTCTTCGGCAACCCAATCATTCAGTGTAAAGTCAACTCGGTAAAATGCACGTACACCGAAAGCGATTTTCGGGAATGTGAATTTCAATTCGACGCGCGCAAATGGGGCAATGAAAATATTATTATAATGCCCCTTGCTTCCATTGAGTGTCCGGATGAGTTTCGCAGCGCCCCAATCCACTCCCGGACCAGCAACAAGTGAGACATGCTTTTTGTGAATCAAATCTATGCCGTACAGGCTTGTCATCAGGTGCCAGCCGTGCAAACGGAATTTCAGGGAATCTTTTATTGAAATGTCTTGCGGCAGAAACCACTCAAGGGAAAATTCACCGTCAAAGGATCCCCTGAGTCCAATAGCCACTACGCCCTCTCCTGTAATTCCAACCGCATTGAAAGCCGAAAATGTTTTTGCCGCGCCCCACGATTTCAATTGCGAATTCAACTTTGAAAAGTTCGCATAATATTCTCCGGCAGAAAAAGCAAGCACTCCTGTGCCCTCATCATTTGCAGAGTCCGCCGAAGTTTGGGCAAATGAAAAATCACTCAGGAAAAGAAACAGGAAAACGAAAAAGATTTTTTTCATTTCACCAATTCAAATTGAAAATCGGAAATCGACAGGTCGCAAATTTTCTATTGGTAATGCACATATCCCCAACCCACAAAAAACTCAATGCTCGTTCCGGTATTTTTTGTTCCCGGCAATGCAAACGTCGGACCTTTTTTCAATTTCCAATCATCCTTCGTCACATCATACTGATAAATTCCCCGTGCACCCAATGCAACCGGTCCAAACACAAAACGCAGTTCCGCTCGCGCCATCGGCGCAATGAAAAAATTCCGGTAAAGTCCGCCAAGCCCATTCAACGTTCTCACCATCCGCAAACTCCCCCAATCGATTCCCGGCGCCAAAACAAGAGCAACGGTTTCTCCCGGAATCACATCCTTGCCGTAAATACTGGTCATCAAATGCCACCCGCGCATTTGATACGAGAGCGAATCTTTCGGACCGATCGTCACTGTTCTGTTTTGCATCAGTGAAAAGGAATAGGCTGCATCGAATCCACCTCCTCTCACAACGGTAAGCGGTTGCGCAAGTGTCAATCCGTAACCGCGAAGGCCATCATAGAAAACGGACTTGGCACCCCACTTGGTGAGTTGGTCATTGAACGCCGACATGTCGGGATGAAATTGTCCGCCACTCGGCGCGATGATCCATTGCTCGGAAACCCAATGAAAATTGTTGCCTTGGTTTTTTTGTGCCGACAGGATTGTAGCCGCAAGAATGAAAAACAGGGGTAGGATTTTTTTCATGGGAATCATTTTTCAACTCATTTTGCAATGACTAAAAATGGGAAAAATATTTCACAGCGAAATTATTTTCTGAAAGAATCGCGGATGAAATACCACATCGCCGCAAAAACGGAAAAGAGCGAAAGCACCAATGTGAAAACGGGAAATTTCAGGAGTTGAAAATGCTGGTCGATCCAGCGGCCGCCAAGCGTGCCCAAAGTAATGATGGCGGCCATATAGGTCGCCATCGAAATGTATTTTGCCGTGGAAGCGTCAGGCCGTTTTTTCGGCGAGTTCGGCTTCTGCGTGCTCATGTTGTTGGATTTCTTTCACTACGCCACCCATGCTGCATGATCCGGAGAAATCGGCGCCGGGCTCAATGGCCAGTTTGCCTGTTGAAATTTCTCCGCTCAGTTTTGCCGTGCTTTTGAGTGCAAGCAATTCGGTCACATTCACTTTTCCGCGAATGTTTCCGGAGATGTCCGCATTCTGGCAAGTCACTTCTCCTTCAACTGATCCGGAAGGCCCGATGACAAGTTTGCCGCGCGTTTTCAGGGTTCCTTTCAGGGAACCGTCTATGCGAATGTCGCCGCTGGAAATTACATCGCCTTCAATGGATGTACCTGCACCGATAATATTTACCGTTCCTGAATCGGGAGTTCTGTTGCTCATGCTGGAAGTGTTTTTGTTGTTGAACATGGCCATGGCTGAAGTGTTTTGGTAAAGCTATGAAAAAGCCTGAAGATGAGGTCAATTCTTGAAAAGTCGTGCGATTTGTTGATAACCGAAAAGCAATGTGAAAATTACAGATTGCAAATGTGCAGATGGAAATTGCCGATAGGATCATCCGGGCGCGCCCCTGCGGGTCGGGCTATCCGCTGCAAGTCCTCGCCAAGTTGTTTGTGAAAAATATTTTACGGCGCTGCAGGCTTTCCGCTGCTATCCTCCGAAGGAGTCCTTCGGACCTCGCGCAAAAAAAAATTCCCCGACAACTGAAAAACCACAACTACTTTTTCACCCAAGCCCCATTCCGAATCAAATCCGCCTGAATGTCATCAATGATTTTCAAAAGCTGATTCTGGAACGCGATTTTTTTCCATCCCGCTTCATTCGTAAACGCCTGCGTATTCTGCTCGATTATTTTTCCCCCCGAAAAGTAGGTCGACTCCGCCGCCGTTTTATTCCGGAGCGAAGGATCAATCTCGCCGGAAGAATTTTTCATGAATTTGATCCGGTTGCGAATCGAAAAAACGGGAAGCCCATTCTGGAAAAAACATTCTATTTCCGAAGAGCCGAATTCCATCCCATTGTCGCAATACAGGTATTTCAGTGCCGTATCGTTTTCAAACAATTCATAAATGAACCCTTCATTCGATCCGGCATTTCCCTTCATCGCTTTTTTCCGCAATTCACCTTTCGCAATTTCCCTTCGTATTTCGGCAACAGCCGAATCGATTTTTTTTAACGAGTCGATGGGAATTTTCATCGCAACATCTTTTGCAGAATCTTTTTTGGAAACGGAATCGTGAGTGGCAACCGGTTTTCCCGAATCGGAATTGCCGCAGGAAAAAAATAAAACCGAAATGAAAACAATTGCGGAAAATCTCATTGGCGATTAATTATTGGAAAGCCTTCTCCAATTATCCGTCAATTTCCTGTCACCCCATTTTCTTTCGAAATCACTCACCCCGAATGCAACCGTACCCTGATTATAAAAATACCACGCGCCACAATTATTTTGTTGTACGGTCTTATGATGTTTATGCTTCCGTTCAGTAAATCCATTGTTGAACGAAAAAAGAAAAAGGGAAATGAAGATTACCGAAATGATTTTCATGGGCGCATCTGCAAATTGTCGAATCGGCAAATTATTTTTTCAGGATATTCTTGTCAAAAAACGCCTTGTATCCATCCACGTTCTTGTCCTTGAAGAAGAGGGCAAAGTTCTCCGTTGAAATCACCATCACCTGAAATGTTCCCGGAGCGAGATTCGCAAAAATGTCGGGCTTCGATTTCATCAGCATATAATAATCCATCGCCTTTTGCTTGTTGTCGAATTTTTTCACGAGCACCGCCTGATGCAAATTATCAAGTACCATTCCCTGAATCGTCAATCCCGCCGAAGCGAACATCTGCTGGTTGTAATCCGCCATCGCAATCTTGAATTTATTGATGTCGCCTTTCCCCAAATCGACAACAACCATGTATTGGTATTCCACATTGTCATTCAACAGGTAATCCGGACCGGCAACTTTATTAAGGGAATCTTTCGGAACGGATGATGTTCCATTTTGTTTGTGAATCAAATCGAGCAACGCCTGTGCCTGGTCGCGCATCGGGTCTTTCGCATAATTCGCAACTATTTTCGTGAGCTCCGCTTCCATCGCCGGTGTTCCCTGTGTTTTTCCCAAACTCACTGCGCGCAAATACGCGAATTGCGCAGCGTGATCGTTTTTCTTTCCGAAAGTGGAGTCGGCATAATTGCAACGTGAAATCACATCGAGATAATTCCTGTTGGTATAGGAAGTGTAGGTGTCGCTATAATACGAATCCACTTTTGCCTTCTCGTTCAGTTTCGTGGATTCATAATCCGGATTGTTGATCAATGCACAATATTCACCGTCGGGGAAATTATTGCAGATGTAATCCCTGTGCTCTTGCGCCTTTACCGGATCGTGGAATTTATTTGTCGCCGCCGCATCGTTATAAATGCGCCACAATTGGAAATGTGATGCCAATGTGTATTTGTGTTTTGGAAAACGTTCACACAATTCCTCGAAAGATCCGATCGATTTGGGCATGTTATTCATTTGCTCCTTGTAAAGCGTTCCCAAATTGTACAGCGCATCCGCAATCCGGTCATCCGATTTGGACATCGCATCGGGTGTAAGCGGAAGATCTTTCAGATAAGGCAACCGTTCATTCACCTTGCTTGACTTCGAGATTTTCCCTGCCGCCTTTGCCGTATCGCCAGACTGTGCATCTCCGTTGTCTTCAGGAATCACCTGCTCCTTGTTTTCCCTTCTCCAATTGTCTTCGAGCTTCATGCCGCCCCATTTTCTGGTGAAATCATTTATTCCGAATGTAATGGTTGACGTGTTGTAAAAATACCACGCACCCGTACCTGCGTTCCCGGACGAGGCCGCAGATGAACTGTTTGCCAATTCCTGTTTTTTTTCATCAGCCAGTTTTTTCAGACTGTCCTGCTTGGCTTTTCTTACAATTAAAGTGTCAATGTATTTGTAAAGTTTTGTGGTGTCGTCGCCATATTTTTTTGCAATCTTCTGCAAACTGTCTTCATAGGCAACAACCTGAATATACCTTACAAGATTGGCAAGACTCTCGTGTTTATCCTCGATCGCTTTGTATCCGGCATAAGTCTTCGGCAGGAAAGTCATTGTGCTGTCGTAATAAGCCTGTGCATTCTCATAATCCGTTTCCTCAAAATAAATGTCGCCCAGCGCGAGATAGGAAATCGCCTTTTGCTTGTCATTTCCCAAACTGTAGGCAACTGATTTGCGGTAATAATCCATTGCCCCGTTTTTATTATTGGATCCCATTTCCAATTGGGCGAGCGTGTAATAAATCTGATCCTTGTATTCGGTATTTTTCGAATCGGTAAGCATTTTCAGCAATTCCTTTTTCGCCGCATTCCTGTTTTTTTCGTCCGCTGCACTCAATCGCGCGCGATTCAATTTTGCATTGAAGAGCATGTCATAAGTCGGATGCAGGCCGATGCAGATGCCATAATTCATGTAGGCGTCTTTTTCCTTCCCCGTTTTTTCATCCAGTTGTGCGAGAATGAAATAATAACGCGCAAGCACTTTCTTATTCTTCGCCGACACAAACACTTTTTTCCCCCTCGTCACTTTAATCGCCTCATCCAAATATTTTATCGCATTCGCATAATTTCCTGTTGTCATGTACAGATAGGCATACGAAGCATCCAGGTCACCCAGCAAACGCACAGGAAGACCCTTGTCATTCTTTACAACATCCAGCAACGATTCCGCATCGGTATAATTTCCAAGTTCGATTTCCGTTTTCGCCTTCCACAATTTTGCATCAAACCGAAGATCGGATTTTGGATATTTCTGAATGATGTAATCGAAAATGTCGATTGCCGTCATGTACTCTCCCTTGTAATAATGCGCCTGGCCAATGACGAGGTAACAATCGTCAATCCATTTTACGGCGCCTGCAATTTCTTCGGGAGGGTTCGTTCCCTTTTTCGTGATCGCATGATGCTCGATACACGTAGTGGCTTTTTTAATTGCCTTTTCAAGATCGGTATAACATCCTTTTGTCTCGGTGGTATTCGGCAAACGGAAAATCGGAAGCAATTGGGAATAATCGTCGATGTACGCCTTCTCGATCTTGTCCTGCGAATCCTGCATGCTCATGCGTGCATAGAAAAATCCGTTGTAGCGTGAATTGATGTCGTGATAGGTACGCGTAACAAACGTATTCTTTGTGGTTGAGCAAGCTGCAAAGATCAACGCCACAAAAAAAAGCGATAGGCCGAAATGATATGTCTTGAACTTTTTCACAGATAAAAAACCCGGCTGCAAGGGTTAACGCCGGAAGCGCAAAAATAGTGTATTCCCTTCATTCAAGACGACCATATAACCATGAGGTTGCCTGTTTGCGTGACAAGGGTCAGGTGGCAGGAGAAATTGTTGATCCTTCTCTTGTCACTTGCCGCACTTCACTTGTCACTGTTTTAGCGATATTTGCCTACTCACAGATGTCTGCAGAAAAGGAAAAACCGAAATTGATTGCCCGTCTCCGGAACAAATACCGGTTGGTGGTCATGAACGATGATACGTTTGAAGAACGCTTTTCATTGCGATTGACACCCGGCGGATTCCTGATTTTGATTACCGTCATCACTTTCATCATGATTACACTCGTGGTGAGTCTTGTTGCATTCACTCCCCTGCGCGAATACATTCCCGGTTACGCGGATGTGGACATGCAGACAAAATTGGTGAAGTTGAATTGGCAGGCGGATTCCATTGAGAAAACGCTCGAGACACGGCAGAAATATGTGGACAATATGATGCTCGTCATTTCGGGAAAGGATACTGCCGAGCATCCGAAAAATCCACGCGACACATCGAAGAATTACAACAACCTGAATTTCCGCCCTTCCGCCGCCGACTCCGCCTTGCGGAATGAAATTGAATCGATGGATCAATATTCGCTTTCAATGGATGTGAAACCGCACGGGGGAATTTCCGGATTTTTCTTTTTTGTTCCCGTCAAGGGAACCGTTTCCAACGCATTCAATTCGGCGGAAAATCATTTCGGTGTCGACATTGCCGCATCGGATGAGAATGAACCGATCCGTTCAACTCTCGACGGAACCGTGATCTCGGCAAGTTTTACAACGGATGACGGTTATGTCATTGCCGTTCAGCATTCCGACAACTTGATTTCCATTTACAAACACAATGCTGCGCTGCTGAAAAAACCGGGAGAATATGTGAAGGCCGGTGATCCGATTGCAATCGTTGGAACTTCGGGCGAACAGATTGAAGGTCCGCATTTGCATTTTGAATTGTGGTACAACGGCACTCCGATTGATCCGCAGGAATACATGGTGTTTGAATAAAAGGAAATTGCCGATTTTGTGATGGCCGATTGAAAAAAATTCGATGATTCAAAGATTCAGGAATTCAAGAATTGGGTTTGCGTTTTTCGGCGTGATGATCTTGATTTGTTTTTTTCCGTTGAATTCATTTTCGAAATTCCAGCAAGTCCAAAAGGGAAATTATAAAACACTGAATGATTCTGTTTTTGCTGTCGATGATTTAATCCGTACACCGGCTATTCTTTTTGATCTTGGCAGATGCGAATTGAAAACGGACAGTTCATTTGACGCAGTGGATTCGTTGAAACCGGTGACACTGTTCCTGAAAAAATTCCCAAACCTGGTGGTTGAATTCGGCTGCCATACCGATTATGTGGATCCCAGTTCATCACAAAGACTCACTTATTGCAGGGCGAGATCGTGTTATGAAGCATTGCTGAAACTCGGTGTTGATTCTGCACGGCTTTCATTCAATGGATATGGTGCATCAGCGCCGTTCGTTTTACAGAACGACATCATTCTTCCAAGCGGAAAAGTTGCACCGAAAGGAATGATTCTCAACGGGGAAATGCTTGACAGGAAATTCCCTCCGCGTTGGAAAAATCCGGATAATGCTTTCCTTAGAAGTCTGGATCGCAGAACGGAATTGAAAATTCTAAAAACGGATTTTAAACAATAAAAAATTGGAACTCGAAAATCGGAAATTGGCAATCCTCGGAAGTACAGGCTCCATCGGAACGCAAGCCCTTGATGTTGTCGCCGCACATCCGGAAAATTTTGTCGTGGAAGTTTTGGCGGCGGGAAACAATTCCGATCTGTTGATTCAACAGGCGTTGAAATTCAAACCGAATGTGGTGGTCATAAATGATCTCACACAACTTTCGAAAGTGAAAAGCGCCTTGCTCGATGAAGGAATAAAAGTTTACGGTGGGGAAGATGCACTTGCCGATGTGATGCAGATGGAAACGATCGACATGGTGCTTGCGGCGATTGTCGGCTACGCGGGATTGCGCTCCACACTTGCGGCGGTGCGCGCGGGAAAACAAATTGCATTGGCGAACAAGGAAACATTGGTGGTTGCGGGCGATCTCGTTACCGGCGAAGCGAAAAAAAACGGTGTGAACATTTATCCGGTGGATTCCGAACACTCGGCAATTTTCCAATGTCTGGCTGGTGAATTTGAAAATCCAATCGAGAAAATTTATCTCACCGCTTCCGGCGGACCGTTTCGCGGAAAGAAACGCGAAGAGCTTTTGCACGTTACGAAAAAGGAAGCGTTGAAACATCCCAATTGGGAAATGGGTGCGAAAGTGACGATTGATTCCGCAACACTGATGAACAAGGGTTGCGAAGTGATTGAAGCGAAATGGCTGTTCAATTTGAAACCCGAACAGATTGATGTCATCGTGCATCCGCAAAGCATCGTGCATTCACTCGTGCAATTCCGCGATGGAAGCATGAAAGCGCAAATGGGTTTGCCCGACATGAAGTTGCCGATCCAATATGCATTCGGTTATCCGAAACGCCTGAAGTCCGATTTCCCACGATTCGATTTCACAAAATATCCTGCACTGAATTTTGAAAAACCCGACACTGAAACTTTTTCCTGTTTGGGAATCGCATACGATGCGATGCGCGAAGGAGGCAATCGCGCATGTGTGATGAACGCGGCGAATGAAATTGCAGTGAAGGCTTTTCTCGAAGACAAAATCGGCTTTTTACAAATCGCGGATGTGATTGAAAAGACGATTGGAAAAATTCCGTTCGTGAAAAATCCAACGTTGGATGACTATGTGCAGAGTGATGCCGAAGCGAGAAGGATTGCCTTGGAAATTGTGGCAAGTGGCAAGTGACAGATGACAAACGAAAATCCCATTTTATGTTAATTTTCCCCTTCTCACACGCTCGCGTCTCACGTCAATTCCGCCATTTTAATTGTTAATTTTGCAGTCAATCTGAAATCATCTTATTCCAATTAGCCCGTGATAAAATTCACCTTATTCTTTTTAAGTCTTTCGCTGCTGATCATTCTCCATGAATTCGGGCATTACATTACTGCACGCATTTTCAAGGCGAGAGTAAATAAATTCTATCTCTTCTTCGATTTCTTTTTCCCATTTGCAACCGTTTTCAAATTCGCGTTGTTCAAGAAAAAAATCGGAGACACCGAATATGGAATCGGTTGGTTTCCATTCGGCGGATACGTTGACATTCATGGCATGCAGGCGGAAGAAAATGCCGATCCGAATGAAAAACCGGCTCCCGATGAATTCCGCGGTAAAAAACCATATCAACGGATGATCATTCTCGCGGGAGGAATCATTGTCAATTTTTTACTCGCCATCATTATCTATTCCATGATGGCTTGGGCATGGGGAGATGAGTATTTCCCAGCGAAAAATGCGAAGTATGGAATTTATTGCGACACACTTGCACTCAATTTGGGTTTGCAGAACGGCGATAAAATACTTGCGTTGGACAATAAATCGGTGGTGGACAATGACCTTCACAAAACCGCCCTTTCCGTGCTTCTTGATCGCCCGAAAACAATCCAGTTTGAAAGGAACGGGGTGAAAAAGGAAATATCAATCAGCGATGATTTCGCCGAGAAATTCCTGAAAAAGGATGCACGGATACTTTTTGATGCCGGCTTTCCGTTTGTCATTGACAGCGTTGTTCCGGGAAAAGGGGCGGACCGTGCAGGACTGAAAAAGGGAGACAAGTTGATTTCCCTCGGCAAGGATTCCCTCGAGTTTTTCCAGCAATTTTCCACGCTGCTGCAATTCTATAAAAACAAAACCGTTGCAATCGGATTTATCCGCGATGGGAAAACACAAACGGTAAATGCAAATGTGGATGATGATGGAAAGATCAATGTTGTTCCAGTGGGTGAAGAAAAATTCCTGCAGGATACGACCATCAGCTATGGATTCTTCTCCGCTTGGGGAAGGGGATTTGTGCGTACCGGTGAAGTGCTCGCAAGTTATGTGAAACAATTCCGTCTGCTGTTTTCAAAAACAGGCGCATCAAAAATCGGCGGCTTTGCTTCCATCGCGAAAAATTATCCGGACACTTGGGATTGGGGCGCATTCTGGAGTATCACCGCATTCATTTCCGTCGTTCTCGCTTTCATGAACCTGCTTCCGATTCCCGTTCTCGATGGCGGTTACATCCTGTTCGTGTTGTGGGAAATGATAACGGGGAAAAAAGTGAGCGACAAATTCATGCAACGCGCATTGACAATCGGCATGTACATGATTCTTGCCTTGCTGATTTTTGCCAATGGAAATGACATTATCAGGGCATTCTCTAAAAAATAGATCCCAAAACAATGCCGCTTTCCTTTTGGAATCTGTGATTTGGAACCTGAAATCTTTTTCTGGCATTTCATTTGCAATTCAACCCTTAACGACTAAAATTTTCTTTTGTAAAATGCAGTCTCTCGCGAAAATATTTTTATTCCCGCTGGCACTTTTTTTTCTGCCGCTTTTTTCTCCCGCCCAAACCACCACACGCAGCGACGGACAGAAAACGGATGCCGGTGCGTCGAAGAAAACCAAGATTCTTGTCATTCCCTGGGAACCGAGAATGTTCAATTGCAATTCGGATATTTCCCATGCCATCAGCACCGAAACCTCACAGAAATACGATCAGATTGAGGAAGCCTTGCGCCGCGGAATGGTGGATCAGATGAAACATGCTTTTGGCTCCACCTGCAATGTCATTTCACTGATCGACGATACCGCGAAAATGAAAGCGGATCTATATTATGCATACACCTGTTCCACCCTGTCATACACACCCGTGAATTTTCCGCTCAATCCGACAAAAGCCGATTCCGCAAAACTGAAACCAGAGACGGGAGTGAAAAAAGGGCAAGTCGAAGCAACATCGGACGATGTGGATAAATTCATGAACACCATTATTCTCTCTCCCAATCTTCTCGGCTACCTCAAGAAAAAATACGGGGCGGAATATGTCGTGTTCATCAATGAGGTTGATTTCGACAATGACTTGGCCGGCGATCCCTACAATTATGCAGGCAAAACGGAATTCAACCGCATTGCGACCATGCATTGGACAATTTTCAATTCCACCAGCGGGAAAAGAATTGCAGCCGGAAAAAACAATGCGAGTTTTTCTTCCACCACCAACACCCCGAAAAAAATAATCGACGGCAGTTTTTCCGTTATTGCAAACGCGATGTATGCAAAATATGCCGCTGCGATTAAACCGAAACAATAAAGGAAGCGGCAGGGAAAAAGCGGCTGCGGGCAGGAAAGGAGTGACAATGCCGTGGAAAAACTCTTTTCACTTTCTGTTTTTTTACCATTCCATCCACTGATTATTTTACTGCCACTGCTGCTTTTTTTCTGCCGCCTCCCCATGCAAAACAATTCGTAATCATTTCCCTACCTTTACATTCCCTCTAAAAAAACTGAAAATGACGCAAGTTCTCACTGACAAATATGGAATTGCCGAAGCATTGAAAACGCTTGGCATCAACGAAAAGAATTTCGGCGCTTCGACCGGAACAAATCACTGGAATACGGATGGCGCGAAAGTGGATTCCTTCTCTCCTGCCGATGGACAATTCATCGGAAGTGTAAATCAGGCAACGAAAGAGGATTATGAAAAGGTTTTGCAGACGGCAGAAGACGCGTTCAAAAAATGGCGCGCCGTTCCTGCACCGAAACGCGGAGAAATTGTTCGGCAGATTGGAGATCAGTTGCGCAAATACAAAGAGCCCCTTGGAAAATTGGTTTCCTATGAAATGGGAAAATCATTGCAGGAAGGTTTGGGAGAAGTGCAGGAAATGATCGACATCTGTGATTTTGCCGTCGGACTTTCACGTCAGCTTTACGGACTCACCATGCACAGCGAACGTCCGCGTCACCGCATGTATGAGCAATGGCATCCGCTTGGAATTGTCGGAATAATTTCCGCTTTCAATTTCCCTGTTGCCGTGTGGAGTTGGAATGCGGCACTCGCATGGGTATGCGGCGATGTGTGTGTATGGAAACCATCTTCAAAAACCCCGTTGTGTGCAGTCGCTTGTCAGAATATAATTTCTTCCGTCCTGAAAAAAAACAATGTTCCCGAAGGCGTGAGTTGTTTGCTGATCGGAAATCCGGTGGGCGACATGATGAACAATGACAAACGCGTTCCAATGATTTCATTTACGGGATCAACACGCATCGGAAAAATTGTTGCAGCTGCAACCGCACAACGATTTGCAAAAAGCATTTTGGAACTCGGCGGAAACAACGCCATCATCGTTTCCGAATTCGCCGATTTGAACATGGTGCTCGTGGGTTCTGTTTTCGGTGCAGTGGGAACAGCCGGACAACGTTGCACATCAACACGTCGATTGATTGTCCATGAAAGCGTTTACGACAAGACCGTTTCCGTTTTGAAAAATGCGTATGCGCAATTGACAATCGGAAATCCGCTCGACGCAAAAAACCATGTCGGTCCGTTGATTGACAAAAAAGCGGTGGAGGATTATCTCAATGCAATTGAACGCGCCAAAAAAGAGGGTGGAAAAATAATTGTGGAAGGCGGAGTGGTGACCGGCAACGGATACGAAAGCGGATGTTATGTAAAACCGTGCATCATCGAGGCGAAAAATGAATTCCATATTGTGCAGGAAGAAACATTCGCACCGATCCTTTATGTGATGAAATACAAAACGATTGACGAAGCGATTGCCATGCAGAATGGTGTTCCGCAAGGATTGTCCTCTTCCATTTTCACGAACAACATGCGTGAGATGGAATTGTTTTTATCTGCAGAGGGATCCGATTGCGGAATTGCAAATGTGAACATCGGAACATCAGGTGCGGAAATCGGTGGCGCTTTCGGTGGAGAAAAGGAAACCGGCGGAGGAAGGGAAAGCGGAAGTGACGCGTGGAAATATTATATGCGCCGCCAAACGAATACGATCAATTACGGAAATCAGTTGCCGCTTGCGCAGGGAATCGAATTCAATATCTGAAAATCATTCTTGGATTTTTGAAAAGTCGCCAGGATTCATTCTTGGCGATTTTTCTTTTGTGTCGTTTCGGTCAATTGATGATTGGCAAATGAAGTTGGTCTGCTCGAGATAAAAATCTAACTTTCCAGAATGAAATGAATGAAAATGAAAAAAATAATTTTCCCGATTCTGATTTCATTTTTTGCAGTTGGGATTTCCTGTGCACAAAAAATGTCCCAATCCCCGTTACGCATTCATCTCGGTGATTGGCGCGGTACCCTGACAGTGAACGATACAACGGAATTGCCATTTACGTTCACCGTCGATCTCCAACCGAACGGTTACACATTGACCACACATAATGCAGAGGAAAATATTGCAGTTGAGAATTTATCCGTTACAAAAGATTCCATCAATTGGACAATGCCGATTTTCGATTCGTGGTTCAAATGCAAGATCGATTCGCTCGGCGGCTTTCATGGAACGTGGTTCAACCGTGCAGCAAGCAAACCGTATGATTTGAAATTCCGCGCGGAATACGATTTGCCGAGATACCCGTCAACCCGATCCAGAAAATCCCCTTCATCCGTTGACGGAAAATGGGAATGTCATTTCAGTCCGGGAACTTCCGACAGCAGCAACGCGATCGGAATTTTCAAAACGGAAAACGGGGAATTGGCAGGAACATTTCTCACTGAAACCGGAGACTACCGTTTTCTCGAGGGAAATTGGATCAACTCCAATTCATTCGCACTTTCCACTTTCGATGGATCGCACGCTTTTCTTTTCAAGGCGACAATCGGGAAAGATGGAATGATTCATGGCAATGCGTGGTACGGAAAATTCGGTCACGAAAATTGGATTGCAAAACGGAATGCTGATTTCCAATTGCGTGATCCGGAAAAACTGACGTGGATAAAAGATTCTTCCAATATCAATTTCACGTTCAATGATCTCAACGGAAAACCCGTTTCCCTTTCCGATCCGAAATTCAAGGGCAAAGTCGTGATTGTACAAATCATGGGAAGCTGGTGTCCGAATTGCATGGATGAAACGGCGTGGATGAGTGAAGTGTATAAACAATACCATTCGCAAGGATTGGAAATTATCGGTTTGGCTTATGAACGCACGGGCGATACCGCAAAAGCGAATGCAAATATCCGCCGCCTGAAAAATCATTTCGATGTGGATTACACGTTGCTCAATACCGGAAAATCGGGTAGGGATTCCGCTTCGGCGAGTTTGCCTTTTCTCAATGGCATCATGTCGTTTCCCACTACAATCTACATTGACAGAACGGGAAAAGTGCGAATGATCTATACCGGTTACAACGGACCCGCAACAGGAGCCGCTTATGAAAAGGATTCTGCCGAAACATTGAGATTCATCCTGCAATTGTTGGCGGAAAAAAGTAGCCATTGATTGCGCAGGTTTGCACAGATCCGAAATGTGTGGATTGTTTTGCAGTCATGAATTAATCTTGAAATGATCGGAAACCATTCATGGTTGAAACGGGAAATCATTGGCCGTACTTTCTTCCAATGACAATCAGTATTCCCATGTTCAGGTGAAACGGATAAATGCGCATACCCTTTCCCGCATCATTCAGGTTTTTAAACGCGAAACCCATTCCATAACAGAACCGCACATGTTTTCCCCCGCCGCTTCCGCTGAAATAAGGTTCGTAATAAAATGTACCCGCCTTGAATGTTGTTTGGTCGGCAGGATTTGGTGAAGACTGTTTGAATCCGTTGTAGGTAATGTAATTCAGCTTGAGCGACATGGCCGCGTCCGCTTGTATTTTTCCAGAACCGATGGATGCGGAACCGAACGTAAGCATGACAAATGGTTTTGTAAATGAGCCGCGAAAATCCTTGTACGTAACGCCGCTGTCCTGAAAAAAATTATTTCCCAAACCATACCCCGCACTGACTCCGAAAAGCATCTTGTGATTTTCGCGCGACGTGTTGAATCCGATTCCGAATTCACCTTCTTTCGAATGGTAACCGTCTGCACCCAATGAACCCCCATAATTTCCCAAGAGGGAAAAGTTTTTGGTTACGGCAAAACCCGCTTGCGCATTCATGCCGCCGGTGCCGTACGTTCCTGTAACCTGTGTTTCACCCGCATTCGCAAAAAGGTTATTGTTGGGAGGAACCGTGTGATAATTCCAAAACGATTTGCAACCGGAAAGAAATGCGATGGAGAGAAGGAAAAAAGAAAAACGTTTCATCTGATGCGTTTTGTTTTCATTGCAAAAATAGGAAATAGCATTGTTGATGTTCTCATCCTTTCGAATGATAATGCCTCCGGAAAACGATGTATGGACATCGAATGTCGAAATGAAAAATTTCCAATTCCAACAACCCTATATTTGATGCAAATATGCGTGCCATGAAAAAAAATCCGTTCATCATCCTCTTTTGCATTTTATTCAACCTGTTATCGGCGCAAGGTCCGGTGCTGATGGATACGAAAAATAAAAAAGAAACAATCCGGCTCAATACCGATCTGCTGAAACATCTCGGTGACGATGAGATTCCCATGAAAAAAATCGAGCCACTCCTCGATTGCATTGTGAAAAAGGCCTTTCAGGAAAACATGCAAATCTGCAACGACGATGGCAGCTTGAGCAAACATGCGATTTTGATTCTCGTTTTCCATCCGCTGAATTACAAGGGTGTGGAAGATACCACGCAGGTGAAAACAGTTTGTTTCAGGAAAAACAGGACGATCAACGGAAACAAAAGAATGCGCGAAGGGAAATATGAAGAGGTGGACACGATTTACAATCGGAAAAGAATCCTTCTTGTTTTTCTCGGACGGCAAGTGGAGTCGAAATCGTTTTCGGTGAAAAAAGGGTTGACGATGGTTGGGGCGGATGACAAGGGTGATGATGACACGAATGCCGCCGATGATGGAAAAAAACAAAATGCAATTGCACAGACAATTTCCCCAACGGTGAATGACAGCAGCAATTGGGCACTCCGTTTTGTTCGCCTCGACCGCAAAAAGTTGCATTCTCCCTGTGAAATTTCTTTCCTTTCCCCTGTTGAACAGAAAATCACGGACGATTCATTGCACACCACTTCCATTCACGTAACGGTGAACAACGACAGTGCGGCAGTAACATTCAATGTGCGCCCGGAAGATTTCCAGCCTTGTGTTTCCGATTCGGGTGTGTATGCGTATCCCGTTTATTACAGCATCGCATCCACCGGCAATCCTAACATGACAAGAAAAAACCTTCACCGGCAAATGGTTTATTTGTCGGACAAGGAATTTTACAGGAAAACCGAAGCGCCGATGACAATCACTGTGCATGAAAAAAATTATGTGGCGTTCAACATCGGTGTATCGGCGAATCTCATCAGTTCGAAATATCTTTCTTATGTAAATGATTCGCTCTCCGTACAGCTGGATTCGACCGGACAAAAGCAATGGCAGAGTGCATTGTATGCGGGTGTGATGTATTATCCTTTCGGAAGGAAAATTGAAAACTACGGATGGATTTTCCAATCTCCGTTTTCACGCTTGCGCGAACGTTTCGGGTTTTTCGGCGGCATGCAGATTTCAAAAACACCGTTGAAGCGGCTTTACAGCGGAGTGACAATTGCGTTGGCGAAGTATGTGAATTTCGATGTGGGTTTTATCTGGAACAAGGATTATGTGGTGCAGTCGAAATATTTGCCCGGCGTGGTTTCCTTCCAGAATGCGGAACTCTCCCTGCAACAGCGTTACACGCCCACTTTCTATGTCGGGTTTTCCTTTGCGCCTTCGCTGATCATAAAATATATCGGACTGGAACAGGCGGCGCAGTGAGAAAATTTTGACCGGGTGGCTTCGGTTACAACTGGGCGAAGGTGAAGAAACCCGGGTAGAATGGAGGATTGGGTGAAGTATGGTTGGAAGGTTTTGGCAAAGTAAAAATGTTTTAGAATTCAATTGGCCTTAACCCAAGCCTCCTCACCACCCTGGCTTCTTTTCCTTCACCCAAAAAAACAGAAAGAACACTCTTGCCCGAGTGCCCTTTCTGCAGCTAACCAAACTAACATCACCGCTATTTCAGAAGCGTAACACTTCCCGTATAGTGATGCAGTTTTCCCCTGAAATCCGTTACTTCTATTTTGTAAACATAAACTCCCTGTTGCGCGACTTCCGTGCCGCCTTTCGCTTTTCCATCCCAACCCGTATTGATGTTATCGCTTTGATAAATCATTTCTCCCCACCTGTCGAACAGCATCATGTGAAAATCCGAAATCTCATTTCCATAAGCGTAGAACACATCATTCGTTCCATCTTCATTCGGCGTAAATGCATTGGGAATGTAAAGCGTGAATTCCGGTTCTACAATGACGTCTTGTAATGTAGTGTCAGTACATCCGCCCGTTGAGGTTGCAACAAGACGAACATTGTAGGTGCCGCGCGCCGCATAAGTGTGCGCAGGGCTCGGAACATTATCGGTCGTATTGTCGCCGAAATCCCATTGCCATCCGATTGTATTTCCGGAACATTCATTGGTGAATTGGAAAGTCGGTTCGAGTTCGCTCATTTCAGTTGCAGAGGAATTGAAGGCTGCGCTCGGCGAATCATACACCGT
>CAYMZV010000057.1:0-17864 GCA_964394965.1 uncultured Chryseobacterium sp.
TGCTGTTGTCCGCCCCGCTTTTCCTGAATGCCCAGTTCAATCTGCTGAACACGGGTCAGGTAGCACTGCAACAGACCACCAACATCACTCCCGCTCCGCAAGTGGATACGACGGTTGCACTCCCGCAAGACAATTCCCAACCGTGGTCGCTGCAGCAATGCATTGTTTATGCGCAGGTGCATAATATTTCTGTTCAGCAACAGCAACTCAATGTGGAAATGTCGCAGGCCAACTTGCGCTTGAGTCAGGGAAACATGTTGCCCAGCGTGAATGGTTTTGCGTCCCACACGTACAACAATGGAAGAACGGTTGACCGTTTCACCAATACGTTCGCAAACAGCACTGTCCTTTCAGAAAATTTTTACCTCAGCAGCAGTGTCACCCTATTCAGCGGACTGCAGAATGTAAACAGCGTTGAACAGAATAAATATTCCATACAGGCAAACCGTTTCCAGGTTCAGCAAACGCAATATGATATCGGCATGAATGTGGCGAGTGCGTATTTGAATGTGCTGTATGCGAAAGAGCAGTTGGATGTGGCACAGCAGCAAGTCGATCTTACACAAGCGCAAGTGGACCGCATGCAGAAACTGTATGATGCAGGAGCGCAGGCGAAAGGCGCATTGCTCGATCTCCAATCGCAACTGGCAACGGAAGAAGTCACCCTCGTGAGCGCACAGAATACCGTGAACATTTCGTATTTGAACCTGACACAATTGATGAACCTCGATTCCACTTCCGGATTCCAGATTGTAAAACCGAATCTTGTCATTCCCGCACAGAATATCCTCAACACAACGCCCGAACAGATTTATCAGATTGCAGTTTCCACTATGCCCGGCGTGAAAAAAGCGCAAATGGATTACAAGAGCGCAGATAAAGGCGTTGCCATTGCTTACGGTGCGATAAGTCCACAGATCACTTTGCAGGGATCGCTTGGAACAGGATATTCGGGTGCCTCAAAAACATTGCAGAATTCCACTTATGCCGGCAACGACACAATTGGAATTACCACTGCGGGAGATTATGTTTTGTATCCGCGTTTCGACAACACCTATACAACCACTCCATTTGGAAACCAGTTCAACAACAACGTGAATAAAAGTGTGGGAATACAAATCAACATTCCCATCTTCAATCATTTCCAAACGAACACCAGCATTACAAAAGCGAAAATCCAAAGGGAAAATGCACAGCTCAGCATTGATCTTTCACAGCAGCAATTGTTCAAGAACATCCAACAGGCTTATGCCGATGCACAGGCTGCTTTCCTCAAATACCAGGCTTCACAGAAAGCGGTTGACGCATCACAGGAATCATTCAAGTACATGGAAGACAAATTCAATGTGGGTGCTGCAAATTCCATTGATTACAACAATGAAAAAACAAAACTCGAAAAAGCGCAATCCGATTTGATCCAGGCGAAATACGATTATGTTTTCCGTATGAAAGTCCTGGATTATTATCAAGGCATACCTCTCACATTCTGATTCATTCAACCTATGAAACGTTTCCTGATTATCGGCGGAATCCTTCTCGCATTACTCGTCATCGTTGTCATCTGGAAAAAAGGTTCCGGCAAAGAAACGCTGAAAGTTGCCACTGAAAAGGCAATGAAGCGCGACCTCACTGAAATCGTTTCCGCAAGCGGAAAAGTGCAGCCTGAAGTGGAAGTGAAAATCTCTTCCGATGTGTCCGGCGAAATTGTCGATTTGCTTGTGAAAGAAGGGGACACTGTGAAAAAGGGTGATTTATTGTTGCGCATCAACCCCGTCATTTACGAATCGTCCGTAAAGGAAATGCAGGCTTCGGTCGATGGCGCACGCGCAGGTCTTGCAAACAGCAAAGCACGCCTGCAACAGTCAATGGCAACATTCTCAAATGCCGAATCCGTTTTCAACCGCAACAAAAAACTGCATGATCAAGGTGCCATTTCCGATGTGGAATTCGATCAATCGAAAGCGACTTATGAAGCTGCAAAAGCGGATGAAGATGCCTTGACGGAAAGTGTGCACAGTTCGGAATCCAACGTTGCGAATTTTGAAGCGTCGCTCAAACAGGCGGTGGACAATCTCGCGAAGACAACCATTTATGCACCGGTGACAGGAACGGTTTCGGTGCTGAATAAAAAGAAAGGTGAGCGTGTGGTTGGAACCGCCCAAATGGAAGGAACGGAAATTTTGCGCCTTGCCAACCTGAATGAAATGGAAGTGCAGGTGGATGTGAACGAGAATGACATTCTGCGTGTGGAAGAAGGTGATACAGCATTGATTGAAGTGGATGCACACGATAACCGCAAGTTCAAGGGCATCGTGACCGAAGTTTCAAATTCGGCAAACACAACCGGCGTAACAACCGATCAGGTCACCAATTTCCCTGTGAAAATCCGCATTCTGCGCGAATCGTATGAAGATCTTGTGGATCCAAAACATCCCGACAGGTATGTTTTCCTTCCGGGCATGAGCGCTACGGTTGAGATTCAAACCAAATCGGTTTACAACGTCATTTCAGTTCCGATTCAATCTGTTACCACACGCATGGATACTGCAGCGAAAAAAGGAGTGGACGATCAGAGTGCCTCCACTTCTTCCGGCGGTGGTGGCGATGACAATCAACCGATCGTTGTGGGCGATACAAAAAACAAGGAGAAAAAAACGGAGAAAACCGCCATCGAATGTGTTTTCGTTTACAGCGACGGAAAAGTGAAACTCGTTCCAGTGGTTGTGGGTATTGAAGACAACATGTACATCGAGATCGTTTCCGGATTGAAAGCCGGTGACGAAGTGGTTTCCGCACCTTACAAAGCCATCAGTACAAACTTGTTCAACGGCGCAAAAGTTGTCAAGGTGACCAAAGAGGAATTGTCGGCTGTGGAAGATTAGGTTTCCATTCGGATCATTCATTTCTCGGTGTCCCTGTGGCCTCTGCGGCAAACCTTTTTCCATCTGAAAAATGCTTCTGTTACTGATAGAATCCGCCACACAAATCTGTTCCGTTGCATTGTCGCGTGATGGACAAATCATTTCCATCCGTGAAAACAACGAACCCAGCCGTCACGCAGAATTGCTGACCGTTTTCATTGATGAAGTGGTTAAGGAGAGCGGTTGTACTTTTGCACAACTTGATGCTGTGGCCGTAAGCATGGGACCGGGCTCGTACACGGGACTGCGCATTGGGGTTTCTGCAGCGAAAGGAATTTGTTATGCATTGCAAAAACCGCTCATTGCCATTGGAACACTCGAAGCCATGGCGAATGGAATGATGGAAGATGCAAAACCGGGAGACATCCTTTGCCCGATGCTCGATGCCCGCAGGATGGAAGTCTATTGCGCCATGTATGATCACAAAGGAAATACCCTGAAAGAAGTTTCTCCAATCGTTTTGGATGAAAACAGTTTTTCAGAAAGCACACATCTCACGTCTCACGCCTCACGTCTCATCTTCTCTGGAGACGGAATGCCGAAAGCGAAAGAACTGTTGTCAAGATTACCGAATGCGGTTTTTACCGATGCGGGAAACTGTTCCGCGAAAAATCTCATGATTCCCGCAGAGAAAAAATTCCTTGCAAATGATTTTGAAGATGTGGCCTATTTCGAGCCATTCTATTTGAAAACATTTCATCCCGGGCCCCAACGGTCAAAAGAATAGAAAGACTATTTTTACTTCCCGCATGAAACATTTTCTTCCCCTACTTCTTTCCCTCTTCGGTGGAATTTTTCTGTCCGCACAAACCCCAACCCAAGTTGTTCGCGGAAAAATTGTGGACAACCAAACGAAAAGCCAACTCGTGGGCGTGATTGTCCTCCTATCGGATACGGGCAAAAGCTGGCGCAATACGACGACTGATGTGGACGGGAATTTCCGTTTTGAAAATGTTCCTGTGGGACGACACACCATCGATTTCAAATATCTCAGTTATAAAGACCTCTCCATGCCTATCGTTCTCACTTCGGGAAAAGAAATTGTCCTGAATATTGAAATGGAAGAATCGGTTACCACACAACAGGAAGTGGTCATCACCGACGAATCGCAAAAGATAAAACCGAACAATGACATGACAACGGTAAGTGCACGCTCATTTACCATCGATGAAACTTCACGTTATGCAGGAAGTCTCGGCGACCCTTCGCGCATGGCGCAGAATTACGCGGGTGTGAGCGGTGCCGATGATTCGCGGAATGATGTGGTCATACGCGGGAATTCACCGCTTGGCGTTTTGTGGCGATTGGAAGGCGCCGACATTCCCAATCCAAATCACTTCGGTTCTTTTGGGAGCACAGGTGGTCCGGTGAGCATGCTCAACAACAATATTCTCGACAATTCCGATTTCATGACAAGCGCTTTTCCCGCCGAATATGGAAATGCAACAGCCGGTGTTTTCGATTTGCGGATGAGAAATGGCAACAATGAAAAATTCGAATTTCTCGGACAGGTTGGTTTCAATGGATTTGAAGTTGGAATGGAAGGTCCGCTTTCAAAAAAACACAATGCCTCTTTCCTGATCAATTACCGTTATTCCACACTTGCGGTTTTTCAAAAACTCGGTGAAGAATTCGGAATCGGCGATGCTGTTCCGAAATACCAAGACCTTTCTTTCAAATTCAATTTCCCTACAGCCAAATTCGGCACGTTTTCCTTTTGGGGAGTTGGCGGATTGAGTTCCATCGCACTTGATGATTCACACATGGACACCACAAAACTGAATCTCTACAATCAAGGTGGTTACGATACGGATTATGGAACGAGAACGGGAATGACAGGCTTCACGCATTCGTACATTTTCAATTCAACGGCTTATAGCAAATTCACACTCGCATTGACAGGTCAGCAGAATTACATCAAGCAGGATTCCTTTTCACGCGCCGATCATACTTTCTGGAGGGATTATGGCAGCGATTTCCGCGAAACAAAACTTTCCATCAATTATCTTTTCCTGAAAAAATTCAATTCGAGAAATACGTTGAAGTCGGGATGCTTCGCCACCGACATGTTCATTTCACTTCACGACAGTGCCAACTACAACGTCACACAATTCCGCAGGCTGCGCGACATCAATACAACAACGTGGTTGCTTCAGGCCTATTCGCAATGGCAACATAAATTCAGTGACCGTATCACACTGAATCTTGGAATCCATTCCCAATTATTGACACTGAACAATTCGTACAGCATTGAACCGCGCGCTGGAATACGTTTTCAAGTCGGGGAAAAACAGGCGATCAGTTTCGGTGCGGGAATGCACAGCCAGATGCAAACGATTTTCACGTATTTCAACCAGACATTGATGCCCGACGGAAGTTATACATTGTCAAATAAGAATCTTGATTTCTCGCGCGCAATACATGCAGTGGTTGCATACGATTGGAATTTTGCAAAAAGTTTCCGTCTCAAGGCAGAAGCCTATTACCAATATCTCTACAGCATTCCCACTTTAAAATCTTTTCCAACCTATTCCGGTCTCAACGAAGGCGCCGATTTTGATGCGCCCGGAATTGACAGTTTGCAGAATAAGGGAACGGGAAGGAATTACGGACTTGAATTGACGGTGGAGAAATTTTATACGCACGGATATTATTTCCTCGTAACAACATCCTTGTACAAGGCGCTTTATACACCCAGCGACAACATCGAACGCCAAACCGCATTCAGCGGAAATTATGTGGTGAATCTTCTCGGTGGAAAAGAATTCAAGCTGAATTCAAAAAACACGCTTGCACTCGATTTGAAATTAAATGCGGCAGGCGGAAAACGTTATGTTCCCATTGACCTTTACGCTTCCGGAATTGCCGGCTATGCGGTTTATGATTTTACGCACGCGTATGAAAACCGCTACGCCGATTATTTTCGCATCGATGGGAAAATCGGTTACATCCACAACGGAAAACACATCACGCAACAATGGGCGGTCGAATTCCTGAATTTCACCAACCACAAAAATGTTTTTTCAAAGGATTACAATGCACAAACCAATTCCATCATCACAAATTATCAGACCGGATTGTTGGTGGTTCCTTCGTACAAGATTTCCTTTTAGGATTGTTTGAAAAATTCGGCTGGAACAATTCCCGAATTCCGGACTCTTCAACTCAATAATAAACAATATCCAACTTCACGATATCAATTCCCAAGTCCACATGCCTGCGGTTGATGTAAGCATGCGGCACCATTGTTTTCCCATCGTACAGGTAACTGAATTCATCCGTCAACACCGAATTGTGAAAACGTTTCACCGATTCGATTCTTCCCAGCGAATCATAATTGAATTCCGTATTGTCGTCGAGCGCATCTCCTGCGTTTGATGTGTACGTCAATTTTTTTGTTCGTCCCAACGAATCATATTGCCACGTGGTTACAATGCGGATTCCACCTGAAGTGTATTCTTCGCGCGAATCAATCGGCCTTCCCTGCTTGTCATACAACAACATCGTTTCCTTGTAAGGCTTTCCCTCATCGTTCAGGCAAAGCTGCTTGACTTGTGTCGCTGAAAATTTCTGGTAGGAAAAATCTTCCTGTGAAATGATCGTCTGCATGCCGAGACGGAAATTCACACGACTCGATCCTGCATTCGTTTCGCGGCAATGTGTTTTTCTCGCAACCGTTCCATCCTCGTTGTAGATATAATACCACGTCAGGAAAAAATCACCGTCATTTTCCCTTCTGCACGAAAGCCGGTTTTTGTAATCATAATAATAATTCACGAAAATGGTATCGTAGACATAATGATTCAGGAATTCGGTGGATTCTCCCTTTATCCTTTTGCCATGCCGATAGACTGCAGGATGATCGATCACATCGGTCTGGTAACTTTTCACCTTGTTTCTCCAGTAATAAACCAATCTTCCCAATGAATCGAATTGGTAATAATCCTTCAGACCCTTGTCGTCAATGATGTGTTCGTCGGGTTTGTATTGGAGATTCGCCGTAATGCTTTTTATCTTGTTGCGGTGAATGCTGTCTGCATTGAAATAAATCGGCACCCCGAATGGATCGTCGTCGATGGGAAGGAACAATTGCGCGAAGGAAATGAGCGGCAGGAAAAAAAGTGTCAGCAGGAAAAAAAAGCGATGGAAAAAAAGTGACGGTGACGGTCGAAAAAAAAGTCGGACTTTTTCTGCGGAAGAACCGTTACTCTTGTTTACTGTTTCTGCTTTTTTTCCCGACATCCAATCAGCTTCCCAATCTGTCCATTGCCTCCTTTACATTTTCAACCGGTAATTCGCAGGCATTGTTTTCGCAAACGTAAATGAGCGTTTTATTTTCCACGAAACGGTTTTGAAGCAAAGGCAAGTCGGACGGACCGGGGCTTCCTGCAAAGATTTGATTAGGAAGGTAATGATGACGGAACTCGGCACGGGTTTTATCAACGGAGTTACCAACAATTGCAACTTCCCTGAATGGAAACACAAAATGCAAAGCCAATTGCATCCAGTTGGAATAGCCCGCCCCATAACCGATCATTTCCTGCTTGAGCTGACGCAACATCCTCTCCGAACGTTGTATCCATTCGGTTTTTCCGAAATAATGCCCGAGATAAAAAAGGTTTTTAGCCATCACGGAATTCGACGACGGACAAACATTATCCGAAAGCTCCGACTTGCGCGCAATCAATGCAGGATCCTCGTCGGAAGTGAAGAAAAACATTCCGGAAGATTCATCGCTGAAATGGATAAAAACATATTCGCACAATTTTTTTGCAAGCGACAGCCATTCCCCATCGAAAGAAACCTGATACAGCGAAAGAAATGCATCAATCGCAAAAGCATAATCCTCGAGGAATCCGTTGATCGTGCTTTTTCCCTTTTTCCACGAATGGAATAATCCGCCATCGCCTCGAAGTTGCACATCACGGATGAATCTTGCATTTTTCAATGCAGCCAATAAAAATTCCTTTTCGCCAAACACATTGTACGCATCCGCATATCCTTTCAGCATCATCGCATTCCACGACGTCAGGGTTTTATCGTCGAGTCCCGGCTTGATTCTTTTTTCACGGATGGAAAGCAAAAGCGATTGTGCTTTGGAAATCCTGTCGTGCAATTGTTCCGTTGTCATATCATATTTCCTCGCAATCACTTCATCGGTTTCCCTTCGCAACAAGATATGATTCCCATGTTCCCAATGGCCAATGGAATTGACGGAATAATAATCTGCAAACCATAAAAAATCATCCCCGAGAATTTTCTTCAACTCAATTTCCGTCCACACATAATATTTCCCTTCCTCGCCTTCCGAATCCGCATCCAACGCCGAATAAAAAGCACCGTTGTCCGCTGTCATTTCACGCGCAATGAAATCCAGTGTCTGGTAAACCACTTCCCTGTACAATGTTTTTCCAGTCGCTTGAAATGCTTCGGAATAAAGCGAAACCAATTGCCCGTTGTCATACAGCATCTTTTCAAAATGCGGAACCTTCCACAGCATGTCGGTGGAATAACGCGCAAAACCTCCACCGGCCTGATCGTAAATTCCGCCCATTGCCATTTTATCCAATGTCAATGAAACATGCTTCATCAGGTTTTTATTTTTTGCCTGTCCCGCAAAACGCAATAAAAAAATATAATTGTTCGGCAACGGGAATTTCGGTGCGCGGTTCGGTCCGCCTTCCGTATTGTCAAAACGCGTCATCCATTGCTCAACGGAAAGTCCGATGACTTCTTCCGTTATTTTTTCTTCCGTATCCTCCACAACAATTTGCTCGGAATGTCTCACACCTTCCGTCAACTCATGCGCGAATTGCAAACATTTTTCCGGATCGTCTTTCCACAGATTTGCCAGCGTCAATAAAATCTCCTTCCATTTCTCCTTCGGAAAATAAGTTCCACCGTAAATCGGCCTTCCATCGAAAAGCGTAAAACAATTCAACGGCCATCCTCCCCTTCCTGTCATCAGCTGAACTGCCGTCATGTAAACCTGGTCAATGTCGGGGCGTTCCTCGCGATCGATTTTCACACAGACAAAAAAATCATTCATGATTTTCGCCACCGTTTCATCTTCAAACGATTCATGTTCCATCACGTGGCACCAATGGCAAGCGGAATAACCGATACTCACCAGCATCAATTTGTTTTCATCCTTCGCTTTTTTCAACGCCGCTTCGCCCCACGCATGCCACTGCACAGGATTGTGCGCGTGCTGCAGCAGGTACGGGCTGGATTCGTGAATGAGGTTGTTGGTGTATTTCGGTAAATTCATTTTCTGTTCGTGTTCGGATTTTGTAAACTTGTTCAGCGAATCTAAGAAATACTTTTGCGAATGTTCCTGTTAACCCCGTCCACAACAAGCGACGACGCCCCATTGCCATGGTTCATTTGGGTGATCATCTGCATCATCTTTTTGGGACTGCTTGCTTATCTCATCAGCGCAATCAGGGACGGAGTGAGCGCTGTAGAGGAAATGCGGACGAAACATGGAAATGCAACCTATACAAAAGCGGAAACCGACAACATCGAAATTTATCTTTTGCAGAATTCCTATTACGAAAAACTTTCGCTTGCGGGAAAAGCGGAATTTGTCCACCGCACGCTGGATTTCATGAATTCAAGAACAATCGAAGGCGATGGAAATTACAATCCCGATTTGGCAACGCGTGTGCATGTAGCCGCCGCAGCCATCCAATTGACTTTCGGCTTGAAGAATTTCACATTCGAGGTTTTCGACGACATCATTCTGTATCCCGATATTTTCCGTGTGTGCGAAACGGGAGTATTGATGAAAGGTGCAACCACTCCCAATGGAATTGTGCGGATTTCAGTCAAGGATTTCAACGAGGGTTATAAAACTTCCACCGACAAATTGAATGTCGGACTGCACGAATTCGGTCATGCGGTTTACATGGAATTCCTGAAGGCGGCGCAACAGGAAGAGGAAGGTGAAGCTTCACTCATCCATCCGTATCAGAGTGAAGCGGACAAGATTTTGCACACGGGATTGGAGAAGGATAAATTCCTGCGTTCGTATGCGTTTACAAACCGTCACGAATTTTTTGCAGTTGCAGTGGAACATTTTTTCGAAGCGCCGCAGGAATTCAAGGAAAAACTCCCCTCGTTGTATACGCTCATGACGAAATTGCTCAATCAGGATCCGAACAATTCCAATCACGATTATGCACTCACGGAAAAATTTCCCGAAGTGAATTTCAATTGAGGGAGCGGAAACCTTTCCCCGTTCACGATCATTTCACCTGCTATCCGCTTCAAGTCCGACAACACACAAATGCAACCGCACTTCGGGCTTTTCGCTTCTATCAGGGCTATTTGGAAACACTTTCCCTTTCAAGGATATTGATCGAAGATTCAAAAAAACCTGCTGAAAAAAACCAAGGAAAATCAGCTTCTACTTTTTACAATAATGATCGGATTCCTCCACCGGATATTTCTTGTCAAGATCAATGTTGTTGTAACTTTTTTTATTCCCCCACGAAAACAGTTTTTCAAAAAACGGAAGCATCTTCCTGTTCCTGATCTGTTCCAGAAAATAAATTTCATGTTCCTTCTCCTTCATGCCCATGTTGTACAGGAGTTGGTCATGTTCCCTGATGCCGAGTGAATTGAAAAATTGTTTCATCCGGAAATATTCACACACGTTTCCGCTTTCCAATTTTCCGGCAAAATAAAACGGCATGAACCAACCGATCACATAACAGCTGGACGAAATCATTTTCCCGATAACATAAAAACGGATTTCATAAAATCGCGAAACCGGAATTTCATACTGCTGCATGATTTTCAAAACCTCTTCGCGGTGTCCCCACTCATCCGATTCAATCTGGCGGATTGCCTTTTTCTCCTCCTTGTTTTTCACCGCACCCGCATGCCCCACATACGCAAACGCAGCCGCACGTTCAGCGGAATAGGCCTGTTTCAGGAGTTTTATCAATTCGGGGTGATTGATTTTCACAGCCGAAAGCTAAATAATTCTTGACCGCCGACTGACAACTGACAATTATTTTTTCATTTCAGCTTGTATTGCTTTTTGGAAATTAAGCAATTCATCTTTTGTCAAATCGCCTCTATTCAATGCAGAAATTCCAGCTACTATTTCAGATTGCACTATCGGGCACTCTATTAAAACATTATCAATGATCAATCCCAATGGTTTCGAGATTGAATTTCTTGTTGCGACTCTCCACGATTCTTTTCCTTGATCATCAAATTTGATTGCAAGCAAGTAATGATTTGGGTCCCGAGGATATTCTCTTAGTTCAACCGAAGAGAAATCAGCTACAGTCAGGATTGGATTAGGATTTACATAATATCTCTTTTGAGTTGTATCCTTATACATTTTTCTAAGAACTCCACTTGCAGAATCTGACAAATAATACCAACCTGTTTTTAATGCGGTATCATTGGTATTAGTTGTTTTTTTATCCCGACTACCATGATGGTTTTCCTCGTTAGGCTGACAAAATGCAAAAAGCAAAATCGGTAAAAAGAAAAATATTCGTTTCATATGGATCAAATCTTGATTCTTGATCAGTTGCTTCCACTCGTCGTCACTTTTTGCTGATTGACATTCACTGGAAAAGTATGTTTGAAAATCCCCGAACCCACCCGGATGAATCCCGACACAGCCACATTGGATTCCTTTTTTGTAATCGCGGTTATTATTTTCGGGATGCTGTGAATGATGTCCGTCAATGTCGCATTTGCAGTTACCGGATACACCGCTTCCGTATTTTTTTCAATCTTGAATTTGTCCGCAATGGAAACTTTTCCCAAAGCAATTCCATCCACCGTGATTTGCAATTCAAGTGCGTAAATCGTGATCGGGAAAGTATTCGGATTGTTGATTTTCAATCCCATGTTCACCGCCACATTTCCCTTGATCGGATCAATGGCACCGAACCGGATATTCTCCACACCCGTTGGAATCACCGGCTGAATCTTGCAACCGGAGACAAGAAAGGAAATCGCGAAAAGGAATGGGAGAATTTTTTTCATTGGACGGAGTAATTGAAAAGTTTGAAAGTTGAAAGGTTCAGTGGTAACACAAATACAATGCTAAAAGCTTCGGAAAAAAATCATCCTGAAACGAATTAACAATCCTTCAGACAAATTTGCACGATTTCAACTTTCAATTTTTTCAACTTCCAATCTTATTTCTTCGTCATTTCAACATAATTCCGATAGAACAATGGAATCGTTTCAATGCCCTTGAAATAATTGAATACGCCATAATGCTCGTTCGGCGAATGCAATGCATCGGAATCCAATCCGAAACCGAAAAGCACCGAATCCAATCCCAACACACTTTTGAAAAGCGCCACAATCGGGATCGATCCTCCTCCACGGGTTGGAATCGGTTTTTTGCCGTAGGTTTCTTCCATCGCCTTGCTTGCAGCGAGATAAGCCTGCGAAGTGGTGGAAACCACAACCGGTTCTCCACCGTGATGAACTGCAACTTTCACTTTCACGCTCTTCGGCGCGATTTTCCTGAAATGCGCTTCAAACAATTTTGCAATTCCGTCCGATGTCATGTTCGGAACCAAACGCATGGAAATTTTTGCATTCGCTTTCGAAGGAAGAACCGTCTTCGCACCTTCACCCGTGTATCCGCCCCAGATTCCATTCACATCGAGTGTTGGGCGTGTGCCGGTGCGCTCGAGTGTGGTGTATCCTTTTTCACCTTGTACATCATCAACCGCCAAATCTTTTTTGTAAGCCTCCAGATTAAACGGTGCGCGATTCAATTCCGCTTTTTCATTTTCGGTGAGCACCAACACATCGTCATAAAATCCGGGAATGGTAATGTGGAAATTCTCATCGTGCAATGATGCAATCATCTTGCACAGGATGTTGATCGGATTTCCAACAGCCCCGCCATAAACTCCGGAATGCAGATCGCGATTCGGTCCGGTGACTTCCACTTCCATGTATGCCAATCCGCGAAGACCGACATCAATCGAAGGTGTATTGTTTGCAATGATGGAAGTGTCGGAAATCAGGATCACATCCGCTTTGAGTTTCTCCTTATTTTTTTCGAGGAATTTTCCAAGATTCGCCGAGCCCACTTCCTCTTCGCCTTCGATCATGAATTTCACATTGCAGGGAAGCGTATTTGTCTTCAGCATCGTTTCCAATGCTTTCACGTGCATGTACATCTGTCCCTTGTCATCGCACGATCCGCGCGCAAAAATCGCACCGTCGGGATGAACATCCGTTTTGCGAATGACGGGTTCGAACGGAGGCGTGGTCCACAACTCCAAAGGATCGGGAGGTTGCACATCATAATGTCCGTAAACCAGAACCGTTGGCAATTTCGGATCAATCATTTTTTCCCCGTACACAATCGGATAACCGTCGGTCGGACAGATTTCCGTTTTTTCCGCACCGGCTTCGGCCAATTTTGTTTTCACCGCTTCGGCTGTTTTCAAAACATCAGACTTGTATTTCGGATCTGCGCTGACAGAAGGAATGCGGAGCAATTCAAAAAGTTCATTCAGGAAACGATCCTTGTTCTGATTGATATATTCAATTTGTTTCATGTTTTTTTATTTGTCACCCAAACTTTTTTCATGAAAATGCCGGATGAAATGAAAGACGAATTTGCAAGAAAAAGCGCTTATCCTGACCAACATTTTGCATTTTCCCGCAAAATGGTTCATTTGACTGTTAAAACTTGAAAATCAGGCTCGAAAAGTATAGATTTGTGTAGCTGGCAAATTACAAAATTCAGAATAAAAATATTTATTGGCATGCAATTACATCTACGTAAAATTTCACGTTGCGTGGCGATCATTTTGACGATGGCTTCCTTCGTTTCAGTGAAAGCCCAAATCACAACCGGAACTGCATTGACACCCCAACAGTTGGTGCAGAATGTTTTGCTGGGACCGGGAATCATTGCAAGCAATATCACCTATACGGGTTATGCGAATGCGATCGGACAATTCTGGGGTGGAAACAGCGGCACGCCCGGTTTGGGAATCGACAGTGGAATTGTAATGACGAACGGAACCGTTCTTGCGAATGACGTGGTTTTGTCGGCAGTTGGACAGGGACCGCAAGGACCAAATAATTCTACGGGAGCCGGAGTTGACAATGGCGCTCCCGGTGATGCGTATCTGAATACGGTTGCAAATTGCCAAACGTTCAACGCCTGTGTGCTTGAATTCGATTTCATTGCACAAGCCGACTCGGTAAAATTCAATTACGTTTTCGGGACGGACGAATACATGGAATATGTTTCCGGTGGATTCGCCGATGTTTTCGCTTTCGTATTGAGTGGGGTAACAACAACGCTTGCACCGACAAACATTGCATTGATTCCGAATACTACGACTCCCGTCACGGCACTGAATGTAAATGCAAATATCAACTCCGCCTATTATGTTGACAATACGAATGGAACAACAGTTCAGTACGATGGATTTACAACTGTACTCACTGCAAAATACCCGATCATCTGCGGTGAAAAATATCACATCAAGTTGGCCTGTGCCGATGCGTTGGATGGAATTGTTGACGGCGGTGTATTTCTACAGGCGGGAAGTTTCACTACGGGTGCCGTCAATGTCTCTTCACAAATTTCTTACGGCAGCAGCAACGACTCCACACTTTATGAAGGTTGCGGTCAGGCTTGCATTACCATTGCACGCGCAGGAAACCTGACACTCTCCGATACTGTTTCACTGGCTGTTGGCGGAACCGCTACCAACGGAGTTGATTTTACACCTGCAATTCCAAGTCAGGTAATTTTTCTTCCCGGACAAGACAGCATCACATTTTGCGTACAGGCCATACAGGATAATATAAATGAGGGTTTGGAAACACTCACGCTCACTTCTGTCGATACAAGTGTCTGTGTTTCGAGTGTGACCAATCTTACCGTTTACATCAGTGACTTCTCCGATATTACCGTGAATGCAGGACATGACACTTCGCTTTGTTCGTCACAACCTGTCACCATCAATACATTGGTCAATGGTGGTGTCCAACCTTACACGTATGCGTGGAGCAATGGTGCAAACACTCCGAGCATCACCGTTTCACCGACACAAACAACAAGTTATATTGTTACTGTAACGGATCCTTGCGGCACACCTGAAGGTGTTGATACGGTAACGGTTTACCTTCCATCTGTAAATGCACTTTCAACAACTCCAACACCCGATCTTAAACTTTGTGTGGGAGATCCTGCCGTTCTTGGAATAAATTCCACAGGTGGATCACAACCTTATGTTTACTCTTGGTCAACGATTACGGGAAATGATACGGTTCCGAATCGCCATGCAGCCATGAACCAATTTGTTCCAACAGGAAGCGGCACATTTGTTGTGCATACGCTCGACGGTTGCGGTGCGACAAGAAGCGATACGATTATTGTTTCGCTCAATGATTGCGATGTTGTTCCGCCAAACGTTTTCACTCCGAATGGCGATGGAACAAATGATTTGCTTGTATTCACCGGACTCCAAAATTTCCCCGGAAGCAAATTATTCATTTACAATCGCTGGGGAAACAAGATTTATGAAAGCAATGATTACCAGAATAACTGGAATGGTTCCGGAGTTTCCGATGGCGTTTATTATTACATCCTCAATAAATCCGACGGCAAAAGCATTTCAGGTTTTGTCACAATCATTTCAGGAAAATAATTTGCGCAGGTGTTTCCAAACATCCCCGTCTGGAAACACGAATTGTCCACTTCTAACGAAATAAGCCCATGCTGCGGCGACTTTACTTATCGGCAATTTTATTCGTCCTGTGCGCAACGGCAGCAAAGGCGACGCACATTGTCGGTGGTGAAATCTTTTATGACTATCTCGGTGGAAACAATTACCGCATCACCCTGAAAGTTTACCGTGACTGTTTGAATGGGCAGGCTCCTTATGACAATCCGGCTTCAGTTGGAATTTTCAATTCAGCCGGCGTTTTGGTGGATACATTGTCCATGAATTTTCCGGGATCGGTCCCTGTTCCGCCGTCCATCAACAACCCATGTTACACTCCTCCCGGCAATGTTTGTGTGGAAGAGGCGCAATATGTCGAAGTGAAAAACCTTCCTCCGATTGCCGGCGGATATACGATAACATATCAACGGTGTTGCAGGAACAATACGATTCTGAATCTGGTCAATCCGGGTGGTGTGGGCTCAACTTACACTGTCAACATTCCCGATCCTTCACTCGCTGTGGGAAATTCAAGTCCACGCTACAATTATTTTCCTCCGATTTTCATTTGCCAGGGAGCGCCGCTCACTTTCGATCATTCCGCTTCCGAACCCGATGGCGATTCACTCGCGTATTCCATGTGCGATCCGTATGATGGCGCTTCCGCATCCGCACCCATGCCGCAACCGCCTGCAGGCCCGCCGTATGTGAATGTCCCTTTCAACGCACCTTATTCGGGAGCATATCCCATCAGTTCCAATCCTGCCATCACGATCAATCCGATTACGGGATTGATGACGGGCACTCCGAATTTATCAGGACAATGGGTGGTTGGAGTTTGTTGCGAAGAATACCGTCACGGCCAATTGATTTCCATTGACAAAAGGGATTTTCAATTCAATGTTTTGCCTTGCCCTTTGCTGACCGTCAGTTCCATTCCCACCCAAACCGTTTTTTGCGGAGGATTGAATGTGCAATTCCAGAATGGCAGTTTCAATGCGACAAATTATTTATGGAATTTCGGTGATCCCAACACGCTTGCCGACACTTCACACTTGGCCACTCCGAATTATACTTATTCCGACACAGGAGTTTTTGTTGTCACGTTGATTTGCAATCCCGGAACCGTTTGCGCCGACACAAGCACTTCCACATTTCAAATTTATCCTCCCGTCAATCCGAATTTTGTTCCGCCCGCTGGTGAATGTGTGAATGGAAACAGTTTCAACTTTGTTGCCGGCGGACAATTCATGGGTAACGGAACCCTCGGTTGGACATTCGGCTCGAATGCAAATCCGCAAACGAGCAATGTTCCCGATCCGACAAATGTTTCGTGGGATACTTCCGGTGTTTTTCCTGTAACGATTACCGTAACTGAAAATGGTTGCACCGGAACTTTCACCGATTCGGTTATTGTCTATCCAATGCCCACTGCAAATTTCGCTTCGTCACATTTGAATGGCTGTGTTCCTTATACCGTTCAATTCAGCGACAGTTCAATTGCAGGAACAACAATTTCTTATCTCTGGAATTTCGGTGACGGAAACACTTCCACACTTGCCAACCCGATTCACACTTATACCGACACGGGATCTTATACCGTTACATTGATCATTGCCACAACGAATGGCTGCATCGATGTCGACACTTTTTCTGTTCCAGGAATGATTCATGTGTATCCGGTTCCCACTGCAGGATTCGCTGTCACCTCGAATTCGGTTTCCATTTTTTCACCGTTCATCGGAACCATCGACCAGAGTTTGAATGACGATTCATGCGTGATGGATTTCGGAGACGGATTCATCACCAGCGATTGCAACAGTGTGCACACGTATTGGAATTACGGACATTACAACATCACGCAAATTGTCTACAACCAATATGGCTGCACCGACACGATGGTGATTCCCGTTGAAGTGCGTCCCGAACATCGCTTCTTTGTCCCGAATGCTTTCACACCCAATGGCGATGGGCTCAACGACATTTTCATGCCTGCAATTCTCGGAGCTGAAAATTATCACTTCATGATTTTCGACCGTTGGGGAGAATTGATTTTTGAAACAACCGATGTCGATCAGGGATGGGACGGAAGATATAAGGGCGACAAATGCCAGGAAGGTGTTTACGTCTGGAAGATCGATTATACAAATGTGGTGGACGGTTCCAATCAGAATGTGATTGGCCATGTGAGCTTGATTCGGTGACTGACGGGAATTTCAGGTTGGGAACATTTTAGAATGAAAAGGAAAATATC
>CAYMZV010000058.1:0-17319 GCA_964394965.1 uncultured Chryseobacterium sp.
TCGAAATGTTTTTCTTTGCAACTTTACAACTTCAAATATTTCAACTTTCAACCGATCATGAGCAAAGCAGAAAAAATATCCTCCTTCGATCCGAACAGTCCCGGCGATCCGGAAAGCAATATTTATGGACTTCCATTTTCCTGCGATGAGGCGGAGATTGTGATCATTCCGGTTCCTTGGGACGTGACCGTTTCTTATAGCGATGGCACTTCAAAAGGTCCCGAAGCTATTTTCGAAGCGTCTTTCCAGGTTGATCTGTACGAGCCGAGAATTCCCGATGCGTGGAAAATCGGAATTGCGATGGAAGAAATTTCAGATGAGGTTATTTCCAAAAACGAATTGTTGCGCGAAGAGGCGAAAGTTTACATCAACGCATTTACAAATGGAGTGGATCCTGAGAAGGATTTTTCCATTGGCAAAATTCAAAAACTTGTCAACGAGGGTTCTTTGTGGTTGAACGCCTGGGTGAAACAACGTTGTCTGGAATGGATGAAGAAAGGAAAATCGGTGGCATTGCTCGGTGGCGATCACAGCACTCCTTTCGGAATGATGCAGGCGCTCGCGGAAAATTATCCGTCATTCGCCATTCTGCAAATCGATGCGCATGCCGATCTGAGAAAAGCATACGAAGGGTTCACCTACTCGCACGCATCCATCATGTATAACGCACTCACGATTCCGCAAGTGAGCAAACTCGTGCAAGTGGGCATTCGCGATTATTGCGAAGCGGAAGCCGACCTGATCCATGCAAACAAGGATCGCGTAAAAACCTTTTTCGACCGCGATTTGAAACATGAATTCTACAATGGAAAAACGTGGGACGAGCAGGTGGAGGAAATCATTTGGGAATTGCCGGAACACGTTTATATCAGTTTCGACATTGACGGATTGGATCCGAAACTTTGTCCCAATACGGGAACTCCGGTCGCCGGTGGATTTGAATTTGAGCAGGCCGCTTATCTGCTTCAGCAAATTGTGGAATCGGGAAAAAAAATAATCGCATTCGACTTGAATGAAGTGGCACCGGGGGAAAATGATGAATGGGATGCGAATGTGGGTGCACGCATGCTCTTGCGCATGTGCAACCTGATGGCACTTTCCAAAAAATAAATCAACGTGATGTATTTGGCTTTTCCATTTGGGAAAGTTCTTTTCAATATCAGTTTTTGCGATGGCAGACCATTATAAAAAAGAATTGTACGATTTTCTTTCGGGATTCATAACGGATCAACGGAAGAAAAAATTCGAAGATGTGATCCATCAGCGTTCACGTTACGTTACGGTTGCCGTGGAGGATGTTTATCAACCGCACAATGCCAGTGCTGTTTTGCGCAGTGCGGAATGTTTCGGTGTGCAGGATGTGCACATCATTGAAAACAGGAATAAATACAATCCTTCCGAAGACATTTCCCTTGGTTCCCACAAATGGCTTTCGCTGCAACGTCATGCAAAAGCGGAAAACAATACACTCGCCTGCATACAATCCCTTCGGAAAAGCGGGTATCGGATCATTGCCACCACTCCACATAAAAATGATTGCCTCATCAGCGAATTGGATTTGTCGAAAGGGAAAGTGGCCCTGTTTTTCGGAACGGAACTGGAAGGTGTGAGTCAGACAATTTTGGATGAAGCGGATGGTTATGTGAAAATCCCCATGTTCGGTTTTACCGAAAGTTTCAATATTTCCGTTTCCGCTGCGATATGCATGTATGAATTGATGACAAAATTGCGGACAACAAATCTGGATTGGCAATTGACCGAAGAGGAAATGCTCGACATAAAACTGGAGTGGGCGAAAGAATCGGTGAAGAGTTCGGATTTGCTGGAAGAGGAATTCAGGAAAAAGATGGGTCACTGATTGCAAACTACAGGCTTACCGATTTTCCGTATTTCCCCTGCAATTCGGTAATTGGCAATCGGCAATTTTTTTGGGTACATTTGCAGGCATCATTCAAACATAAACCAATTCCCCGAAGCTTCGGGACAAAAAACATTATTATGGGCAAAGGCGATAAAAAATCCCGCAAAGGAAAAATCTGGAGACATTCTTATGGCGTAACACGTCCAAGAAAAGTTGCCGTTAAAACAGCAGCGAAAAAAACTGACGGAAAGAAAAAAGCCGCAGCGAAAAAAGCTCCAGCCGCTAAAAAGGAAAAAGCGAGTTAGTTTTTTTGATTCCTCCAAAAATAAAACCACCGTCATCGGAAAGATTTCGGTGGTTTTTGTCTGTAAATAATGCTCAGTTGAAATATCTTGTTTTGTCTTCAACAGACCTTTCCACTTCCATCAACACATCACGTGGATCAGCCATTGGAAAGTAAGACATGAAAACATCCTTATTCCCTTTGGACAGGAACAGCAGACTCCTCACCAAGTGCTCATTCCCCACATTCAGGATTTCCGAATAAATGGCTTCGATTTTCCCCATTATTTCGTCTGCATCACCGCGTAAATAATCCAATCGGACAATTTCTTTTATGCTGTCGGGAATCGCTGATTTATTTTTCACATCATCCGATTTACGGTGCAAGGCGTGAAATTTCCCATTGTCCCGAATCGTTTTTCAGATAAACAATGCGGTCGTGCAAACGGCTAGGCCTTCCTTGCCAAAATTCAATCCTGTCCGGTTCCAAAACATATCCACCCCACCATTCCGGACGCGTCACTTCTTTTCCTTCGAAATGTTTTGTGATTTTTTCCAACGCATCATCCAATGATTTTCGATCCGTAATGATTTCGCTTTGCGGAGAAGTCCAGGCACCCAAGCGGGAAGAAAGCGGACGTGTCATGAAATATTTATCCGACTCTTCGGCGTTTTGTTTTTGCAATTTTCCCTCAATCCGAACTTGCCGTTCCAACTCAGGCCAGAAAAAAGTCAATGCGGCAAAAGGGTTTTTATCAATGTCTTTTCCCTTTCTGCTGTTGTAATTGGAATAAAAGACAAAACCGTTCTCATCGAAATTCCTCAACAATAAAATCCGCGAGGAAGGACGGTTTTCCGAACTCACCGTGGAAACAACCATTGCATTGGGCTCATGCACTTGCGCATCCACAGCGGCACGAAACCAGATTTCAAATTGTTTGATCGCATCCGCATTTACCATGGATTCATCGAGATGCATTTTCGAAAAATCGTGACGGAGTTTGTTGATGTACAGTCGAAGGTCTTCCATGGTTTTTCAGTTGAAATGTTGGAAAGTGGAAAAGTTGGAAATTGCAATATCGTCCGTTAAAACATTCAAACATTTCAACCTTCCAACTTTCAAACTCATTGCAACAAAGGTAAAACGAAGTACGTTATCATCACCTGATTGTCATCACGACAAATTCAGTAATTTAGTAACTCAAATGTTTGCCGAAAATAAACTGAAACCCATTGCCGGAAGATTGCTCATTGCAGAGCCGTTTTTGCATGACGATTATTTCCGCCGTGCCGTAGTGCTGATTGCCGAACACAATGAAAAGGGAACGGTAGGATTCATACTGAACAAGCCCTTGGACATTCTCGTGAATGAAGCGATTCCTGATTTTCCCGAGTATGACAAGTTTTCCTTTTTCGGCGGTCCCGTTCAGCGGGATCAACTTTATTTCATTCATACGCTTGGAAATAAAATCGAGGGCTCCTTTCCCATCGGAAACGGTTTGTATTGGCTCGGCGATTTTGATCAGGTGAAAAAAATGATTGCGGAAAAGGAAATCAACAGTGATGAGATTCGTTTTTTTATCGGTTACGCCGGTTGGGAACCCGGACAACTTGAAAAAGAGTTGGATGAAAAATCGTGGTTCGTTTCGAAAGCGGACAACAGGATAATTTTCAATGTCGATCCTTCGATGATGTGGACCGAGGCGGTGAAAAAAATGGGAAATGCTTTTGCGCCAATGGCGAATTTCCCGGAAGACCCTTCGATGAATTAGTTATTGGTTATTAGCGAATAGGAAAAGTTCGTTGCAAAATAATCAGGTACCATTTCTTCAAACTGAGCCGGTCACGATTGGCTAATGGCTTTCGCTGAAGGCTACTACCTAATCACTACCTTTGCCACCGTGTCAAAACTATTGCATCCCATTGAGCGGACAATCGATTGGCTTCACAATAAACTTGACAAAAAACAATTCCTTATCCTGTCGAGTATTTTTGTCGGGCTTACAGCTGGACTTGCGGCTGTACTGTTGAAATTATCTGTCCATTTGATTCAGCAGGGTATTTATAAAATCAACGGACAATCCTTTTTTTATCTCTTTACCCCGCTCATCGGAATCCTGCTCACGGTTTTTTTCGTACGCAAATTCCTCAAGGGAAAACTCGGTCGCGGAAATGCAAACATTCTTAATTCCATTGCAAAAAAATCGAGCAACCTTCCGAAAGACCAAATGTATTCGCATCTTGTTACGAGTGCATTGACGGTTGGGTTTGGAGGAAGCGCGGGTTTGGAATCGCCGATTGTGACAACGGGTTCAGCCATCGGCTCGAATTACGGAAAAACATATCATCTCACTTACAAGGACCGCACCTTGCTGCTCGCATGTGGTGCCGCCGCAGGGATTGCCGCCGCATTCAACGCACCCGTTGCAGGTTTGCTTTTTTCATTGGAAGTTATCCTCGCCGATGTCACGCTCTCCGCATTCATTCCATTGATGATGGCGGCGGCAACAGGTGCACTTTGTGCGAAAATAATCCTGAATGAGGATGTGTTGTCGTTTTTCAACCTGCAAGAAAAATTATTCTATTTCGATCACGTCACTAAATTCAATTACCGGAATGTCCCTTGGTATGCGATACTCGGAATCCTGTGCGGATTTTTTTCCGTTTATTATTCCAGGTTATTCCCGAGAGTCGAAGGATTTTTCAGCAAGAAAAAAAAATATCCCTGGCATTCGGCTGTTGCAGCAGGATTGGTGCTTGCCTTGTTGATCTGGTTTTTCCCGTCCCTGTTTGGAGAAGGTTATTCATCCATCAAATCGCTCGCTGATGGACACACGGAAAAATTATTGAAGAATTCCTTTTTCGAAAATTATATCCATACTTCCGACCAGTGGACACTCTTGCTTTTTGTAGCAGGAGTTTTAATGATAAAGGTTTTTGCAGTTGGGGCAACCATCGGCGGCGGCGGCAATGGAGGGAATTTCGCCCCTTCCCTATTCGGTGGCGCTTATCTCGGATTCATTTTTTCCTCGTGCATTCAAACGGCGGGAATTTCCAATATGCCGGTTGCCAATTTCACGTTGGTCGGTATGTCGGGAATCCTCACGGGAATTTTTCACGCACCGTTGACAGGAATATTTCTCATTGCTGAAATTACTGGCGGTTATGAATTGATGATTCCATTGCTGATTGTTTCCGCATTGAGTTATTCCATCGTCAAATATTTCGAACCGTTTTCAATGGACACCAAAAAGCTCGCGAAGAAAGGACACATTTTCACACACGACCGCGACCGGAATATTCTCAGCAGCTTGAAAGTCAGGAAAATCATCGAGACGGAATTTCAAACCGTCCTTCCTTCCTTGACACTCGGGGAATTGGTGGAAATCGTTTCCAAATCGCATCGCAATATTTTTCCCGTCGTGGACAAGGATGGGACGCTTGTGGGAATCATTACGCTCGACAACATACGTGAAGTGATGTTCCGTCATGACCAATACAAAAAAGTGACGGTGCAACAATTGATGCTTCCTCCCGCAGCGATCATTCAACCGGATGACGACATGTATGCAGTGATGAAAAAGTTCGATGAAACCGGCGCGTGGAATTTGCCCGTTGTGGAAAATGAAATGTACATCGGATTAGTTTCCAAGTCGAGCATTTTTACCAAATACAGGTCACAGTTGATCCGGAATACGGCGGAATAATGTGCTGATTGGCTATGTTGGAGTTGTGAAAATAAATCAATCATGAAGTCAATTTTTTTCGGGACAATTTTTATTTTATTAGCATTTACTTCATGCGCGCAAAAAAACAACCATGCAGTAAATCCAAAAGCACGGGAATTAAACGATAGTGCAATTGCATTAATGAGATATCCTGACAGTTTAAGCCATGTAAAAGCGATTTCACTCTTTGATCAAGCAATTGCAATTGACAGTAATTACATTCTTGCGTATTACAACAAATTTGAATGTCAAAAAGAAATAAGGCAATATTCCAATGCAATACAAACAGGAAAACAGATAATAGAATTAAGACCTAACATTCCGGGCAATTACGAGTCTCTTGGCAATATTTGTTATATGGATGGCGATTCAACATCAGGGGATGAATATTATGGTGATGCTTTAGTTCTTCACAATAAAATTTTAGATACAATGAGTGTTAGCAATAAAAATTACAATATGGAGTTGTTAATGAAAGGAGAGATTCTGATGATGCTCGAGCGTTATGAACAAGGAAATCAAATTCTCAAACAACTTTCCGAGCAACAAATAAATGCCAATATTGAGGGTTGCATTGACTTGCTGATGAACAAAACAAGAAAGGAAATTCTATATAATTCTATGGGGTTCAATAATAGCAACAATTGGATAAAAATAAAATAAGCAAGAACAGCGAAACAATCATTAATTATTCATCTGCACATTATTAATCAAGAAGAGATTTTCTTATTCAGGAATTCCTGAATTTTTTTCGCTGTTGTGTTCGTGTATTTTTTCGTTTTATACGTGCCCACCCAAATGATTCCTCGCACTGCATTCGTCAGGAATATTTCATCGGAATTCAACAACACGGAAAAAGGCAACGGAACTTCATAAACGGCAATCCTGTTTTCCTGGGCAATTTCCATGACCACACTGCGCATTACACCTGCAACACAACCTTCGGAAAGCGGACTGGTGTACAACACACCATTTTTGGCAGCGAACAGATTGGATCCTGTGGCTTCAATTACATTTCCATTCTGATTGATCAGCACACTGTCGTCCACCTTCATCGTGCGCGCATACAAGGCGGCGAGCACGTACAATTGCGCATTGGCCGTTTTGATCGTCGACAATTTATTGATCGGCTTGCGAATGTCCTGATACAACTCCACACTGATTCCCTTTTCATTCAACGCATATTCATTGTAATCGAGCGGCCACATTTCGAGCAACCACGAAGCGTCATTCCCGATCGGGTGATAATAGCCGCCGTCGTTCCTGAAAACCGTGAGACGCACCCTTGCACCACCGGTAATGTTATTGCGTTCCGCCAGTTTCTTGCACCAATCCTCGAGGGAAAGTGTCACGAAATTATCGGGCAAACGCAATTGCAAAAGATTCACACCCGTCATCAAACGCGACAGGTGACGTTGCGGAAAAGAAAGTTTTCCATTGACCATCCGCATGCTTTCAAACAAACCGTCGCCATAACGGAATGAACGGTTGTGAGAAGTGAAAAGCGGTTCGCCGGAGTGGCGCTCTTCTCCGTTGAGGAATAGGATTTCGGCGGGAGGATGACTCATAATTCGTTGTGAAGATACCAAAAAATGATTTCAGATTTTTCGGTCTGCGGTCGGCATAGGGCAAAAAAATAATCTTTTTAGACTGCCCAAGTGCCGCTTCTTGTCAGCCTCTTTTTCAGTGAGGTATTCCGCCGAACTGAAAAAACAATTTTATCTGGAAAACAAATTCACTCAACAATTCGTGCTTGAAAATAATAGGGAGGATGAATCCGAAAACGGCTCCCCAGAAATGCGCATCATGTCCGATATTGCCGATGTTCCTTCTTGCCATGAACCATGAAGCGGCGAGATAAATGAAACCGAAAATCCACGCAGGAATCATGACGGGCACGAGCATCAATCCCATTTCGGAAAGAGGGCTGAGCAAGATGGAAGCAAACACAACGGCGGAAACCGCACCCGAAGCGCCAAGCGCATTGTAGGAAATATTATCCTTGTTTTTAAAATAGGTGTAGATGGAAGAAAAAAACAATCCCCCGATATACATGAACAGGTAAATTGCAGTTCCCCCTGCCAATCCGAAAAACTCGTCCGACTTGAATGTGTTTTCAACGAAAGTGCCGAAGAGATACAAGCTGTACATATTGAAAAACAGATGCGGGAAATTCGCGTGCAGCAATCCGTGCGAAAAAAAGCGCCACCATTCCCTGCGGTGTGAAATCGCATACGCATTGAACATGAACCGGTTTTTCAAATCGAGATCGTTCATGGTGAGGATGGAAACACCGACGGTAATTGCAATGATGATGAGCGTGATCATATTTTATTTTTTTGCGTGAGGGATTGATGCATTGTTGAAGCTCTTTTTTATTTGCCGGTATTTTCCCTATTCATAATGACAAATAAAAAAAGCGTCCCGGGATTTCGGGAGCCGAAAGCCCGACCCGAAGAGGCACGCCACAATCATCAATTTTCACTTTGTCAATCATTGGTTATTTCCACTCGCCAAGATAAGCGCCTTTCTGATGTTCGCCGGATTTTCCTTTTGCAATCGACAGCGTTTTCCATTCGCTTCCCTTCCACTCTTTCGCCCACTGCACAATTTGTCCGACATGATAACTGTAGTGTCCCACCTGCCGGATCAACGCCTGCGTAACGGTGAGCGGTTCCTTGCGGATAAAAACATTTTGCAAAAGATGTTCGGGAGTAACGGTATCGAGTGCCTGAAACAAAACCTGCCAACCCTTTTCCCATTGCTCCATGATTTCCTTGCGTGAAATTTTCTGCTGTTCGAATTCAGCATCGCGTTTTCTCCATTCCTTTTCACCGTCGCTGGTGAGAAAATCCGTCCAACGCGAAAGCAGGTTTCCCGAAAGGTGCTGTACGATAATCTGCACGCTGTTGGATTCGGAAGAAAGCTGTCTGGAAAATTCCTCGTCGTTCAATTGCACGATTGCCTTTTCCGCAAGATTCTTCATGCGGATGAACTCAAAACGAATTGTTTCAAGAAAGTGTTTGGATGAATCGTTTACCATGTTTCAATATTAAAAAAGAAAAAAATGCAAGCCGCTTCATTTACCGGAACATTTCTTGCGGAGCCCAAATAAGTTCCCGATCCGTCGTGCACATTTCCAAAACCGTCAATCGTTCCCACATAAGTTCCCGATGCATTTCTCACGTCGCCATTATCGGAAACCTGTCCAATATAACTCCCCGAACTGTTTTTGATGGTGCCATCGCTTTCAATGTGACCGACGGAAACGCCCAATGCATTCCGGATATCGCCATCCGAAGTGAATTGTCCGCAATACGTTCCTGAAGCGTTCCTGATGGTGCCGTCGCTTTCCACGGTGCCGATGGTTGTACCCGATGCGTTGCGGAGATCCTGGGCGGAGGAAAAAAGCGGCAGGAAAAAAAGCAGCAGTGGCAGTAAATGTTTTCCCATGATTTTCCGATTGTCTTTTAAAGATACAGCATAAATTCAGGAGACAAATTTCACCTTTTCATTTTTAACTTTTATTGCCTGAAATCCGTTTGAGTTGGCGGTCAATATACTTTTCGGTGGGCAAAAGCGATTGTTGGATTCTTTTTGCGTAATGGATGGAATCGAGTATTTCCTTTTGTTTTTCCTCGACCAATTGTTTTTGTATGGAAATGATCCTATTCGTTTTTTCCTTTTGCCTGTTGTTCCGCAACACGAGAAAAATAATTCCAATGCAAAGCAGTAGGAAAACAGAAACGGAATAGATAATGGTTTTCTGACGATCCGATTCCGCCTGATGGATTTCCTCATTTCTCTTCTTCTCGATCTTTTCTATTTTCGTCCGCTGTTCCTCTTCGAGATTGAGCTGGATTCCCAAAGCCATATTGGCATTGTCGCTGTTCGAAAGCGAATCGTGCAGCTTCTGCCATTTATCCTGCAACAAAAAACCTTCCCTGTAATCCTGATCATGCCGATAGGCGTCGATGAGTACGGGCAAGACTGCAAATAAAAGTTCACCGTCAACATTATCCTGCGCAAAACGATAAACATCCAGCAGCAACGGAATGGCTTCCTTGGATTTTCCCTTTTGAATCAGCAATGCACCGGTATCCATTTTATTCCAGACGTGTCCATAACTGTTTTGAATTGAATCGTACGCCAAATCGGATTTGCGGATGTAAAGTTCGACCGAATCCAATTGTTTGGTTTCGAGATACAGGTCGGCCCTGTTGTGGTAAATTACCGCCTTGCTCAAGTTGTGTTTATACGCAACCGACTCCGCCGAATAGGAATAGAGCATGGCGGAATCATATTGTTTCATATCCTGATAAGTGGTTGAAAGTGTCATGTAATTATTCCTCAACCATCGGTAATTTTTTGTTTCCGTATTCAAGGCGATCGCCTTCCGGATATTTTCCCTTGCATGTATTTCATTCTTGAATTGGATGTCGAGCAAGGCCAGTTCATGATACGCTTGCGCCATTCCATGCTTGTTGGAAATCTCAATATTGATTCTCAGCGCTTCGGTGTACCAATAGGTGGCTTCGGCAAAATGCGAATAGTCGAATGCAGTTCCCCCTTCGACCGCATAACCGACTGCAATTCCTTTTTGATAACCGATTTTCTTCGATAGCGAAATCGCTTTTTGAACATATGCCCTTGCTTCTGAAGTATCGGGGGTAATATCGGCGTAACGCTCCAGCATTTTTACACGGACCGTATCGGACAAATCGGTTTTCAGCACTTTACGGATCGAATCGATTTCGGTCTGTCCATGCAAATGAAAAAAGCCGAACAGGAAAAAAAGGAGGATTGACACCAGGGGATAAATCGATTTCATGTAATTGTTTTTGGGGTAAACATCCGTTTCATTGAAAATCCTTTCGGTTGATTTTTTTCAATTGCCTGTCAATGTATTTTTCGGTGGGCAAAAGCGACTGCTGGATTCTTTTTGCATAATGGATGGAATCCAATATCTCCCTTTGTTTTTCCTCGATGACTGACTTCTGTTTTTCCACTTCCTCCTTTTGTTCGGTAATGATGATGTTCGCCTTTTTTTTCTGGCGGTAACTCCTGAAAATGAAAAATGCCATTCCCAACGCAAGAATTGAAAATCCGGATACGTAATAGATGATGATTTTCTGGTGTTTCATTTCCGCCTTGTTTTCCGCATCCTTTTTTTCATTCACCAACTTTTCGATCTTGTCCTTTTCATCGTCTTCGAATTTTATCTGTTGCGCCAACACTGCATTTGAAATGTCTGTCGCCTTCAGTGAATCATTGAGATGAATCCATTCCGTTTGCACTTTAAAGCCTTTTGCAAAATCACCATCCTTGCGGTATGCGTCAATCAGCGACGGAAGAACATTCAACAGCAAATCGCCGTTGTTTGTTTTTTCGCCGTAATCGTAAGCGGTTTCCAGATTCACAATCGCCTTTTTCACATCACCGCGAATGAGGCAGATTTGTCCATAATTCATTTTGTCCCAAAGCACGCCGTATTCGTTATGCAGGACATTGTGATAAATGGAATCGGTTTTATGGATGTAAAGAATTGCAGAGTCGAGATCATTCCTTCCGATAAAAGCGGAAATCATGTTGATGTAATTCACAGCAGTGAAAACGGTGGTCTGTCCAGGGATCGATGCCGCCTTGCGGAAATAAAAAAGTGCGGAGTCCCAATTTTCCGCCAAGATGAACATCTGCGCTTCGGTCGTATAATCCACTTTCAATTTATTCGTGTTCTGCGTTTCGATATTGAGTACTTCCGCTTTTCTCAACAGTCCAAGCGCCTTTTTATAATTCTTGAATTGACCGTCGGTAATTGCCAGCTGCAAATAGCAGGTGGCCATGGTGCGTTTGTCATTCAGCTCTTCCGCAATTTTCAATGCTGCCGTATAATAACGAACCGATTTCAAAAAGTTGATTTGGATGCGTTGGAAAAAATTCCCCAATATTCCGTAAGCGATCTCCTCCCCTTTTTTGTATCCCGATTTTTCCACCAAGGCAAAAACCTGATCGGTATAATTCCGCACACAATCGCTGTCCTTGCAAACGGCCGCAATCTTGTTCAGGCATTTTATCCTGTCGGTATCGGCTGTCAAGGTTTTCAAAACATTTTTCAACGAATCCGTATAATGTTCTGCCTGACAAAACAATCGTGTACCCGATAAAAACAATGCAACAATAAAAACCGGAATCGCTTTTGAAAAATGCATGGGCAAATGTAAGACAACCAACTCAAAAGCCCTTTGTTTTCCAAAATTGCGAATGGCAAAAAAAGCGGTAAATGACAATGACAGGTAACGCCATCTTCATGCGGCACTAGGCACTTTTACTTATCTTTAGTTCCGAATGAATTTTGACAAAGAAGATACCATTGTAGCCCTTGCCACCGCCCATGGCACAGCGGCAATTGCGGTTGTGCGTCTCAGCGGACCGAAGTCGTTTGAAATCGTGGAGAAGATTTTCCAAACAAAAAAAGGAAAGCGGATCAAGGTTTCCGAAAAGCGGGCGAACACCATTCACTTTGGATTGATTGCGGAAAAAGACATCATTCTTGATGAGGTTCTGGTTTCCATTTTCAAGGCGCCGCATTCATTTACGGGACAGGATGTAATTGAAATTTCCTGTCACGGTTCCATTTTCATCCAGCAACAATTGGTTCAGTTGCTTGTGCGTCATGGTGCGCGCATGGCGAATCCGGGTGAATTTTCCTTGCGTGCATTTCTCAATGGGAAATTCGATTTGTCGCAAGCGGAAGCCATTGCCGATTTGATTGCATCACAATCAGCGGCGTCGCATCAAGTGGCGCTCGAGCAAATGCGCGGCGGATTCTCCTCCAAGATCAAGACATTGCGGGAACATCTCTTGAATTTCGCATCGTTGATTGAATTGGAATTGGATTTCAGTGAAGAGGATGTTGAATTCGCCAACCGTGATGATTTGAAAAAATTACTCTACACCATTCAGCGTTTGGTGCAGCGACTAGTTGATTCGTTCGAAGTGGGCAATGTCATCAAGAATGGAATCCCGGTTGCAATTGTAGGAAAACCGAATGCGGGAAAAAGCACATTGCTGAATGCGTTGGTGGATGAAGAGCGTGCTATTGTTTCCGAAATACCCGGCACAACGCGTGATTCGATAGAAGATGAAATCACGATTGATGGAATCCTTTTCCGTTTCATCGATACCGCCGGTTTGCGTGACACGACTGATGTCATTGAATCCATTGGCGTTTCCCGTTCTTTCGAAAAAATAAAACAATCGGCCATCGTCATTTATCTTTTTGACGTTCATGAACTCACCGCAGGAGAATTGAAAATAAATCTCGACGAGTTGAAGAAACATGTGAATGAAAATAATTCCCAATTGCTTGTCATCGGAAATAAAATCGACAGGGAGGATTTCACGGAAATACAAAAGGAGTTTGCGGACTTCGATGTCTTGTTCTTATCCGCAAAAGAAAAACTGTACATCGACGATTTGAAATTGAAACTGGTGAGCCTGTTCGACAACCGCACCGTAAAGATGACAGAAACAATTGTTACGAATGCGCGTCACGTGGAAGCGTTACGTCACACGAGCAACGCGATCCAGCGCACGATTGACGGATTGAACAATAATATCTCCGGTGATTTCCTGGCGCAGGATATCCGTGAGGCTTTGCATTATCTGGGAGAGATTACCGGGGAGATTTCGACGGATGATTTGTTGAAGAATATTTTCGGGAAGTTTTGCATTGGCAAATAGCCGAGTCCAACCACATCACAGTACCACACACCAAGCCCAATAAACACGGGCATTCCAGAGATTTCATGTGAATAAGTCTTTTTGCGTTTTATGCGCCTTTGGGGCCATATTTGTCCCCGAGTGTGTCCCTCGTTTTTGCGGGGGACAAAAAATGAAAAACTGATTTTGGGTTTGTCCACATTTGTCCACTTCTGTCCTCAACTGTCCACCAAATGAAAGGCGAGATTAAATTGTACCAAAAAATTTGCAGCTACTGCGGAAAGAATTATGAAACGAGCAGAAGAACCAGCAAGTGCTGTAGTGATCCGTGTAACAAACGAGCTTACAAATTAAAAAAACGTGAGGGCAATAATATTAAGTATGAAGACACTGAAGTAAGAAAACAAGCCGCACTCAAAACAAATATTCTGCTTGAAGAAATTTTAACTGAGATGAGGCAAACCAATCGACACTTAGCCGTTTCGGGAAAACCATATCTCTCTTCCGACGAAGTTTGCACGTTACTCAGTTTTAGCCGAAAATCATTTGCACGTTTTGTGCAGAAAACACAAGTAGCTGTTTATTCCTTTGGAAAAAAGCAATACATCAAACGAGAAGATCTCGACAAATTATTTTTAACTCCTCAAACTAAATAACCATGACCATCGCAATAAGAAAAAAAGCCATGGCAAATGGCAGAGAAAGTTTGTTCCTCGACATATACTCTCCTGAATTGGGAAAGCGTAGAACTAAGGAATATTTGAAACTCTACACATTCGCAAATCCAGCGAATCCACGTGAACGAGATTTCAATAGACAAACATTTCAGTTAGCACAAAATATTTGTGCACGACGACAACTGGAACTGCAAGGAGCCGTGAATGGTTTTCCGCTTTACAACGGTCGACAAATGGATTTCATTGCCTATTTCAGACAGATGGCTGAGAAGCATGGCGAAAACCATATTAATCATGGTCCATGGGATAGCACATTAACTTATTTGCTTAAGTACGCTGGAGAACATCTCAAATTTTCTGAGATCACAAAAGAATGGCTTGAAAAATTCAAGGAATATCTTTTGACAAGTGCGCGATCAAAATATGGAAAGCAGTTTGCTCAAAACACAGCTTGCTCCTATTATAATAAAGTTACCGCTTGCTTGCGCAAGGCAGTAAAAGATAAAATCATTTCCTATTCACCATCGGAAGATGTGGATGCAATTGCAGCGGGTGAAACGCAACGGGAATTTTTGACGATGGAAGAAGTGCGTAAGCTTGCTAAAACAGAATGTTCTATTCCACTTTTGAAAAATGCTTTCTTGTTTAGTTGTCTAACCGGATTGCGTTTTTGTGATGTCTATAAAATGGAATGGCCGGAAGTGCAATATTCCGAAGAGCAAGGTTGGTACATTCGTTACACTCAAAAGAAAACAAAAGGAGTTGAGACTTTGCCTATTTCACAACAAGCGCGAGATCTTTTGGGTGAACCGGAAAATCCTATCGGCAGAGTTTTTCAGGGATTGTATAATAATACCAGGTATAGTGAGAATTTCAAAGCTTGGATTTTGAAAGCCGGAATTGCGAAGCGCATCACTTTTCATTGTGCGCGGCATACTTACGCGACATTGCAGTTGACTTTTGGGACTGATATTTATACTGTAAGTAAGTTGTTGGGGCATCGGAGTGTTTCGACTACTTCTATTTATGCGAGGGTGATTGATCAGAAAAAGGTGGTAGCCGCGAACGTTATCCCGAACCTAACGTGAAGTCAAAGCGTTTCCTAATTTTGTATAGATGACTAAGGAAGAAGAAACATACAGGGAGTTCATTATTCCTCAGATGATTCTGGAGCTTAAGAGCAAATTTAATCCTCAGGAAAACAAATTACTTCCCTCCTTTCTCAAAAATTTAGGATTTGAAAATTTAGAAGATTACATCTTTGGATTGTTTTTTACGAAGGATGGTAAATTGGCTTCTTCTGATTATGACAGTTCCGTTTTTGATTCTTTGATGAATTCAAAAGCAAAAACAATTGAGGAATTAAAAATCGAAAAAGATCTCACCAAGCGCATCGTAACTCTTCTTAATGGATGGCATGCAAAATTTTTAGCTGAGAACAACGCCACGAAAGAGTATTTGCCGGGAATTGAAATTGACATGAAAATTCTTGAGAGAGAAAATATTTTTCATTCTCAGATAGATGAGTTTAAGAAGATGAACGAAAATGCGATTGAGTTGTTCAAATTACATGAACGCAAGAGAAAAGATGAACTCGCTCGTGAAAAGAAAACTTCGAAAAACACCAAAAAGAAAACAGATGTGGGCCAAGTGGAAAATTATTTTCAATGGATGAAATTTGATGACAAAAGGAATAAGTTATGTGATTTACTGAAGCAAAAGGCTCTCGTCAATTGTGATTATCGTACATTCTGTTCAATTGTCGTTATTGATGAAGGAACTGATTCATTTGAAAAAATTAAATGGCTTTTGAAACCTTTAAACATGAGACAGATTACCCATTTGTTTGTTCGGCTTATAGAGGGAGGATATATTAATAGCGGTCATAAGCGCAAAATAGGCCGAATCATCGCAAATAGATTTTATGATGCTGATGGAAATTCCATCGATGTTACTAAGCTTCAAAAAACTTATTCAAACTTCAAAGCTTTTGGTAAGGAAGATTCGAAAAGTATAGCTGATATCGAGGAAATAATCTTGGAATTAGGGAAATAAGCGGCAAGTGGAATTTTATACGTGTTTTTTAGAGGTGGAAATTCCACTCTTCTATGTCTAAAGGTCATAGAATGCAAAAATTGCGGCCATCAAACTTTACGACAGATGGACGACATTAACAAACCTGTATTTGGACTTTCGGTGCAGGAGTGTATTGAACTCACTCGAAAGATCGTTTCAGAGGAACTTGAAAAGGCGCAGCTTTTGAGAAAAGGAAAAAGTAAACTGCATGAGGATGATGACGATGTGATATTTGCTGAAACTGTTACAAAAATTACGGGTTATACGATAAAGACACTTTATACAAAAGTTTCGCGTTTGGAAATTCCGGTAATTTCGAGGAAGAAGCCACTAACCTTTTCACGAAAAGAAATTATGGAGTGGATGCGGGATGGGAAACCTTCGGTGATTGATCGTAAGGCTCAGGAGTATTTGTTTAAGAAGAAAATTGCTCATTGATTCAGGGCAAGATTCATCAAAATGACGATTCATGTCAACAATTGAAGGTCCCCAAAGTTGTTTAAGGAGTTCTTTTTGTTCCGTCAAATATTTTGATTTAGAATAATCTGTCATGCAAATTTATTTTACAGGTATCCACTCCGTCCCTGGATAAATTTCCTTCTTGTCAAAATAAACACTCATATTTCCCCCATCATCCATTACGATCATCAGATGATTGTCTTCATTTATAAACGCCACGCCACATTCCCTTCTTAAATCATATAGAGGTGGTCCTTTTAAAATAAATATTTCGCTTATTTTTTTATGCATTATAATTTTCATAATTTCTGGATGAGAATATTTCTCACCCAATACAGAAAGCGAAAATCTATTTTTTTGAACAAATAAAACATAGTCAGGAGAAACATTCCCTTCAACTGTTTTTTCAAGACTTAAAAAAATTGAACCGTCTTCATCTGAAGCTTAAAACCCAATAATTAAACCTGAGTCAAAGCAGATTGTAAGCGGCTCATAAGTAAACTGGAACATGTCA